>NZ_AUFD01000005.1:0-397282 GCF_000426325.1 Streptomyces sp. CNS606
GGGGTCCTGGGCGTCGAGCCAGTCGACGAGCTGCTTGAAGGAGACGCAGCGCACGTCCTCCAGCGGGCACACCGTCTTGATGACCTCGGCGAGGCCCTCCATGTAGATGCCGCCGTTCCACTGCTCGAAGTGGTTGCCGACGATCATCGGGGCACGGTTGCCCTCGTAGGCGCGGCGGAAGCCCTGCAGGAGACCGTCGTGCCACTGACGCTCCCAGTACGCCCGCCTGGCCGGGTCGCCCTCGACCGTGCCGGACTGGTTGGCGAGGAAGTTGTAGTCCATCGACAGGGTCTCGAACGAACGCCCGGGCATGGGGATCTGCTGCAACGGCAGGTCCCACAGCCCTTCCTCCTTGCCGGGCCACACCTGGGTGCCGTTGCCGCTGGAGTCGTAGCGGAATCCCATGTCCCTGGCTGCGGGGAGCAGGTTGTCACGGCCTTCGAGGCAGGGGGTGCGGCCGCCGATCAGCTCCTTGTCGTAGTCGAAGGGCAGCGGGGGCATGCCCTTCCAGCCGGTGGTGGTCTTCCAGTGCTGGACGAAGTACTTGGACTGCCCGATCTCGCTGAGCCAGTCGTCGGTCGTCCAGTCGCGGATTCCGCCGCGTCCGCAGAAGTGCCCGTTGAAGTGGGTGCCGACCTCGCTTCCGTCGAGCCAGGCGAGGCGGAGTTCCCGGAGTGTGGCGCGGAGGTGACCGTCCGACAGGAAGGAGATGTCCGACGCACCCGCCTGGTGCCCGGGCGGGTGGTAGCGCGCGCGTTGCTCCTCGGGCAGCACGTACAGGCCGCTGAGGAAGTAGGTCATGGAGGCGTCGTGCTTCTTCGCCAGCTTGCGGAAGCGGGAGAAGAGGCGGTTGCCGTCCTCTCCGGCGCCGTCCCACGAGAAGACCACGAACTGCGGTGGCTTCGCGCCGGGTTCGAGCCTGGCCGGAGCCGGCTGGTGCGGTTGCGGGCCGGTCGCGGCCGTGGAGCCGTCTCCCAGCAGCCGCGTCCGCCCGTCCGGTTCGGGAGACTCGCCAAAGGTGGGGCCGGGAGCGGGCCCCGCGTGGTCGAGGGCCGGCCCGTCCCCGGTCAGCTCCGTGCCGGCGCCGATCAGCGCGGTGGTGAGGGCCAGCGCCGCAGCGCGTGCGGCCCAGCGTCGGAGGCCGGTCACGAGGACACCTTCTTCGGCAGGCGGTGCAGCGGTCGGCCAGGATGGTAGTGGACACGACAAGATGGCGTGACCGCGGGGCCGGAGCTGCGTCCCCGGCGCCGTTGCCGGAAGGGCGCGGGTCTGCCGTACGCGGCCTGAGCGCGCAACGGGGGCGGAGCCGGCTACCGCCGGACGCCCGCCCCCGTTGCGCTGTCCCGAAGGGGTGCCGGGTCAGGTGTTGTTGGCGAGCGCGAGCAGGCGCGAGCGGCTGCCGTTGAACTTGTTGCGGTCCACGTTTCCGGAGACGCCGTTGACGCTGCCGGTGCTGGTGTACTGCCAGGCCGTCCAGGTCGGGAAGCCGGCGGGGATTGTGGGGGAGGGGCTGCTCGTCCAGTGGGCGGCCCACAGCGGGCTCTTGTTCCCCATGCCCGACCAGCGGCCGGTGCAGGTGTTCCACCAGCTCGCCGTCGTGTAGATCACCACGTCACGGCCCGTGCGCGACTTGTAGGTGTTGTAGAACGCGGAGATCCAGTTGCGCATCTGCGCGGTGGACTTGCCGTAGCACATGGCGCCGTACGGGTTGTGCTCGATGTCCAGGACGCCCGGCAGGGTGCGGTTGTCGCGCGACCACGCGCCTCCGTTGGAGGCGAAGAAGTTGGCCTGGACGGAGCCGCTGGAGACGTTCGGGCGCGCGAAGTGGTAGGCGCCCCGGATGACGCCGGCGTTGTAGGCGCCGGTGTAGTTGGTGTTGAACCGCGAGTCCTCGAAGCTGGTGCCCTCGGTGGCCTTGATCCACGCGAACTGGATGCCGGAGTTGCGCACGGCGCCCCAGTTGATGCCTCCCTGGTGGTGCGAGACGTCGATGCCCTGGACGCCGCCACCGGAGCCGTTGATGCCGAGGCCCGGCGGCGGGGTCGCCTCGGGGGCTCCGTGGATCTCCTGGCCCACGCCCATGTAGGCGTGCCCCTCCTCGATCGCGTGGTCGCCTGCGCTCTCGGGGGCCGCGGTGGCGGCGCCTGCCGTGCCCAGCATCAGGGCGAGAGCGGCGGCTCCGGCCAGAGCGGTGCGGTGCAGACGACGCCGGGGGGAGCGGGCTCTGTGCGGGTGCATGCGGCCTCCGGGGCAGCGAGAAACGGGGAACATGACGCGAGCACGTCAAAGCGAAGCTGCTCTGCGCGGTCGTGTAAAGACGTTCCGTCCACCGCCTGTGGTCCGGACCTCTGCCGGGGAGGTGAGAGCACGGGCCCCGGAGGAAAGTTTCACCGCTGAAGGTTCCGGCGCAGGCGCGGGGTCCGGGAAAGGGAGTCCGCCGTCGGCATGGCGAGAGCGCCGGGGCGGCTCCCGCCATGCCGACGGGACGCAGGGTGAGCGCGTCACCCGTCGTGTCGACGGTGCGTCACTTCTCCACGCGCCAGGTGCCCTGGTCGGTGAGGTCACCGCGCAGCGCCGGGTCGCGGACGGCGTCGGTGCGGACCGTGGCGCGGGCGCGCAGGCGGTGCGGGCCGTCGTCGGCGGCGGCCAGGGCGCGGGCGACCTTCACGGTCGTCTCCCCGCGCAGTTTCCGCAGCTCCGAGCCGTCCAGGTACCAGCGGACGTCGACCGACGCGCCCCCGGTCAGGTCCGGCACGCGGACGGACACCTCGTCCGCGCGCGTCAGCGTCGCCGTGCGGGCGGTGTCCGAGGCCAGCACGGAGGCGTGCCGGTAGAAGCCGGCGACCATGGCCTCACGGCCGACGAGGTTGAACTCCGTGCTGCTCAGCGACCGCATCAGGGAGTTCTCGCTCGGTCGGTGGATGCCGCGGGTGTGGTACGCGGCACCCTCGAAGGTGCCGATGACGCCGCCGTCCGGGGTGGGCTCGCCCAGCCACCGGTGCCACTTGGTCTGGCGGCTCGCCATCTCGGCTTCCGTGTACACGCTCGTGTTGGAGTCGGCGGTCTCCGGGCCGGTGTACGTCTGGTCGGTGTAGGCGTACTCGTCGGCCAGCTTGCCCAGCGAGTGACCGGTCTCGTGCACGGCGACCAGGCCGGACTGCGCGTTGTCGCCGGAGTGGGTGGCGATCCCGTCGTAACCGAGGCCGGAACTCACCTGGTTGTAGCCGGCTCCGCCGTACTTGCTGCTGTTGGCGATGACGACGACCAGGTCCGCCTCGGGCGCGAAGGCCGCGTAGTCCTCCACCTTGTTGGTGTCCACGCACAGCAGGCGCTCGGTGCCGTTGCACCAGAAGGAGGAGTCGAGTGCGGTGTCGCGGACGACGCCCTGGTCCGGGTCGCCGGAGACGCCGGACTCGGCGGAGACGGCGTCGATCGCCCAGACGTTGAACAGGTCCGCGTGCGCGGTGTACGGCTCGACGCCGAGCAGCGCGTCCCAGCTCTCGCGCGCGTCGGTGTGGAAGTGGTCGAGCTCGGCCGCGGTGTAGCCGTCGCCGATGACGGCGATGTCCAGCTTCTCGGCGGTCGGTCCGTTCTGCACGATCGTGGTGACGTCGCCGTCGCCGGCTGTCGCGCCGGGAGCGTGGGAGCCGTCGCGGGCCAGCCGGTCGGGCGCCGCGGCCGGCACCTCGGTGTGGCGCGGGTGGCCGTCCTCGCCGAAGTACTCGACGTGCAGCATCCGTTCGGACGGGCCGTCGTCGGGCGTGGGGGCGGGGGCCGCCTGCCCGGGGGCGGCGAGGGCGAGTGCTGCGGCGGCGGCCGTGCAGGCGGCCGCGAGGGTTCTGACAGTGCGCACCGGTGGTCCTCTCGTGGGGTCGGGGTTCCGGTGCACCCGCGGAGGCCCGGGTGTCGCCTCACGGTTCGAGGCCCCCCGTCCCGCCGCCGGCGCGCCGTCACGCTATGAACCTGCGATGCACCTGTCAACGTTCGGCGTGGGTGCGGTGACCGTCCACCGTCGGGGGTGCCCGCGCGGGGGCGGCACTCCGGGGACGTTGCCGGTGGCCGTGCGCGGGGTGACGATGGAGGGAGACGCGTGACCGGGTCCGCCCGAGCGCGACGGTGCGCGCGGCCCGGTCGCCGGAACGAGGTGAGGGCGATGCGGATGCTGCTCAAGGCCCGCCTGCGCACCGAGCAGGGCAACCGGGCGATACAGAGCGGGGAGATGGAGAAGACGCTGCTGGCCCTACTGGAGGACCTGAAGCCGGAGGCCGCCTACTTCGTGCCCGACGAGGGGAAGCGGTGCGCGCTGATCTTCTTCGACATGGAGGACTCCTGGGAGCTGCCGCGCATCACCGAGCCGTTCTTCATGGAGTACGACGCGGAGGTCTCGATCCAGCCCGCGATGAACGTCGAGGACGCGCAGCGGGGGCTCGCGGCCCTCACCGGCCACGGCTGAGTGCCCGGAGCCGGCCGGGGACGGCAACGGCCGGGTCGGGAAGCGGTCAGGCCGTGGTGCGGATCAGCTCGTCGGCGGCGTCGTTGACGGCCTGCGGGGTGCCCGTGAGGTCCAGCACGAACAGCGGCAGCGCCAGTTCGTCCGCGCGGACGCGGGCGTCGTGGGAGTAGCCGGCGAGGGAGAAGCAGGCGGCCGTCGCGGACTCGTTGAGCCCGTTCAGCCACAGCGTCTCGATCTCCCGCAGCGGTGTCGGTGTCGTCGTCGGGTCGACGTGCGCGACCAGCGCCGGTCCCCGCAGGTCCACGCCGGACGCGGGGCGGTTGCCGGCGACCCGCACGTCGTGGAAGCCGAGCCAGCGCAGGTAGTGCGCGGCGGCCGTCTTGGCGTCCTGCGCGGTGCGGATGGTCACCGGCCGGAACGCGGGCCGCCGGGTCGGCGGCCTGCCGGGGCGGGTGCGTGCCGGCCGCTGCCGCACGGCCGACCCGGGGTCCGGGCCCGTCTCCAGGCCGTCGCCGGAGGGCAGCGGCCCCAGCTCGGTGTGCGGCCGCGGCGGGGGTGTGGCCGTGGGCACCCGCACGGTCGTGCCGCAGGGGCAGCCGAACTCCGGCTGCGGCCACTCGTCGCTGCGTCCGCACGCCCGGCATCGCACCGCGACCCAGGAGGACGCCCAGGTCCGGTGCTCCACCCGCACCGGGACCCCGCCGGCCAGCAGTGGCAGCGTCACGGGCTGCCCGCACGCGCACGGATAGGTCGGCGGGGCGTACGCGTGCTCGCGACGGCAGTCGGGGCAGCGTACGGTCACGCTCTCGGCCACTCGGCGGCTCCAGCGGGATGACGTGGCGAACGGCGGCGGATGGTGCGGTCACCCGCGCCGGGGTACGGCCGGGTAGGTCCCCATCGTCCCTGATCGACGCCGTTCGGCGAAGAGTTTTCCGCGGCGAGATGCGCGAGTCCGGATCACGTGGTGGCCCCGTGCGGGCAGCACGCGCCGGACGGGCTGCGGCAGGACGACGTGCTGCACGGTGACGCGGGTGGGCGGGGACGGCGCGGCCGGGGACGCGAAATGCCCCGCCGCCGGGCCGGTCACCCCTCCTGCATGGACCGGCCGGCGACGGGGCGCGCTTCAGGCAGACCTCTCCCCGGTCGTCACCCTTCGCGCAGCTCGCGCACGGCTTCCTCGACTCGCTCGCCGTAGTGCGGATCGGCAGCGTGGAAGTGCGCGAGGTTCTTCTCGATCACGTCCTCGCGGGAGAACTGGGAGAGACCTCCGGCGATGTTCGCGACCAGGCGTGCCTTCTCGTCCTCCGACATCAGCCGGTACAGCTCGCCGGCCTGGAAGAAGTCGTCGTCCTTGGTGTGCTGGGGCGCCTGGTGGGTGCCGGTCCAGCCGGACACCGGGAGGGGCGCGGACAGCGGACGGCCGGTCTCCACCGGTCCGCCGTAGGAGTTGGGCTCGTAGTTCCGCGCGTACCGGCCCTGCGGGTTGACCGCCATCAAGCCGTCCCGGCCGTGGTTCGAGGCGGTGGCCCGCGGCGCGTTGACGGCGAGCTGGGTGTGGTTGACGCCCAGCCGGTAGCGGTGGGCGTCGGCGTAGGCGAAGAGCCGTCCCTGGAGCATCTTGTCCGGCGACGGGCCGATGCCCGGCACGAAGTTGTTGGGCGAGAACGCGGACTGCTCGACCTCGGCGAAGACGTTGTCCGGATTGCGGTCCAGCACCAGTCGGCCCACCCGCCGCAGCGGGTAGTCCGCGTGCGGCCACACCTTGGTGAGGTCGAAGGGGTTGAAGCGGTAGCCGGCCGCCTCGTCCGCGGGCATCACCTGGACGTACAGCGTCCACGACGGGTACACGCCCCGCTCGATGGACTGGAGCAGGTCGGTCTGGTGGCTGTTCGGGTCGGCGCCGGACAGCTCCGCGCCCTGTTCGCTGCTCAGGCAGCGGACGCCCTGGTTGGTCTTGAAGTGGTACTTGACGAAGAAGGTCTCGCCCGAGGCGTTCGTCCACTGGTAGGTGTGCGAGCCGTAGCCGTTCATGTGGCGGTAGGAGGCGGGGATGCCGCGGTCGCCCATCAGCCAGGTCACCTGGTGGGTGGCCTCGGGGGAGTGGGCCCAGAAGTCCCAGACGTTGTCCGGCTCCTGGCGTCCGGTGAACGGGTCGCGCTTCTGGGAGTGGATGAAGTCCGGGAACTTCAGCGGGTCCTTGATGAAGAACACCGGGGTGTTGTTGCCGACGAGGTCGTAGTTGCCCTCCTCGGTGTAGAACTTGAGCGCGAAGCCGCGCGGGTCGCGTGCGGCGTCCGGGCCGCCGAGGCTGTCGGCCACGGTGGAGAAACGCAGGAAGGTCTCCGTGCGGCGGCCGACCTCGCCCAGGAAGTGGGCGCCGGTGTACGCCGAGACGTCGTCGGTGACCTCGAAGTGGCCGTAGGCGCCCGAGCCGCGGGCGTGCACCACGCGCTCCGGGATGCGCTCGCGGTTGAACCGGGCCAGCTTCTCCAGCAGGTACTGGTCCTGGAGGAGGAGCGGACCGCCGGCGCCGGCCGTGGCGGAGTTCTGGTTGTCTGCGACGGGGGCGCCGGACTCCGTGGTGAGAGTCCCCGCCGTCGGCTGGGGCTGCGTCATGGTGACCCTTCTGGGAGAGGTGCGCCGCGGGGCGGGCGCGCGGAAGACGGTTTCCGCATCCTGGGAGCGTAGGGACGGCGCGCGACATCGTCAACAGTTTGTTGAAGTCGCCTGGGTGGGCGGCGTGGGACGCGAAGCGCGCGCCGTTTGCGGTCAGGGCGCGAGGGTCCTGATCGCGGTGGGGGCGTGGCCCGGCTCGGTGGCGACGTCCTCGAACTCCTTGACGGCGCTGATGTCCGCCGTGGGGCTCATCGAGATGTTGGTGATGCGCTCGAGGATGGCCTCGACGACCACCGGCACCCGGTGCTCGGCCGCCAGCTTCCTGGCCCGTTCGAAGGCGGGCAGCAGGTCGTCCGGCTCGGTCACGCGCAGCGCCTTGCAGCCCAGGCCCTCGGCCACCTTGACGTGGTCGACGCCGTACACGCCCAGCTCGGGGGTGTTGATGTTCTCGAATTCCAGGTTGACCTGGAAGTTGATGTCCAGGCCGATCTGGGCCTGGCGGATCAGGCCCAGGTAGGAGTTGTTCACCAGGACGTGGACGTACGGGATCCGGTGCTGCGCGCCGACCGCCAGTTCCTCGATCATGAACTGGAAGTCGTAGTCGCCGGACAGGGCGACGACCGTCGCGTCCGGGGCCGCGGTGGCGACGCCGAGCGCGGCCGGGACGGTCCATCCGAGCGGCCCGGCCTGGCCGCAGTTGATCCAGTGCCGGGGCCTGTAGACGTGCAGGAACTGGGCGCCGGCGATCTGCGACAGGCCGATGGTCGACACGTAGACGGTGTCCCGGCCGAACGCGCGGTTCATCTCCTCGTAGACGCGCTGCGGCTTCAGCGGCACGTCGTCGAAGTGCGTCCGGCGCTGGAGCGTGGCCTTCCGCTCCTGGGCGGAGGCCGCCCACGCCGAGCGGTCCGGCAGCCGTCCGTCTGCCTTGAGTTCCCTCGCCACCTCGACGAAAAGCGTGAGCGCGGCCCCGGCGTCGGAGACGATGCCGTAGTCGGGCGCGAAGATCCTGCCGATCTGCGTCGGTTCGATGTCGACGTGGACGAAGGTCCGGCCCTCGGTGTAGACGTCCATCCGGTAGCCGGTGTGGCGGTTGGCCCAGCGGTTGCCGATGCCGAGGACGAAGTCGGACTCCAGGAAGGTCGCGTTGCCGTAGCGGTGGCCGGTCTGCTGGCCGACCATGCCGGCGTTGAGCGCGTGGTCGTCGGGCAGGACGCCCCAGCCCATCAGGGTCGGCACCACCGGGATGCCGGTGAGCTCGGCGAACTCGACCAGCAGGTCGCAGGCGTCGGCGTTGACGATGCCGCCGCCCGCGACGATCAGCGGGCGCTCCGACGCGCCGAGCATGGTGAGCGCCTTCTCGATCTGCCGGCGGCTCGCGGCGGGCTTGTGCACCGGGAGCGGTTCGTAGAAGTCCGGGTCGAACTCGATCTCGGTCTGCTGGACGTCGATCGGCAGGTCGATGTGCACCGGCCCGGGACGGCCGGAGCGCATCAGGTGGAAGGCCTCCTGGAAGACGCCCGGCACCTGGGCCGCCTCCAGCACGGTGGTGGCCTTCTTGGTGACCGGCGCGGCGATGGCCTCGATGTCGACGGCCTGGAAGTCCTCCTTGTGCAGGAGGTGGGTCGGCGCCTGGCCGGTGATGGTCAGGATCGGGATGGAGTCGCCGCTCGCGGAGTACAGGCCGGTGATCATGTCGGTGCCCGCCGGTCCCGACGTGCCGATGCAGACGCCGATGTTGCCGGCCTTGGCGCGGGTGTAGCCCTCGGCCATGTGCGAGGCGCCCTCGACGTGCCGGGCGAGCGTGTGGTCGATGCCGCCGCTCGCCTTGAGGGCGGCGTAGAAGGGGTTGATCGCCGCTCCCGGCACGCCGAAGGCGGTGTCCACCCCTTCCCGCTTGAGGATTTCGACTGCCGCCCGTGCGGCGGTCATACGAGGCATGGGTGCTCCAGGTCGGTGAGAGGAGTGGGTATCCGGACGGCGGCGCCTGGGCGCGACAGGACAGGTGTCGGCGCCGCCGTCCGGACGTTCGGGGCAGGGCCGGTCAGCCCTGGGAGGGGACGCCGGACAGGCGCTCGACGCCCCGCAGCAGCGCGGAGTGGTCCAGGCCGCCGTCGCCCTGCGCGCGCAGGGAGGCGACCAGGTTCGCGACCACGGCGCCGACCGGCAGGGCCGCGCCGACGCTGCGGGCGGCGTCGGAGACGATGCCCATGTCCTTGTGGTGGAGGTCGATGCGGAAGCCCGGCTGGAAGTCGCGCTTCTTGAAGTTGTCCTTCTTGCGCGCCAGCACGGTGGAGCCGGCGAGGCCGCCGGCCAGGACGTCGAGGGCGGCGTCGAGGTCGACGCCGGACTTCTCCAGGAAGACCACGGCCTCGGCGCAGGCCTGGATGTTGACCGCCACGATCAGCTGGTTGGCGGCCTTGACGGTCTGTCCGGAGCCGTGCGGGCCGCAGAGGATGACGGTCTTGCCCAGCGCGTCCAGGATCGGCTTCGACCGGTCGAAGACGGCCTGCTCGCCGCCGACCATGATGGACAGCACAGCCTCGATCGCACCGGCCTCGCCGCCGGAGACGGGGGCGTCCAGGACGCTGAGGTCCTTGTCCAGCGCGGCCGCCGCCTCCGCGACCGCGACCGAGGTCTGCGGAGTGATGGACGACATGTCGATCACCGTGGCGCCGCGCCTGGCGTGGGCGAGTACGCCGTCCTCGCCGAGGACGACGGCCTTCACCTGCGGGTCGGCCGGGACCATGGTGATCACGACGTCGGCGTCGCGGACCGCCTCGGCGACGGAGGCGGCGGCGGTGCCGCCGTTCTTCGCGAGCCGGTCCAGCTTGTCCTGCTCGAGGGTGAAGCCGGTGACGTCGTAGCCGGCCTTGACGAGGTTCTCGGCCATGGGGGAGCCCATGATGCCGAGGCCGATCCAGGCGATCTTCGGGAGCTTGCTCATGAGGGTGACGCTGCCTTTCGGTCGGTCGGTCGGGTGGCGGGGCGCGGGTCGGTCCGCGTGGGGCGTTCGGGGAGGCGCCGCGTCAGCGCGCGCCGCGCAGCGGTGCGGGGAGCCAGCCGAAGGACCCGGCGCTGGGGCCGTCGCCCGGCTTGTACTCCAGGCCGACCCAGCCGTCGTAGCCGTGCTTGCGGAGACGTCCGAGCAGGTCGGTGAAGTCGAGGTCGCCGGTGCCGGGGGCGCCCCGGCCCGGGTTGTCGGCGATCTGCACGTGTCCGGTGACGCCGGCGTACCGCTCGATCACTCCCGGGAGGTCCTCGCCGTTCATGGACAGGTGGTACAGGTCCATCAGGAAGCGGGCGTTGTCCAGCCCGGTGGCGGCGTTGACCTGCTCGACGACCTCGACGGCCCGGGGTGCGCCGACGATCGGGCACCGGGGGGACTCGGGCGCGTTCAGCGCCTCGATCAGCACCACCGCGCCGATCCGGTCGGCCGCGCGGGCGGCGAGCTGGAGGTTCGCCAGGGCGAGCGCATCCTGTTCCTCGTCGCTCACGCCCTCGACGCGGTTGCCGTAGAGGGCATTGAGCGCCGTGCAGCCGAGGGACTCGGCGAACCCGGCCGCGACGTCGATGTTGGCGCGGAAGCGCTCCGACTCCTCGCCGGGCACGGACAGCGCGCCGCGGTCGGGGCCGGGGAGCCGCCCGGCGTAGAAGTTCAGGCCGGTCAGCTGCGTCCCGGCGTCGCGCAGGGCGTCGCGCAGGGCGTCCAGGTCGGACTGCGGCGGTACGGGCGCGTCGACCCAGGGCCACCACAGCTCCACGGCCCGGAAGCCCGCGGCCGCGGCGGCGGCGGGACGCTCCAGGAGCGGCAGTTCGGTGAAGAGGATCGACAGGTTGACCGTGAACCGGTGGTCGCTGCTGCCGATTTCTGCGAGGGGGGCCACGTCGATCGTGCTCCCTTCCGTGAGCGGTCCGCGTGAATGCACTGAGATTTCACAATGCGGAAGTTGTATTCTGCTTGTTGGAAGAGTGCAGTCGTCTCCCGTCGGCTGTCAAGTGCCGTCCACCGCGCTTACGCTGATCCCGTGCGATTGAAAGTGGAGTTCACGACGGAGCCCTTCGACCTCGACGAGCCCCCGCAGCACGCGGTCGTGGCCCGGGAGACCCTGCAGGCCGCGCCGCTGGACGCGGTCGACGTCGGCCCGTTCGGCAACACCGCCGAGGGCGGCTCGGAAGAGGTCCTGGCGGCGGTCGGCGAGATGCTGCGCCGGGCCCTCGGCGCCGGTGCCACGCGGGTGTCCCTCCAGGTCAACGTCGTGGACGGCGAGAGCGGGGACGCCCGGTGAGCGTCCCGCAGGAGCACCCGTTCGTGGCGGCGGTGAAGCCGCTGGTCGACGCCATGGGTGGCGAGATGGTCACCCCGGACGAGGCGGCCGGCGACGACGTCGTGCTCGCCTGGGAGGGCCGGGACGTCCTGGCCGTACGGCTGCCGCACCTGTCCGACTCGCTGGATCACATCCTGGCCGAGCTGGAACGCCGGCACGGGATGCCGCTGGCGGAGCTGGACCGCAGGACGAAACAGTCCGTCGTGCGCATTCTGGAGGCCCGCGGCGCCTTCTCGGTGCGGCACGGCGTCGAGACGGTGGCCGGTGCACTGGGTGTCAGCCGCTTCACCGTCTACAACTACCTGAACAGGGAGAACGCGGCCCGCGCCACCGAATAGCCGGGCCGGGCCGTGTGACGGGTGCGTGCGGCGCAAAAAATTCAACAAAGTGTTGACGTTCCGTGTCCCGGGGGCTTAGCTGTACGTCAGCCCGAACAGCACCACGGCTTCGGAGGCCCCCGTGACGTCGAGTCCGAAACCAGGTCTGACCTGGTTGAACACCACCGAGGAAGGTGCGGCGCGGACCGCGCTGACCGAGGTGTGCGCCTCGGACGCCTGGGCGAGCCGGGTGCTCGCCCGGCGCCCGTACACCGATGCCGCCGCACTGTTCGCCGCCAGCGACGCCGCCATGGCCGAGCTGACGGCGGCGGACCTGGCCGAGGCGATGGCGGGGCACCCCCCGATCGGCCGCCCCAAGCCCGGCGACCCGGCCTCCGCCCGCGAACAGCGCGGCATGGCCGGCGCGCCGGAGGAGCTCAGGGCGCGGATGCTCGAACTCAACCTGGAGTACCAGGAGAAGTTCGGGCACGTCTTCCTGATCTGCGCCACCGGCCTGACCGGCGAGCAGATGCGGGACGCGGTCCTGGCGCGTCTCGCCAACACGCCGGCACGCGAACGGGAGAACGTCCGCAACGAGCTGGTGAAGATCAACCGCATCCGGCTCACCCGCCTCGCGCACGAAGGAGACTCGCGATGACCGCCGCATCCTCCCCGGCCGCCGCAGCAGACCGCACCTCGGTGTCCACGCACATCCTGGACACCAGCCGGGGACGCCCCGCCGGGGGCGTCGCCGTGCAGCTGTCCGTGCGCGACGGCGACGGCGGCGCCTGGATCCCGCACGGCGCGTCGAGCACCGACGCGGACGGGCGCTGCAAGAACCTGCCGGACCTTCCGGAGGGCACCGCGCAGGTACGGCTCCGCTTCGAGGTGGCGCCCTACTTCGCACGCACCGCACACCACACATCCGACACACCCGACAACGCCGAGGAACAGCAGGACGCCCCCCGCGCAAGGGACAGCGGCCCTGACACCAGGACGCGTGGCCCGTTCTTCCCCGAGGTCGTCCTCACCTTCGCGGTGGACCCGGGCGAGCACTACCACGTACCGCTGCTGCTCAACCCGTACGGCTACTCCGTGTACCGAGGGAGCTGACACCCATGACCGCAACGTCCCGCCCGGCCCGCCCGGTGGTTCTCGGCCAGAACCAGTACGGCAAGGCGGAGAACCGCGTCGTCAAGATCACCCGCGACGGGGACACCCACCACATCAAGGACCTCAACGTCTCCGTCGCGCTGTCCGGCGACATGGACGACGTGCACTACTCCGGGTCCAACAGCCACGTCCTGCCCACCGACACCACCAAGAACACGGTGTTCGCCTTCGCCAAGGAGCAGGGCATCTCCTCGGCGGAGCAGTTCGGCGTCCACCTCGCCCGGCACTTCGTGGAGAGCCAGGAAGCCATACACCGCGCGCGCATCCGGATCGAGGAGTACTCCTGGGAGCGCATCGCCACCTCGGACGCCAACTCCCGTTTCATCGGCGCCGACGAGGTGCAGCACTCCTTCGTCCGCACCGGCCAGGAGACCCGCACCGCCCAGGTCACCTACGACGGCGAGCACTTCGAGGTGCTGTCCGGACTCAAGGGCCTCACCGTGATGAACTCGACCAACAGCGAGTTCTGGGGGTACGTCAAGGACCGCTACACCACCCTCAAGGAGGACTACGACCGTATCCTCGCCACCGAGGTCGCGGCCGTGTGGCGGCACACCTGGAGCACCGACGAGCAGCGCATGCCGCGGTGGGACAGGTCCTACGCGGAGACGAAGAAGCACATGCTCCAGGCATTCGCCGAGACCTACTCGCTGTCCCTCCAGCAGACCCTGTACCAGATGGGCGCCCGCGTGATCAACAGTCGCGCGGAGGTCGAGGAGATCCGCTTCTCCATGCCCAACAAGCACCACTTCCGGGTGGACCTGGAGCCCTTCGGCCTGAAGAACGACGCCGCCGACGGCGCCGTCTACTACGCGGCCGACCGTCCGTACGGCCTGATCGAGGCCACCGTGCTGCGGGACGGAGCCGAACCGCGCATCCCGGTCGACATGACCAACCTCTGACCGCGCCGCCCCCGACCGCGAACCGGTCGCGGTGGCGACGCATCGGCACCCGGAGCGGGCACGGTGGGGCGGTAACTGTCAGCCGTCCCGCCGGCTCCGGCACTCAAATCCCCGGGCCCTTGCCGCGCCCCAGCCGAGAAGAGAACGAGGAACACCGAATGACAGAGCGAGCCCCGAGCGCAGAACGCCTCGTCATCGAGAACTGCGCGATCGCGACCGTCGACGCCGACGACACGGAGTACGCTTCCGGGCACCTCGTCATCGCCGGGAACGTCATCGAGTCCGTCGGTGCCGGCCCGGCTCCCGAAGGGCTTTCGGGTGTCGTCCGCAGGGTCGACGGCACCGGCCACCTGGCCACCCCCGGGCTGGTCAACACCCATCACCACTTCTACCAGTGGATCACCCGCGGCCTGGCGCAGGACTGCAACCTCTTCGACTGGCTGGTCTCCCTCTACCCGACCTGGGCCCGCATCGACGAAAACATGGTGCACGCGGCGGCGCAGGGCTCGCTGGCGATGATGGCCCGCGGCGGCGTCACCACCGCCATGGACCACCACTACGTCTTCCCGCGCGGCTCCGGCGACCTGCTCGGTGCCGAGATCCGCGCCGCCCGCGACATGGGCGTCCGCTTCACCGCAGCCCGGGGCTCCATGGACCGCGGCGAGTCCGACGGAGGTCTGCCCCCGGACTTCGCCGTCGAGACCACCGAGGACGCGCTGCGCGCCACCGAGGAGGCCGTGGACCGGCACCACGACTCCTCCTTCGGGTCGATGCTGCACATCGCCGTCGCTCCCTGCTCACCCTTCTCCGTCTCCACCGAACTCCTCAGCCGGGCGGCCGAACTGGCCCGCCGCAAGGGCGTACGACTGCACACCCACGGGTCGGAGACCGTGGAGGAGGAGAAGTTCTGCCACGAACTCTTCGGCAAGGGCCCCACCGACTACCTGGAGTCCACCGGCTGGCTCGGTGAGGACGTGTGGATGGCGCACTGCGTCCACATGAACGACTCCGACGTCGCCGCCTTCGCCCGCACCGGCACCGGTGTGGCGCACTGCCCCTCCTCCAACGCCCGCCTCGGAGCCGGCATCGCGCGTGTCCCCGACATGCTCGCCGCCGGGGTGCCGGTCGGGCTCGGCGTGGACGGCACCGCCTCCAACGAGTCCGGCGAACTCCACACCGAGCTGCGCAACGCGCTGCTGGTCAACCGGCTCGGTGCGCACCGCGAGAAGGCGCTGAACGCCCGGCAGGCACTCCGCCTGGGCACCTACGGCGGCGCGCAGGTACTCGGCCGCGCCGCCGAGATCGGTTCGCTGGAGGCCGGGAAGCTGGCCGACCTGGTGCTGTGGAAGGTGGACGGCCTCGGCCACTCCTCCATCGCCGACCCGGTCGCCGCACTCGTCCTCGGCGCGGCCGCCCCGGTGACGCTCTCCCTGATCGACGGCCGCCCGGTCGTCGAGGAGGGCCGCCTGACCACGGTCGACGAGGACGCCGTCGCCCGTACCACCCGCGACGAGGCGCGCCGGCTCGCGCGCATCGCCGCCGACGCGGGCTGACCCGCGGCCGCCCCCACGGCGGCCCCCACGACTCCGGCCGGGAGGGACGGCTCCCGGCCGGGTCTGAGCAGCCGAGCGGGATGCTCAGACACACCGTTCCCGGGACGCGGCACGCCCGCGTCCCGGGAACGGACGGCCCACACCCGGGCCCGGGCGCGACGGACACCCCCTCGCACAGCGAGAAACCACCAACAGGACGCATCACCTCCCTGAAACCGCGTGCCGTTCGGCGGCACTCGTTCAACCGACAGGAGGAACCGCCGTGGCCGAGACGCCCGGGTTCACCGCGCAGAGCAACACCGACGAGGGCGGCGGGAAGCCGCCGCAGGACGAGGCGGAAGGGGCCGGCAAGCACCCGGTCGACCGCTCGCTGCCTCCCCTCAAACTCCTCACCACCGGACTCCAGCACGTCGCCGCCATGTACGCCGGAGTTGTCGCCCCGCCGCTCGTCGTCGGCGTCGCCGTCGGACTCACGCCCACCGAACTGACCTTCCTGATGGGGGCCAGCCTCTTCACCGCCGGCATAGCCACCCTGCTGCAGACGCTCGGCATCTGGCGCATCGGCGCCCGGCTGCCCTTCGTCAACGGCGTCACCTTCGCCGGCGTCGCCCCCATGCTGGCCATCGTCGGCAGCGAGGCGAAGGAGGACGCCCTTCCGGTGATCTTCGGGGCGGTGATGGTCGCCGGCGCCGTCGGCTTCCTCCTCGCGCCCTACTTCAGCAAGCTGGTCCGCTTCTTCCCGCCCGTCGTCACCGGCACCGTCATCACCCTCATCGGCATCTCGCTGCTCCCGGTGTCCTTCGACTGGGCTCAGGGCGGCGACCCCGAGGCCGCCGACTTCGGCTCCGCACGCAACCTGGCGATGGCCGCCGCCACGCTGGCGATCGTGCTGGTGCTGCGCCGCTTCACCCGCGGCTTCGTGAAGCAGATCGCCGTGCTGATCGGCCTGGTCGCCGGAACGCTGCTCGCGATCCCGCTCGGGCTCACCGACTTCGCCGCCCTGGGCGCGGCCGACGTCGTCGGCTTCCCGACGCCCTTCCACTTCGGCGCCCCGCAGTTCTCCCTCGCGGCCATCCTCTCCCTGTGCATCGTCATGATCGTCTCCATGACCGAGTCCACGGCGGACATGCTCGCCCTCGGCGAGATCGTGGACCGGCCCGCGGACGAACGCACCATCGCCGCCGGGCTGCGCGCCGACACCCTGGGGTCGTTCGTCAGCCCCTTCTTCAACGGCTTCACCTGCAGCGCCTTCGCCCAGAACATCGGGCTGGTCGCCATGACCCGCATCCGCAGCCGCTTCGTGGTCGCGGCGGGCGGCGGCATCCTCGTGCTGATGGGTCTGTGTCCCGTCGCCGCAGCCCTCATCGCCACCGTTCCCCTGCCCGTGCTCGGCGGAGCCGGTGTGGTGCTCTTCGGGTCGGTCGCCGCCAGCGGCATCCAGACGCTGGTGAAGGGCGGGCTGGAGAAGGACAACAACGTCGTGATCGTCGCCGTCTCGCTGGCCGTCGGCATCATCCCCATCACCGCCGAGGGTTTCTACCACGCCTTCCCGGAGAGCGCGCGCATCGTGCTGGACTCGGGCATCTCCACCGGCTGCATCGCCGCCATCGTGCTCAACCTGCTCTTCAACCACTTCGGCGGACGCCGGGACGAGGAGACCGTCGCCCACCCCATGGAGCCGGGCGCCGACCCGGCCGGCGCGACCTCCGTCCCGCCGGCGCGAGCCGCCGAACGGGACAGCACCGCCACCACGGAGGCGTCCCGGGCCGGCGGCTGACACCCGCCCCGCCGGACCTCCCGCGCACGCCCGCGACCGGACACCCGGCCGCGGGCGCGCGGCGTGCGCGGGTGCACGCCGCGCGCCCGCGTGCACCGCATCGCGTGCATACCGAATCCGTATCGGATCAGGTGCTCGCCCCGGACCCTCCGGGCCGCCGCGACCTGCGGCGCAGTCCCGGGGGCGTGCCGCGCGTCACACCCAACAGGCCCCGCACGGCGGGAACCTGGTCACGGCCGCCCCGCGTGCTGGTTCAAGATGATCCTTCAGTACGTGAAGAAGGAGCCCGACCCCGTGCACGCCACCCGACGCCGCTTCATCGCCGGATCGGCCGCCGCTCTCGGTCTCGCCGGAACCACCGTGGCCGTGACCGCACTGGCCGGAGAGGGCCGCGCGAAGCCCGCCGCGCGCCCCGAGCCCCGCCGCCCCAACGTCATCGTCGTCCTCGCCGACGACCTCGGCTACGGCGAACTCGGCTCCTACGGCCAGGACCTCATCCTCACCCCGCGCCTGGACGAACTCGCCGCCGAAGGACTCCGCTTCACCAGCGCCTACGCCGCCGCCCCGGTGTGCGCGCCGTCCCGCTGCTCCATGCTCACCGGCCTGCACGTCGGCCACGCCGCCGTCCGCACCAATCCGCTCGGCGGGCCGCAGGGCTCGCTCGGCGACGAGGACACCACCTTCGCCGAACTCCTCCGCGACCAGGGCTATCGCACCGCCTGCATCGGCAAGTGGGGGTTCGGACCCGAGGAGCCCGACCAGCCCAGCCACCCCAACAACCGCGGCTTCGACGCGTTCTACGGCTACATCGGCCACCACCACGCACACGACTTCCACCCGGCGGCGCTGTGGGAGAACGGCCGGCGCGTCCCCGTCCCCGGCAACGTCGCCGGCCGGCGCGGCACCTACGCCCCCGACCTGTTCCGGGACCGCGCCCTGGAATTCATCCAGGACCAGGCCGACCGGCAGCAGCGGGCCCGCCGCGCGGACGACGGGCAGGACTCCGGCACGGCGAGCGGCGCAGCCGCGACGGAAAGCCCCTTTCTGCTCTACTTCGCACCGAACGTCCCCCATGCCCCGAGTCGCCGGCTGGAACAGGCCGGCTACGCCTCCCGCCCCTGGACCAAGGCCAACAAGGGCCACGCGGCGCAGGTGAGCCACCTCGACACCACCGTCGGCGCCATGGTGGACCTGCTGCGGGCCCGCGGCATCGCGGACGACACCGTCATCCTGGTCACCAGCGACAACGGGCCGCACGAGGAGGGCCGCGTCGACCCGACCCGGTTCGACGCCGCCTCCTCCCTGCGCGGCGTCAAGCGCAACCTGTACGAGGGCGGCATCCGCGTACCCCTCCTCGCCTGGGGCCCGGGCCGGGTCGCCGCCGGCACCGAGACCTCCCGGCAGACGCCGCTGACCGACGTGCTGCCCACCCTCACCGAACTTGCCGGGGCCCGCACGCCGGACCACCTCGACGGGCTCTCCCTGGCCGGTCTGGTCGGCGGCGTCCGCGCGCCCGGCGACCACCGGCACCTGTACTGGTACCGCAACGACCCGTTCGCCACCCCCACCTCGCAGGCCGCGGACGGCGGCCGGGGGCTCCAGGCGTGCGAGGCCGTTCGGCGCGGCGACTGGAAGGCCGTGCGGTTCGCGCCCGGCCGCGACCGTACCGTGCCCGACCACCGGTGGGACGTCGAGCTCTACAACCTGCGCGACGACCCCGGTGAGCGGCAAGACGTCGCGGCCGAGCACCCCGAGACCGTCGCGCGGCTGGTCAACCTGATGCACGGGTCCTGGACCGAGCCGGAGCCGCTGCGCGCCTGACGCCGCGCCCGCCCGGCGGCGTCCGGCTCCCGCGCCCGGCGTCGCTCACCGGCCGTCGGCGACGAACTCGCACCAGATCGCCTTGCCCGTGCCGCGGGCCTCCACGCCCCACACGTCGGCGAGATGGTCAACCAACAGCAGGCCCCGGCCGGAGATGCTGGATGCGCCCGGTTGCATCACCTGCGGCACCGTGCTGGAACGGTCCGTCACCTCGACCCGGATGCGCCGCTGCGCCCCGGAGAGCGGGTGTACCGTCACCACCGCCCCGCCGCCGGTGTGCAGCAGCGCGTTGGTGACCAGTTCGTCGGTGACCAGCGACAGGTCGTCCGCCCGGTCGCCGGCTCCCCAGGACAGCGCTGCGGCGTGCACCATGTGCCGGACCGTGGCCAGCGACTCCGGGTCGCGCGGAGCGACGTGCTGGTGCAGCCGCCGGGCGGGCCGCGTCGGGGCGGAGACCTCGCGGTGCAGCAGCACCAGCGCCAGGTCGTCGGTGCCGTTCCACGCCTCGGGCACCTCGCACAGCCGGTCCGCGAGCTTCGCGATCTCCGACGGGCCGGTGCGCACCGCCTCCGCGAGGTCCTCGATGCCCTGCTCCACGTCGCCGCCGGGCTGCTCCACCAGGCCGTCGGTGTACAGCACCAGCGTCTCGCCGTGCTCCAGCTCCATGGTCGTCACCGGGTACTTCGGCTGCCCGAACTGGGTGGACAGCCCCAGCGGCAGCGCCCCCATCACGGGGAAGGGGCGGCACCGCCCGTCGGACCGGCGCAGCAGCGGCAGCGGGTGCCCGGCCCGGACGATGCGCAGCCAGCCCGTCGAGGGGTCCGCCTCCACGTACAGGCAGGTCGCGAACCGGTCGGAGTCCAGGTCGTGCAGGAACGACGAGGCGCGGGCCATCACCGTGGGCGCCGAGTGGCCCTCGGCCGCGTACGCCCGCAGCACGATGCGCAGCTGTCCCATCACGGCCGCCGCGTCGGTGTCGTGGCCCTGCACGTCGCCGACCACGGCGGCGACCCTGCCGCCGGGCAGCGGGATGACGTCGTACCAGTCGCCGCCGATGTCCCGCCCCTGCTGGGCCGCGCGGTAGCGGACCTCGGCGTGCACACCGGGGATGCTGGGCAGCGAGTGCGGCAGCATCGCGCGCTGCAGCCCCTCGGCCAGTTCGTGTTCCTGCTCGAACAGCCGGGCGCGTTCCAGGCTCTGGGCGATGCTGCTGGTCAGCGCGGTGAGCAGGGTCCGCTCCTCGCTGGTGAAGGAGTACTTGTCGCGGTAGACCAGGCCGATGGCGCCGAGCGCCTCGCCCTGGGCGATCAGCGGCAGGAACGCGGCCGCGCTCCAGCCCAGTTCCCTCGCCCACGACCACAGCGGCGGGTAGCGCCGGGCGAACTCCTCGCGGGAGGCGATGTAGCGCGGGGTCAGGGTGCGTACGGCCTCCGGCAGCGGCAGCGGCTCGTCCAGCCGCCGCCGGCTCATCGGCAGCATGCCGCTCAGTTCGCCCTCGCCGTACAGCTGCATCCGCCCGTCCTGCACCAGCCCCACCACGACGCTGATCACCCCGAGCTGATCCAGGCCGCGGGAACTGCCGAGGGCGTCCAGCACCTCGCGGACCGTACGGGCGTGCGCGAGCCCCGCCGTGGTCGCGTCGACCACGTCGGTGTGCAGCGAGCGCTCGGCGTCCAGGGTCAGACGTTCGGTGGACTGGCCGAGCTCCTCGGTGGCGTCGCGCAGGATGCCGACGATCCGGTGCGGACGGCCGTCGGGGGTGCGCAGGATCGCGCCCTGGGTGTGGGTCCAGCGCTGAGTGCCGTGCTGCGTGTCCATCCGGAAATACGCGCCGTAGGAGGAGCGGCCGCCCTTCAGGGCCTGGGCGACGAGCAGGTCGAGGCGGGCCGCCTCCGCGGCCGGGACGCGGGCGGTGAGGATCGAGGGGTCGCCGTCGAACTCCTCCGGCGCCACCCCGAACAGCGCCAGCGCCGAGGGGTCCATGTGCACGACTCCCCGGTCCAGGTCCCAGTCGAAGGACCCGGTGTGGTTCAGGGCGAGGGCCTCTTCGGGCCCGGCGGGCCACGGCACGGGCGGCGGCCCGCCGCCAGGCGGCGCCCCTCGAGCGTCCATGCGGACAAGGGTGTCACCGGCGCGCGCCGCTCGCGACCAGGGCGCTTCGCTCCGGGCCGCTCCTTCCCGGCCGGGGCCCGGCCGGGAAGGAGCGCCCGCCCGCAGGCGGGCCCGCCTCCCCGCCGGGGTCCGGGGGGAGCGGTCAGTCCAGCAGCTCGTAGGCCGGGAGGGTGAGGAAGGCGGCGTAGTCCTCGTCCAGGGAGACCCGGAGCAGCAGGTCGTGGGCCTGCTGCCAGCGTCCGGCGGCGAACGCCTCCTCGCCGGCCTCGTCCCGGATCGCGGCCAGGTCCTCCGCGGCGATCTCGCGCACCAGCTCCGGGGTGACCCGCTCGCCGGTGTCGAGCACCACGCCCGCGTTCACCCACTGCCAGATCTGCGAGCGTGAGATCTCGGCCGTGGCGGCGTCCTCCATCAGCCCGAAGATCGCCACCGCTCCCAGCCCGCGCAGCCAGGCCTCGATGTAGCGGGTGCCGACCTGCACCGCGTTGCGCAGGCCCTCGCGGGTCGGACGGGCTTCGAGGGAGTCGACGGCGAGGAGGTCGGCGGCCTTCACGTCGACGTCCTCGCGCAGCCTGTCCTTCTGGTGCGGGCGGTCGCCGAGGACCGCGTCGAACGAGGCCTGCGCGACCGGCACCAGGTCCGGGTGGGCGACCCAGGAGCCGTCGAAGCCGTCGCCCGCCTCGCGGTCCTTGTCGCTGCGGACCTTCTCCAGGGCCTTCTCGTTCGCCTCCGGGTCGCGGCGGTTCGGGATGAACGCGGCCATGCCCCCGATGGCGTGCGCGCCGCGCTTGTGGCAGGTGCGCACGAGCAGCTCGGTGTAGGCCCGCATGAAGGGCGCGGTCATCGTCACCGCGTTCCGGTCGGGGAGGACGAACCGCTCGCCGCCGTCGCGGAAGTTCTTCACGAGGGAGAACAGGTAGTCCCAGCGGCCCGCGTTGAGTCCCGAGGCGTGGTCGCGCAGCTCGTAGAGGATCTCGTCCATCTCGTACGCGGCGGTGATCGTCTCGATGAGCACGGTGGCCCGGACGGTTCCCTGCGGGATGCCGCACCAGTCCTGGGCGAAGACGAAGACCTCGTTCCACAGGCGGGCCTCGAGGTGCGACTCGGTCTTGGGCAGGTAGAAGTACGGGCCCTTGCCGAGGTCGAGCAGCCGCTGGGCGTTGCGCAGGAAGTACAGGCCGAAGTCGACCAGTGCGCCCGGCACGGGCCGCCCCTCGACGGTGAGGTGCCGTTCGTCGAGGTGCCAGCCCCGCGGCCGCATCACCACGGTCGCCAGCTCCTCCGCCGGGCGCAGCGCGTACGCCTTCCCGCGTTCGTCGGTGAAGTCGATGCGGCGCTCGTACGCGTCGGTCAGGTTGAGCTGCCCGCCGATGACGTTCTCCCAGGTCGGGGCGGAGGCGTCCTCGAAGTCGGCCAGCCAGACCCGGGCTCCCGAGTTGAGCGCGTTGACCGTCATCTTGCGGTCGGTCGGACCGGTGATCTCCACCCGCCGGTCCTGCAGAGCCGCCGGGCAGTCGGCGACCCGCCAGTCGCCCTCGCGGACGTGGGCGGTCTCCGGCAGGAAGTCCAGCGTCGTGGTGCGGGCGATCTCCGCCCGCCGCTCGGCGCGCGCGGCCAGCAGTGCGTCCCGGCGCGGGGTGAACCGGCGGTGCAGCTCGGCCACGAAGGCGAGCGCCTCGTCCGTCAGGACCTCCTCCTGACGTGCGACGTGCTCGGCGTCGACGCGGGCCGGCTGGGACGGCGCTGGTGCGGACATGCTGGTCACTCCTTGCGGATGGTGCGTGCTCTGTCGTGGCGGAGGAGCGGCCCGGTGGAGCGGGCGCTTCTGATCAGTGGAGGCTAGTTTCCTTATCGTGGAACTTCAATAGTTTGTTGACGTCGAGATACTTCTCACTGCCGTCGCCCGCAGGTCAGGGCGAGAGCCGCGGGAGGTCCTCCGGGGTGTCGATGTCGGCCGGGTCCGCGACGTCGCCGCACTCCACGAGCCGCACTTCCTCCTCGTGCCGCCTCAGGTACCCCCGTGCGCCCCGGTCACCCGAGGCCGCTGCCGCGACCCCGGCCCAGTGGTCCGCGCCCAGCAGCACCGGATGGCCGCGCCGCCCGCCGTACGCTGCGGCGGCGAGTGTGGCGGGGGAGCGGTACGCCGCGCGGACCCGGGCCACCGCCTGCGGTCCGACGCCCGGCTGGTCCACCAGGAACACCAGGGTCGCGGCGGCGCCCGAGCCCGTCAGCGCGTCGAGTCCGGCGCGCAGCGAGGAGCCCATGCCGGCCTCCCACTCCGGGTTCTCCAGTAGTACGCATCCGGACAGGTCCGCGGTCCCCCGCACCTCGTCCGCCGCTGCGCCGAGCACCACGTGCACGTCCGGTGTGCAGCCGCCGTCCCGCAGCGTGCGGACCGCGTGTTCGACGAGGGGGCGCCCGTGGTGCGAGAGGAGTGCCTTGGGGCGCCCGCCCAGGCGGCGTCCGCCCCCGGCTGCGAGCAGCAGGGCGGCGATCTTCCTGCCGTGTCCGACGTCCTGGTCGGTGCGGTCGTTCATCGGGTCCATGGTGCTCCCGGCTTCCCCGTCCGGTGACTGTGTGCGGTGAGCCGATAACATTACCGGCCTGAATTTCGCCCTCCGTGTAGCGCGCTGTGCGGAGAGTGGCGTTTACTGTGCGAACCTTTCGGGCCCGACCGGGTGAGAAGGGGACAGACGGCGCTGCCCGTGGGGGAGAGGAGCATGGTGCGAAGTGAGACCGTGACGCAGCGGGCGCCCGCAGCCGCGGGTGCGCTCCGTGCGGCCGTGGACCGTGTGAGCCGGGAGCTCGCCGCCCACCCCGCCCGGCTTTCCGACCGGGGGGCCGCCGAGGAGGAACTCGGCCGCCTCCGCGTCCTGGCGGCCGGTGAGCCGCCCGACGTCGCCCGGCTGCGCGGTTCGCTGCTCCTCGTCGCCGCCGCCCTCGGCTCGGTCAGCGCCCTCGCTGCCGCACTGGAGGAACTCCGCCAGGCCGTCGACGCCTTCGGCTCCGGCGCCCGTCCCCCTCACCCCGGGGCCGGATAGTCCGGCGACCGCCTGCCCCGGGCCGGCCCGGGGAGGTGCCGCCCGTCCGCCGCGCCCGCGGGGGCGGATGAGGACGGCGGGGGCGCCCTCCCGTGCGCCGTGGACGGCGCACGGCTGCCGGGCCGGTCCGGCGAACGCGCCCTAGCCGCCGTTCGTCGTGGTGGCCAGTGCGGTGGACAGGTCCCGGGCCACCTCCCGGAGCAGGGGGACGAAGGTGTCCGTCGCCGCCTGAGTCACCCGGCCCGCGGGCCCGGAGATGGAGATCGCCGCGGGCGTCGGTGCGTCCGGGACCGTCACCGCGATGCACCGCACCCCGATCTCCTGCTCGTTGTCGTCCGTGGCGTATCCGCACTCCCGCACTTCGACCAGCGCATCGAGGAACGCCTCGGGTGTGGTGAGGGTCTTCTCGGTGGCCGCCGGCATCCCGGTGCGGGCGAGCAGTGCCCGCACCTCCTCCGGCGGCGCGTCGGCCAGCAGCGCCTTGCCGACGCCGGTGGAGTGCGGCAGCACGCGCCGCCCGACCTCGGTGAACATCCGCATCGAGTGCCGGGACGGCACCTGGGCGACGTACACGACCTCGTCGCCGTCCAGCAGCGCCATGTTCGCCGTCTCCCCGGTCTCCTCGACGAGGCGGGCCAGGTGGGGGCGCGCCCAGGTGCCCAGCAGCCGGGAGGCGCTCTCGCCGAGTCGTATCAGCCGGGGCCCGAGCGCGTACCGGCGGTTGGGCTGCTGCCGCACGTAGCCGCAGGCGACGAGGGTGCGCATCAGGCGGTGGATCGTCGGGAGCGGCAGACCGCTGCTGCCGGACAGTTCGCTCAGCCCGACCTCGCCGCCGGCGTCGGCCATCCGCTCCAGCAGGTCGAAGGCGCGCTCCAGGGACTGCACCCCGCCACTCGATGCGGGGGCGGACGGGTTGGCGGGTTTGCGCTCGGCGGACGACGGCACGTCGCGTTCCTTTCCTGCGGTGTGTGGCGCATGCTACCGGCCCTGCCCCGGCGGGTACCGCCCCGTGGGGCCCGTCGTCGCCGGTCACGACGGCTGTGGGCGGGTACGAAGAGGGTGTCCGGACGCCGCCACTGGCAGGACGTCCATACCGGGATGCGGCAACTGTCTTCCATTTCGTGGAAACCTCCAGGAATCCGTGAAGGCTTGACGCGCCGTGTCCCGGGCGGGAAGACTTCTCAACAGAACGTTGAAATTCCGCTTCGCGGAAGAACCGATCTCCGCCCCGGCGGAGGCCCAGAGGAGGAACCGAGGTGGCCGACGTCCGGCTGGTGCTGCGTTCGACCCGTGTGATCACCCCGGAGGGCGCCCGGGCGGCGTCCGTGGCCGTCGGGCAGGACGGCCGGATCGACGCCGTCCTGCCCCACGACGCCCCGGTGCCCGACGGCGCGCGCCTGGCCGAACTGGGCGACGACGCCCTGCTGCCCGGCCTGGTGGACACCCACGTGCACGTCAACGACCCGGGCCGCAGCGCGTGGGAGGGCTTCTACACCGCCACCCGCGCCGCCGCCGCGGGCGGCGTCACCACGCTCCTGGACATGCCGCTCAACTCGCTGCCGCCCACCACCACCGTCGACCACCTGCGCACCAAGCAGGACGTCGCCCGCGAGAAGGCGCACATCGACACCGGCTTCTGGGGCGGCGCCGTGCCCGGCAACGTCGCCGCCCTGAAGCCGCTGCACGAGGCGGGCGTGTTCGGCTTCAAGTGCTTCCTGTCCCCCTCCGGCGTCGAGGAGTTCCCCGAGCTGGACCCGGAGCAGCTGCAGGCCGCGCTCACCGAGATCGCCTCCTTCGACGGCCTGCTCATCGTGCACGCCGAGGACCCCGGCCGGCTCACCGCCGCCCCGCAGCGCGCCGGCGGCCGCTACGCCGACTTCCTGGCCTCCCGGCCCCGCGAGGCCGAACACGACGCCATCGCCCTGCTCATCGACCTCGCGCGCCGCCTGGACGCCCGCGTCCACGTCCTCCACCTGTCCTCCGCCGACGCCCTCCCGATGATCGCGGACGCCCGCCGCGACGGCGTCCGGCTGACCGTCGAGACCTGCCCGCACTTCCTCACCCTGACCGCCGAGGAGGTCCCCGACGGCGCGACCGAGTTCAAGTGCTGCCCGCCCATCCGGGAACGCGCCAACCAGGACGCCCTCTGGCAGGGCCTCGCCGACGGCCTCCTCGACTGCGTGGTCTCCGACCACTCGCCCTGCACCACCGACCTCAAGACCCCCGACTTCGCCGACGCCTGGGGAGGCATCTCCTCCCTCCAGCTCGGCCTGCCCGCCGTGTGGACCGCCGCTCGCGAGCGCGGCCACTCCCTGGAGGACGTCGTGCGGTGGATGTCCGCCGGGCCCGCACGGCTCGCCGGCCTCGCCCACAAGGGCGCCGTCGCCCCCGGCCACGACGCCGACTTCGCCGTCCTCGCCCCCGAGGAGACGTTCACCGTCGACCCCGCCGCGCTGCACCACCGCAACCAGGTCACCGCCTACGCCGGACGCACCCTGCACGGCGTGGTCCGGTCCAGCTGGCTGCGCGGCGAACAGATCACCGACCACTCCCGGCCCCTGGACCGGACCGGGCGGCTCATCGCCCGTCCGACCGCCCACCGGGCCGGCTGAGCGAAAGGAAGGCAGCACATGAGCGCGGCGACCCCCGCGATCCCCCGCCACACCGGCGACGCGAACCCGTACCCCGGCGGCGACCCGTACGCCGACTACCGCGACGCCGAACTGCCCTTCACCCACCTCGCCGACCTGGCCGACCGGCGGCTGGGCGCCGGCGTCGTCGCCGCCAACGACGAGTTCTTCGCCGAGCGGGAGAACCTCCTCACGCCGGAACCGGCCGCGTTCGACCCCGAACGTTTCGGCCACAAGGGCAAGATCATGGACGGCTGGGAGACCCGCCGCCGCCGCGGCACCGGCGCGGACACTCCGCACCCGGAGGCCGACGACCACGACTGGGCCCTGGTGCGCCTCGGCGCCCCCGGCGTCATCCGCGGCGTCGTCGTCGACACCGCCCATTTCCGCGGCAACTACCCGCGCGCCGTCTCCGTCCAGGCCGCGTCCGTTCCCGGCACCCCCTCGCCCGCGGACCTCCTCGGCCCCGACGTGAAGTGGACCGAGATCGTGCCCCGCACCGAGATCGGCGGCCACGCCGCGAACGGCTTCGAGGTCACCGCCGAACAGCGCTTCACCCACGTGCGCCTGGTGCAGCACCCCGACGGCGGCGTCGCCCGGCTGCGGGTGCACGGCGAGGTCGTCCCCGACCCGGCGTGGCTCGCGGCGCTCGGCACGTTCGACGTCGTCGCGCAGGAGAACGGCGGCGCCGTCGAGGACGCCTCCGACCGCTTCTACTCCCCGCCCGCCCACACCATCCAGCCCGGCCGCAGCCGGAAGATGGACGACGGCTGGGAGACGCGCCGCCGCCGCGACCGGGGCAACGACTGGATCCGCTACGCGCTGACCGGGCAGGCCGTGATCCGCGCCGTCGAGATCGACACCGGCTACCTCAAGGGCAACGCCGCCGGCTGGGCCGCGCTCGTCGGCCGTGACGGCGAGGACGGCGCGTGGCACGAACTGCTGCCCCGCACCCGGCTCCAGCCCGACAGCGTGCACCGCTTCCTGCTCGACGACGCCACCGCCGTGACGCACGTGCGACTGGACATCTTCCCCGACGGCGGTATCGCGCGGCTCCGGCTGCACGGCTCCCTCACCGAGGAGGGTGCGGGGAGCCTGGGCCGGCGCCACCGCGAACTCGGCGGCTGACGGCCGCCGTTCGCTTCCGGGCCCGTGCCCGCCGCCGGCGGCGGGCACGGGCCCCGGGGTGAGGGGGAAGAGGACGCCCTGGGGCGACCCGCCCGCACCGGGTAACCTCGCCCGGACAGGACAGCAGGTGGACAGGCGGGAGAGCGGCGTGGTGACCGGACCGGAGGCCGTGACATGCGGTGAGGCGATGCTGCTCATGCTCGCCGAGCCGGGCGTACCCCTCGACCGCGCGGTGCACTTCCGCCGTTCCGTCGCCGGAGCGGAGTCCACCGTCGCCGCGGCGCTCGCCCGGCTCGGCCACCCCACCCGCTGGCTGGGCCGGGTCGGCGCCGACGCGGCCGGCGAGGCGGTGCTGCGCGAGCTGCGCGCCGACGGCGTGGACGTCTCCTGGGCGGTCGCCGACCCGGACGCCCCCACCGGGCTGCTGCTCAGAGACAGCCACCCGCAGCGCCCCCTGGACGCCGTCTCCTACCGCGCCGGCTCCGCCGGCTCCCGGCTCACCGCGCAGGACCTCCCGCCCGAGGCCGTCGCCGGCGCACGGCTGGTGCACGTCTCCGGCGTCACACCCATGCTCGCGCCGGGCGCCGCGCAGGCGGTGCACCGGCTGGTCGAGCTCGCCCGCCAGTCCGGCGCCGCCGTCAGCTTCGACCCGAGCGTGCAGCACGCCCTGGGCACCGACCACGACTGGATGCGGATCGCCGGTCCGCTGCTGCGCGAGGCCGACCTCGTCGTCGCCGGCGAGGACGAGCTGGAGATGCTGCTCGGCGGCGGCGCCGAGCAGGCCGCCAAGGCCCTGCTGGAGCTGGGCCGCGCGCGGACCGTCGTCGTCAAGCGGCAGGACCACTCGACCCTCGCCGTCACGCGGGACGGGCAGTGGACGCACGCGCCGTTCGGCGTCCAGGTGACCGACCCCTCGGGTGCGGGGGAGGCCTTCACCGCCGGCTGGCTCTCGGCCTGGCTGCGCGAGCTGGACCCGGAACGCGCCCTGGCGGAGGCCGCGTGCGTCGCCGCCCTCGCCGTGCAGGCTCCCGGTGACACCGACGGCCTTCCCACCCGGGCCGCTCTCGCCCGGGCGCTCTCCCTCTACGGCTGACCCCGGCCGGGCGGCTGTCCCCGGCGGGGCGGCGTGGCCGAAATGCGCCTCTCGCCCCGGTGCGTCCCGGCGGCCTAGCATCGGCCCAGGGGACCCGGGACGCGAGGGGGAGCATGACGACGCACGCGCACGACACCGCTCACGGCGGAGACCACGGAGACCACGCGGACGGGGGAGGGCACGGCGGCCGGCGAGACCGGGAGCGCCTGGTCGATCTGGGCGCGCTGGGCGAGGAGTTCGCCCGGGACCCGTACCCGGTGTACGCGAAGCTCCGTGCGCAGGGCCCGGTGCACCGGGTGCGCACGCCGGAGGGGTTCGAGGCCTGGCTGGTGGTCGGCTACGACGCCGCCCGCACCACGCTCAACGACCCGCGGCTGTCGAAGGAGTGGGACAGGGCGTCGCCGCGTCTGGGCATGCGGTCCGTGGCATCCGGCAGGCACATGCTCGCGTCCGACCCGCCCGACCACACCCGGCTGCGCAAGCTGGTGGCGCGGGAGTTCACCGCGCGTCGCGTCGAGGCGCTCGCACCCCGCGTGCGGGAGATGACCGACGCGCTGTTGGACGCGCTCCTCGCGGCACCGGACGGACGCGGCGACCTGGTGGAGGCGCTGTCGTTCCCGCTTCCCATCGGCGTCATCTGCGAACTGCTGGGCGTGCCCGGCCTGGAGCGGGAGCCGTTCCGCCGCTGGTCGAACACGGTGGTCGGCGTCGCCTCGGACGGGGAGACGCGGGCCGCGGTCGCCGCCCTGACCGACTACCTCCAGGCGCTCATCGCCCGCAAGCGCGACGAACCCGGAACCGACCTGCTCAGCGGCCTGATCCGCACCACGGACGAGGACGGCGACCGGCTCGCCCCCGACGAACTCCTGGGCATGACCTGGCTGCTGCTCGTCGCGGGGCACGAGACCACGGTCAACCTGATCTCCAACGGCGTGCTCGCCCTGCTCCGCCACCCGGACCAGCTTGCGGCGCTCCGCGCCGATCCGGCGCTCATCGACGCCGCCGTCGAGGAGATGCTGCGCTACGACGGACCGGTGGAGACGCCGACGTACCGCTTCACCGTGGAGCCGGTGGAGATCGGCGGGGTGACGATCCCCGGCGGCGGCGAGGTGGTGCTGCCCGTGCTCGCCGACGGCGACCGCGACCCGCAGCGGTTCCCCGAGCCGGACCGTTTCGACATCCGCCGCGGCGAGGCGCCGGCACACGGCGGGGGAGCGGCCGGTACCCGGGGCCACCTGGCCTTCGGCCACGGCGTGCACTTCTGCCTGGGAGCCCCCCTCGCCCGGCTGGAGGCGCGCGTCGCCATCGGGCGCCTGCTGGAGCGTGCACCCCACCTCGCCCTGGACGCGGACCCGGACACGCTGCCGTGGCGCACGGGCATGCTGATGCGCGGGCCCGTACGGCTGCCCGTACGCTTCGGGCCGCCCGGCGGCACCTGAGCGCGGCCCTCCGTCCACCCCGGCCCCGGTCGCCCCGCTGTGGGGGGCCGGGGCGTTCCGGCGGAGGCGCCCCTCACGGCTTGCGCGCCACCCCCGCGTACAGGGACACCTCCGCGTCCGTGAGGTCGGCGACGGACTCGTCGCCGTCCGGGTGCCAGCGGTGCGGCACGACCACGCCGGGCTCGACCAGCTCCAGCCCGTCGAAGAACCGGGACACCTCCGCGTGGCTGCGCGCCTGGCCGGTGATGTCGCTGCGTGACGCCGCGAGCTGCGAGAGCCGCTCCCACGCCGGCGGGTCCAGCTCCGGCGTGCAGTGGGAGAGCATCAGGTAGCTGCCGGACGGCAGCGCCTCCATCAGCTCGCGCACCAGGTCGTAGGGCTTGCCCTCGTCGGTGACGAAGTGCAGCAGGGCCATCATCGACAGGCCGACCGGCCGGGTGAGGTCCAGCGTCTCGCGCAGCGCCGGCGCCGCCAGGATGCTCGCCGGGTCGGTGACGTCGGCGTGCACGTAGACCGTCCGGCCCTCCGGGCTGCTCTCCAGCAGCGCCTCGGAGTACGTCAGCACGATCGGGTCGTTGTCCGCGTACACCACCCGGCAGTCGGGGGCGACGGCCTGGGTGATCTGGTGCAGGTTCGGGGTGGTGGGGATGCCCGCGCCCACGTCGAGGAACTGCCGGACCCCGGCCTCCTCGGCGAGCCAGCGCGCGGCCCGCCGCATGAACCAGCGGTTCACCTGCGCGCCGGTGCGGACACCGGGCCACAGCGCCATGACGGCCTCGGCGGCCTCCGCGTCGGCCTCGTAGTGCGTCTTCCCTCCGAGCCAGTAGTCGTACATCCGGGCGGAGTGCGGGGCGGTGGTGTCGATGCGGTCGGCGGAGTAGCGGTTGCCGGTCATGGCGGCCTCTCGGGTCACGAAGTGGGCAGGAGGAAGTCGGCTTCGCCGTTCTTGGCTCCGGCGATGAAGCTCTCGATCTCGTGGGGGGAGTAGATGAGCGCCGGCCCGTCGGGATCGCTGGACTGCCGCAGGGCCACCCGGCCGTCCGACAGCTTCAGCGCCTCCACGCAGTTGCCGCCGTTGGGGCCGCTCCACGGCTTGCGCCAGCCGACGCTGCCCAGCTCCCGGGCGGGCATGCCGTTGTAGACGCGCGGGCCGTTGCGGACGTGCGCGCCGTCCTCCCTGCGGGGGCGGTACTTTCCCGGGACGTTCCCCGGGGTGCGGTGTTCGGTGGGGGACAGGTGTTCCATGGGGGGTGGTTCAGAGCTCCTTGCGCAGGTCACCGAGGATGCGTCCGGTGTCCGCCAGGGGCGCGGCCTGTGCGCCCATCCGGTCCAGCGCCTCGAGGTAGGCCACGGTGTCGGCGCGTTCGTCGTGGTAGACGGCGCCGGTGAGGCTCTCGGTGTAGACGATGTCCGGGAGTTCGGGAATGTCGAAGCGGAAGAGCTGGAAGGGGCCGAACATGCCGGGATGCGGCCCGGCGGCGTACGGCAGGATCTGGAGAGAGATGTTCGGCGCGGCCGCCGCCTCGGCCAGCCGGTCGATCTGCCCGCGCATCACCGCGGCCCCGCCGACCGGACGCCGCAGCACCGTCTCGTCGAGCACCGCCCACAGCCGGACGTCCTTCCGCCGGGCCAGCAGCGACTGCCGCGCCATGCGGAGCGCGACGCGCCGGTCCAGCTCCTCGTCGGGGGCGCCGGGGAAGCCGACACGCAGCAGGGCCCGCGCGTAGTCCTCGGTCTGCAACAGCCCCGGAACGCACTGGGGTTCGTAGGCCCGGATGACCGACGCCGACTCCTCCAGGCTCACGTACAGGCTGAACCAGCTCGGCAGCACGTCGCGGAACCGGTGCCACCAGCCGGGGTTGTTGGCCTCCTCGACGAGGGAGAGGAAGGCGAGACTCTCCGCGTGGCCGACGCCGTAGACCTGGAGCAGCTTCTCCACGTACACCGGTTTCAGGCCGACTTCGGCCTTCTCCATCCGGCGCACCGTGGTCGGGTTGACACGCAGCGCCTCCGCGGCCCGGTCGAAGCCGACCCCGGCCTTCTCGCGCAGGTCACGCAGCCGCAGACCCAGAACGATCTGCCCCACCGTGGGGGCCGAACGTGTCTCCGGCACGGCGGAACCCTCCCCTCGCCTCGACGGGCGGCCCGGCACACGGCGTCCCCCAACGCCTCAACCGCCCCTGCTGCCGGAAAGTGTGACACGCCGTCCGGGCAACGAACAGACTGCCCTCGCTATTCTGCAATTTGCAGAACGGGTCTTGCCATCCCAACTCCCGGGAATGGATAGTGAGAACCGACGGCCCGGCGCGGCAGCGCCGTGCGCGCCTCTGCGGACGGCGCGCCCCTGCGGACGGAAGGCGGAAGTCTCGTGCCCCCATCTCGTGGCACAGCGGTACTGACGCTCCCGGGCGACGCCGGACCGGGCTTCCTCGCCGCGGACTTCGAACTCGACGCGGAGGGCACCGCGGTCGCGGACGCCCGCCGCCGCGTCCGGCGCCAGCTGCGCCGCTGGGCCTTCCCCGCGGACGTCTGCGACACCGCCCAGCTCCTCGTCTCCGAACTCTTCACCAACGCCGTGCTGCACACGGACAGTTCGCGCGTGAGCTGCGTACTGCGCGCGGGGGGCAGCCGACTGCGGGTGGAGGTGCGGGACGACGGCAGCGGCGCCCGCGATCCGCTGCCCTGCTGGGCGACCCCGGAGGACGAGCACGGCCGCGGGCTGCTCCTCGTCGACACCTTCGCCGAGGAGTGGGGCGTCGACCGGGCCGGCCCGGGCGCGGGCTGCGTGGTCTGGTTCGAACTCGGGCACCTCGCCACCTGATCCGCCGGACCTGGCGCCCCGGGCGATAGGTTCGCTCCATGGCCACCACGGCGGACACCTTCGACGGCGCACTGGAGAAGTGGCGGGACTGGCAGCGCAGCCCATGGGGCCGGCTGCGCTACACCCTGGCCGCGCACAACCTCGCCCGCCACCTGCCCGCGCCGGGCGGGCAGCCGCTGCGCATCCTGGACCTGGCCGGCGCCGACGGCGGCGACGCCGTGCCGCTCGCCCGGGCCGGCCACCGCGTCACGATCGCCGACTACGCGCCCGGCATGCTCGCCGCGGCCCGCGAGCGTGCCGCCGAGGCCGGCGTCGCCGAGCGGATCACCACCGTCGAGGCCGACGTCTTCGACCTCCCCGCGTCACTGCGCGACGGCCGCTGGGACGTGGTCCTGTGCCACAACCTGCTCCAGTACCTGACCGAGGTGGAACCCGCGCTGCGCGCGGCCACCGCCCCGCTGCGCCCCGGCGGGCTGCTGTCCCTGATGGCGATCAACCGCCACTCCGTGCCGCTCGCCCTCGCCGTCCGCGACCTCGACCCGGCCGCGGCGCTCGAGGCGCTGGACGACCGCCGCGGCCGGACGGTGACCTTCGCCGCCCCGGTCGTCCTGCACACCGCGGAAGAGGTCCGCGCGGTCCTGCGCACCCTGGGCCACCATGAGCCCGCCCACTACGGCATCCGTACGGTCGCCGACCACATCACCGACGACGACCGCAAGCGGGAGCCCGGCTTCTACGCCGGTCTGGAAGCCCTCGAACTGGCGCTCACCGACCGCGACCCCTACGTGCACACGGCCCGCCTCTTCCAGCTCGTGAGCCGCGCGGCCTGAGAGCCGCGCCGCCCGGCGCCGCGGACTCCCCGGCACCGGTCCGCCGTCCGCTGCCGTGGCCGTGGCCGGTCCGAGCCCGGCCCGCCCGGACCATTGACGGGACGGTCGGCTGCCGCTGGAGTGTACGGGCGCGGGACCCGGTGTCCGCCCGCCGGGCACCGGTGGCCGATACTTGCCGGGAAGTCCGCCGGGCGCCCCCCACGGCCCGCGGACCAGGTCACAGGAGGTGGATCTACGCGTGTCCAGGGTGGAGAAGCGCCGCCGCAGGCGTGCCGGGTGGGCCCGGGTCGCCGGAGCGGCCATGGCGGCCGTCGTCGTCGCAGGACTCGCCGGGTGCAGCAGCACGGGCGGCAAGCAGGCGGAGGAACGGCGGGAGCAGGCCCTGGAGGGCGGCGGGTCCGCCGTGAACACGCCGCGCTGGAAGGTCGCCATGGTGACCCACTCCGGTGACGGCGACACCTTCTGGGACATCGTGCAGAACGGCGCCGAGATGGCCGCCCGCAAGGACAACATCGAGTTCCTCTACGCCCACGACAAGGACGCCGGACGCCAGGCGCAGCTGGTGAAGTCCATGGTCGACAAGCAGGTGGACGGCCTGATCGTCACCCTCGCCAAACCGGAGGCGATGAAGGACGTCGTGCGCCGGGCCACGAAGGCCGGCATACCGGTGATCACCATCAACTCCGGGCAGGACCGGTACGAGGAGTTCGGCGCCCTCACCCACATCGGCCAGGACGAGGTCGTCGCGGGCGAGGCGGTCGGCGAGGAGCTGAACGCCCGCGGCCGCGAGCGGGCCCTGTGCGTGGTCCACGAGCAGGGCAACGTGGGACTCGACCAGCGCTGCACCGGCGTCGAGAACACTTTCGACGGCGAGATCGACCGGCTCTACGTGGAGGGCACCAACATGCCGTCGGTGGAGTCCTCGATCTCCGCCAAGCTGCAGTCGGACGAGAAGATCGACTCCGTCGTCGCCCTCGGTGCCCCGTTCGCCGCCACCGCCGCGAAGTCCATCGACCAGACCGGCAGCAAGGCCGAGGTCGCGACCTTCGACCTCAACGCCCAGGTCGTCGACGGCCTCAAGGACGGCACGATCAGCTTCGCCGTCGACCAGCAGCCCTACCTCCAGGGCTACGAGGCGGTCGACCTGATGTGGCTCCGGCTCTACAACGACGACGTGCTCGGCGGCGGCCGCCCGGTGCTCACCGGCCCGCAGATCGTCACCCCCGAGGACGCCCCCGAACTGGAGAAGTACACCAAGCGGGGTACCCGGTGACGGCTGCTCCGCTTCCCGTCCCGGACGAGACGGACCAGGACGGCCTGCTGCGGGCCCGCTCGCTGCCGCGCCGGCTGATGAGCCGCCCGGAGCTGGGCGCGGTGATGGGCGCCGTCGCCGTCTTCGCGTTCTTCGCCCTCGTCGCCGACAGCTTCCTGCGGGCGGCCAGCCTGTCCACCGTGCTGTACGCCTCGTCGACCATCGGGATCATGGCGGTGCCGGTTGCGCTGCTGATGATCGGCGGCGAATTCGACCTCTCCGCGGGCGTCATGGTCGCCACCTCCGCGCTGGTGTCCTCGCAGTTCAGCTACCAGATGACGGCCAACGTCTGGGTCGGCGCCGGCGTCTCGCTGCTGGTCACCCTCGCCTTCGGCGCCTTCAACGGCGTGACGCTGACCCGCACCAGGCTGCCCAGCTTCATCATCACGCTCGGCACCTTCCTCATGCTCACCGGCCTCAACCTGGGCCTCACCAAGCTGATCAGCGGCACCGTCTCCACCCGGAGCATCGCCGACATGGAGGGCTTCGACTCCGCGCACGCCGTCTTCGCCTCCCAGCTCACCCTGTTCGGCGTGGACTTCCCGATCACCATCCTGTGGTGGTTCGCGCTGGTCGCCGTCGCCACCTGGATCCTGCTGCGCACCCGCGCCGGCAACTGGGTCTTCGCCGTCGGCGGCAACGCCCCCGCCGCCCGCGCGGTCGGCGTCCCGGTGTCCCGCACGAAGATCGGCCTGTACCTCGGCGTCGCCTTCGCTGCCTGGATCTCCGGACAGCACCTGCTTTTCAACTACGACGTCGTCCAGTCCTCCGAGGGCGTCGGCAACGAGCTGATCTACATCGCCGCCGCCGTCATCGGCGGCTGCCTGCTCACCGGCGGCTACGGCTCCGCGGTGGGCGCCGCCGTCGGCGCGTTCATCTTCGGCATGACCAGTAAGGGCATCGTCTACGCCCAGTGGGACCCGGACTGGTTCAAGTTCTTCCTGGGGGCGATGCTGCTGCTCGCCACCCTGCTCAACGCGTGGATCCGCAAACGGGCGGAGGCGAGCTGACATGACCACCGAGAACCAGCCCCTGATCGAGCTGCGGGACGTCGACAAGGCGTACGGCAACGTGACCGCCCTGACCGGAGTGTCGCTCCAGGTCCGCGCGGGCGCGATCACGTGCGTGCTCGGCGACAACGGCGCCGGCAAGTCCACCCTGATCAAGATCGTCTCCGGGCTGCACGGCCACGACGCGGGCACCCTGCTCGTGGACGGCGAGGAGACCCGGTTCGCCTCGCCCCGCGAGGCCCTGAACCGCGGCATCGCCACGGTCTACCAGGACCTCGCCGTCGTCCCGCTGATGCCCGTCTGGCGGAACTTCTTCCTCGGCTCGGAGCCCCGGCGCGGTCGCGGGCCCCTCGCCCGGCTGGACGTCGACGCCATGCGCCGCACCACCCGCGACGCGCTGGCCCGCATGGGCATCACGCTGCGCGACGTCGACCAGCCGATCGGCACCCTCTCCGGCGGCGAGCGGCAGTGCGTCGCCATCGCCCGGGCGGTGCACTTCGGCGCCCGCGTGCTCGTCCTCGACGAGCCCACCGCCGCACTCGGCGTGAAGCAGTCCGGGATGGTGCTCAAGCACGTCGCCACCGCCCGCGACCAGGGCCTCGGCGTGGTCCTCATCACCCACAACCCGCATCACGCGTACCTGGTGGGGGACCGGTTCGTTCTGCTCAAGCGGGGTGAGATGGCCGGCAGCCACGCCCGGGACGCGATCAGCCTGGACGAGCTGACCCGCCAGATGGCGGGCGGCAGCGAGCTGGAGCAGCTCAGCCACGAACTGGAGCGCTCGTGACACAATCGGTCTCCGCGGGCACCGTCCGCCCGGAGTCCCGGCGCGCCCGCCGCGGGAGGCGCTGACCGGGCGCCGGTCCGCCCAGCCCACAGACCACCGTGACCAGGCAGAGACGAGACGAGAAGGTGCGCGCAACCACGCCCCGCCCGGGCCGCAGCCGGCCCCGCCCTCGCCCCCGCACCGCCGGCGGTCCGGAGGCCGGGCCGTGAGCAGCCGCGGCGACCGCGTCTACCGGCGTGCCACCACCGGCACCAGCGCGCTGCGCACGGTCAGCACCCGCGAACGGCGTTCGCCGCACTCCGCGCCCCGCGTGCCCACCGTCGGCATCGACATCGGCGGCACCAAGGTCATGGCCGGAGTGGTGGACGCCGACGGGCAGATCCTGGAACGGGTGCGCACCGAGACCCCCGACAAGTCCAAGAGCCCCAAGGTCGTCGAGGACACCATCGCGGAACTCGTGCTGGACCTCTCCGACCGGCACGACGTGCACGCCGTCGGCATCGGCGCCGCCGGCTGGGTGGACGCCGACCGTTCCCGCGTGCTCTTCGCCCCGCACCTCGCCTGGCGCGACGAACCGCTCAAGGACGCCCTCACCTCCCGCCTCGCCGTGCCGGTGATGGTCGACAACGACGCCAACACCGCCGCCTGGGGCGAATGGCGCTTCGGCGCCGGGCGCGGCGAGGACCACCTCGTCATGATCACCCTCGGCACCGGGATCGGCGGCGCCATCCTGGAGGACGGACGGGTCAAGCGCGGCAAGTACGGGGTCGCCGGCGAGTTCGGCCACATGCAGGTCGTGCCCTCCGGCCACCGCTGCCCCTGCGGGAACCGCGGCTGCTGGGAGCAGTACAGCTCCGGCAACGCCCTGGTCCGCGAGGCCCGCGAACTGGCCGCCGCCGAGTCTCCGGTCGCCTACGGCATCCTCGACGAGGTCGGCGGCCGGGTGGAGGAGATCACCGGCCCGCTCATCACCGACCTGGCCCGGCGCGGCGACGCCATGTGCGTCGAGCTGCTCCAGGAGATCGGCCACTGGCTCGGCATCGGCATCGCCAACCTCGCCGCCGCCCTCGACCCGTCCTGCTTCGTCATCGGCGGCGGCGTCAGCGCCGCCGACGACCTGCTGATCGGGCCCGCCCGGGACGCTTTCCGCCGCCACCTCACCGGACGCGGCTACCGCCCCGAGGCCCGGCTGGTCAAGGCACAGCTCGGCCCGGAGGCCGGCATGGTCGGCGCCGCCGACCTCGCCCGGCTCGTCGCCCGCCGTTTCCGCCGCGCCAACCGGCGCCGCCTGGAACGCTACGAACGCTACGAACGCGCCGCCGACAACATCCGCCGGGCGGTGGGCCAGTGAGAACCACCGCCCCGCCCACCGTCCCGCCCGCCGACCGGCCCCCGCACCGCCCCAAGCACCGCGTGCTGGCGCTGTGCGTCGTGGTCCTGCTCATCGCGATCCCCGCCGGCTACCTGGTGCAGTCCGCGTTCGTCAGCCGGGACAGCGGCGAGAACAAGCAGCGCGAGGCCGCTCTGAGCAACCTGCACTACGAATGGCCCAGCAAGGTGCAGCGACGGGTCTACGAGGTGCCGATCCCCAAGGGCTCCAGCTACGTGGCGTACTGGGAGTCCAACGCCTGGGAGAAGAGCAGCCTGCACGTCCAGTTCCGCACCTCCCGGAAGAACCTCGCACGCTTCCTCCGCGACGTCGGCACCGACCGTGAGGCGCTGCGCGAGGGCGAGGTCGCCATCAGCCGGGAACAGGCCGAGCAGGTCGGCTGGGACCTGCGCGCCGACGGCCGCACCTACGCGGGCTTGGTGCACGAGCAGCCCGAGCCCGCGCCCGACCTGCGCATCGCCGTCGACACCACGCCCGACAAGCGCCCCCGCGTCTACGTCGTCTCCACCGTCGGCTTCTGACCCGGCCCCGGCACCGCGTCCCGGAAGCTCCGCCACCCGGGGCGCGGGGCACGCCGCGCGGTCGATACCGTGACCCGGGTGAGCGAGACCAAGACCCTCCAGTACCGGACCGACGGCCCCGACGGCGCGCCACTGATCGTCCTCGGTCCCGCCCTCGGCGCGACGTGGCACATGTGGGATCGCCAGATACCCGAGCTGACCCGGCACCGGCGGGTACTGCGCTTCGACTTCCCCGGGCACGGCGGCGCCCCCGCCCACCCGGCCCTGTCGGCCGCCGAACTCGCCGAGCGGCTGATCGTCACCCTCGACGCCCTCGGGGTCGAGCGCTTCGCCTACGCCGGCTGCTCGCTCGGCGGCGCCGTCGGCGCCGAACTGGCCCTCGCCCACCCGCACCGCGTCTCGTCGCTCGCGCTGCTGTCCTCCGCTCCGCGCTACGGCACCCCGGACGCGTGGCGGCAGCGCGGCGTGGTGATCCGTACGAACGGGCTGGACCCGGTTGCCCGCAGCACCCCGGAGCGCTGGTTCACGCCGGGCTTCGCCACCGCGCAGCCCGCGATCGTCGACTGGGCCGTGCAGATGGTCCGCACCACCGACCCGGGCTGCTACATCGCGGCCTGTGAGGCGCTGGCCGCGTTCGACATCCGCGACGCCCTGCCCCGCATCGGCGTGCCCGCCCTGGTGGTGGCCGGGGCCGACGACCGCGTCACACCGCCCTCCGACGCCCGCGCCCTGGTCGCCGGCATCCCGGACGCGCGTCTCGCTCTGGTGCCCGGCGCCTCCCACCTGGTGCCGGTCGAGCAGCCCGCCGCCGTCACCGACCTGCTCGTCACCCACCTCGGCGCCGAGACGCCCGGCGAGCCGCAGCGCGGCACCGGCCGGCCGCAGCCGGTGGGTGCGCCCCCGGCCGTGCGGCCGGTGATGCCCCCGCCGCCGCCCGTGGCCGTCGCCGAACTGGAGGCGGGCGCCTCCGCGGCCGTCCGCCGCGACCCGTACGAGGCGGGGCTCAAGGTGCGGCGCGAGGTGCTCGGCGACGGCTTCGTGGACCGCGCGCTGGCGGAGGCCGACGACGTCACGCGCGACTTCGAGGACTTCGCCACCCGCTACGCCTGGGGCGAGGTCTGGGACCGGCCGGGCATCGACCGCCGCACCCGCTCCGTGGTCACCCTCACCGCGCTCACCGCCGGCGGCCACCTCGACGAGCTGGCCCTCCACGTACGGGCCGCGCTGCGCAACGGCCTGACACCGGTGGAGATCACCGAGGTGCTGCTGCACGCCGGCGTCTACTGCGGCCTTCCCGCCGCGCGGGCGGCCTTCGCCGTCGCCCGGGACGTCGTCCGTGAGGAGACCGCCCCCGAGGACGACCCGGACGCCGCCTGAGACCGGCCGACGTCCCACGAGGCGTGCGGGACGTGCGCGGTGTGCGGGGCGTGCGGGACCTGCGGGGCGGTACACAATGGCCCGCATGGAGCTGATGAAGAAGGGCCACGCCTGCGTACGGCTGACGAAGGGGGGCCGCACCCTCGTCATCGACCCCGGCGGCTTCTCCGAGGAGGACGCCGCGCTCGGCGCCGACGCCGTCCTGGTCACCCACGAGCACCCCGACCACTTCGACGCCGGGCGGCTGCGCACCGCGATGGAGGCCAACCCCGCCGCCGAGATCTGGACACTCCGCAGCGTCGCCGAGAAGCTCGCCGGCGCCTTCCCCGGCCGGGTCCACACCGTCGGCCACGGCGACCGGGTCGACGCCGCCGGGTTCGAGGTCGAGGTGCACGGCGAGCTGCACGCGGTCATCCATCCCGACATCCCCCGCATCACCAACGTGGGCTACGTCGTCGACGGAGCCGTCTTCCACCCCGGGGACGCCCTGACCGTGCCCGGCCGTGCGGTGGACACGCTGCTGCTGCCGGTCCACGCCCCGTGGAGCAAGGTCTCCGAAGTCATCGACTACCTGCGCGAGGTACGGCCGCGGCTGGCCTACGACGTGCACGACGGCCTGCTCTCGCAGCACGCGCACGGCGTCTACGGGCGGATGCTGGGCCCGGACGGGCCCGGTGTCGGCGGCGCCGCACACACGCGGCTGGAACCGGGCGACTCCGTCGTCGTCAGTGCCGGGCGGTAGGTTTGCGGGCATGCGCATCGCCACCTGGAACGTGAACTCCGTCGGGGCCCGCCTGCCCCGTCTGCTGGACTGGCTCGAGTCCGCCGCGCCGGACGTGGTGTGTCTCCAGGAGCTCAAGTGCGACACCGACGCCTTCCCGGAGGCGGAGCTGCGCGAGCGGGGCTACGAGTCGGCCACCCTGTGCTCGGGGCGGTGGAACGGCGTGGCCGTGCTCTCCCGCGTGGGCCTGACCGACGCGGTGCCTGGGCTGCCCGGCGGCCCGGAGTACGACGGCGGGCAGGAGGCCCGCGCGCTCACCGCCACCTGCGACGGCGTGCGCGTGACCTCGGTGTACGTGCCGAACGGCCGCGAGGTGGGCCATCCGCACTTCGCCTACAAGCTTCAGTGGCTGGAGGCGCTGCGCAAGGCCGCCGAGCCGGACGCCGCCGCTGCGCGGCCGTACGCCGTGCTCGGCGACTTCAACGTCGCCCCCACTGACGACGACGTCCACGACGTCGCCGCCTTCGAAGGGTCCACCCACGTCACGGAGGAGGAGCGGGCGGCGCTGGCCGCGCTGCGCGACGCCGGGCTTTCCGACGTCTTCCCGCGGCCGCTGAAGTACGACCACCCGTTCACCTACTGGGACTACCGGCAGCTGTGCTTCCCCAAGAACCGCGGCATGCGCATCGACCTGGTGTACGGCAACGCGCCGTTCACCTCGGCCGTACGGGACGCCTACGTCGACCGGGAGGCCCGCAAGGGCAAGGGGCCGTCCGACCACGCCCCGGTGGTCGTGGACCTGGAGCCCTGAGACCGCCCGCCCCGGACGGCGGGCGGGCGGCACGGGAACACCGGCGGGCGCCGCGGGCCGCGCGCCCTGTGGTGCAGACCGCACGCGGGGTGACACGCTGGGCGGTATGCACATTCCATTCCTCGAGCACTGGCGCAGACGGCACGGCGACACCACGCACGGCACGGGCTTCGCGAACGCGCTCTCCGACGACCCCGAGGGCGTCGCCGAACTGCTCTCGGAGTGCGAGCTGTTGCGTGACCACGCAGAACGCGCCGGCGTCGAACTGGACGACTCCGCCGAGTCGCTGGCCGCCCTCGACCAGCTCTTCCCGCTGTGGCGCGACGACACGGAAGCCGCGAACTGGCTCGGCAGCGACGCCGGCCTCTACCTGGGCACGGTGCTGGTGCGGACGGTGCCCGGCTCCTCCTGGCAGCTGTGGGAGACCGGCCAGCCGGTCGTCCGGCTGCCGTCCGGGATCGAGGTGGACGTGCTGGAGGAGGGCCGCGCGTGGGCGGCCACCGGCACCCCCGAACTCGCCCAGCTCTACGCGGAACTGTCCGACGACTGAGCCTCGCGCTCCTCCGCCGGATCCTCCTCCGCCGGATCCTCGTCGGCCGGACGGGGAGCCCGAGTGGTCGCCGCCCGCGTCACGTCCCCGACCAACTCGACCACGTCCGGTCCGTAGGCCGACGAGTTGAGCACCTTCAGCAGCAGGCAGAACGTGCCCTTCCGCCCGTACTTGCGGATGAGCCGCGTCTCGTGGCGGGCCAGGTAGCGGGCCGCCGCCTGGTTCGTGATGCCCGTCTGCCCGGCGATGAGGAACACCGGCCGGGTCTCCTCGCCGCCGCCGGCGGTGAGCCGGGCCAGCAGCACGTGTTCGGCACCGCCCTTGTCCATGACGTACCGCTCGCCACCGACGGTGAACGCCGCCCGCCCGGGACCCGGTTCGGCGTCGGTGTTCACCAGGACGCCGGGGAGGAGCGACTGCAGGTGCGCCGCCGTGCGGGCGTTGGACGCGGGCCCGCCGACGCAGAACTCGGTGCGCTCCCCGAAACCCTGCAACGCCGTGTCGTGCGTGACGATGTCGGCGTGCGCCCCGCAGTCCTTGATCAGGGCGGAGAGCTCCAGCAGGGCGAACACGTCGCGTCGCGCCACCGACCAGGAGGACGCGGCCGGATCACGGTTGACGATCAGCAGGCACTCGGAGTGCGGCAGCAGCCCGTAGAATCGCTGTCTGCGGCGGAGTCTGCGCCGCCACAGGTACGTGCGGGCGAACCAGCCGAGAGCCGCCGTGATGCCCGCGGCCAGTATCCCGAGCACGATCTCGCGCATGTCATCTGTCATGAGGCGGGAGCGTACATGTCACGAGTTTCGGCGGGTCCGGGCCGGGATGCAGACGCCGGGAAGGAGGCGGGTCTACGCTGCGCGCACGCACGTGACTGGAGGTTTCCTCGGATGCGCCGTCGTTCCGTCCGCCTGTCGGCCCTGATCACCGCAGTGGCGGCAGTGGGTTCCCTGTCCGTAGCGGCCGCGCCGGCCGCACCACCGCCGTCCGACCGCGGGACGCCGCCCAAGGAGCCGGTCGCCGTCGGCTACGGCGGCGCCGTGGCGAGCGTCGACCCCGACGCCTCCGCCATCGGCGTCGACGTCCTGAGACGAGGCGGCAACGCCGTCGACGCGGCGGTGGCCACGGCCGCCGCACTCGGTGTCACCGAGCCGTTCTCCGCCGGAATCGGCGGCGGCGGCTACTTCGTCTACTTCGACGCCGACAGCGGCCGCGTCCACACCCTCGACGGCCGCGAACGCGCCCCGCTGAGTGCCGACGAGACGCTGTTCCTGGAGAACGGCGAGCCGCTGCCGTTCGACGAGGCCGTCACCAGCGGCCTCAGCGTCGGCACCCCCGGCACCCCCGCCACCTGGGACGCGGCCCTCGACGCGTGGGGCACCACGTCGCTGCGCAAGGCCGTCAGGCCCGCGGCGAAGCTCGCCCACCGCGGCTTCACCGTCGACGAGACCTTCCGGTCGCAGGTCGCCGACAACGAGGATCGGTTCCGCGACTTCCCCGCCAGCGCCGAACTGTTCCTGCCCGGCGGCGAACTCCCCGAGGTCGGCTCCACGATCCGCAACAAGGACCTGGCCCGCACGTACACCAAGCTCGGCCGTCGGGGCGTGGACGCCTTCTACCGGGGCCCGCTCGCGCGCGACATCGCCGACACCGTCCAGGACCCGAAGGTCGCCGAGGGCGCCGAACGCGTCGTGCGGCCCGGCGACATGACGGCGCGCGACCTGCGCGAGTACGACGTGAAGTTCCAGGACCCGACGCACGTCGACTACCGCGGCCTGGACGTGTACGGCATGGCGCCGTCGTCCTCCGGCGGCACCACCGTCGGCGAGGCGCTGAACATCATGGAGAACGAGGACCTCTCCGAGGCGTCGAAGAAGGAGTTCCTGCACTACTACCTGGAGGCCAGCAAGCTCGCCTACGCCGACCGCGGCCGGTGGCTCGGCGACGCGGCCTACGAGGACGTGCCCGTCGAGGGCCTGCTGTCCCAGGAGTTCGCCGACGCCCGCGCCTGCCTCGTCGACGACGAGAAGGCGCTGAAGAGCCCCGTCGCCTTCGGCGACCCGCGCGAGCCGGCAGGCTGCGAGCGCGGCGACCAGGTCGCCCCGCTCACCTACGAGGGCACCAGCACCACGCACCTGACGACAGCCGACCGGTGGGGCAACGTCGTCTCGTACACCCTCACCATCGAGCAGATCGGCGGCAGCGCGATGACCGTGCCCGGCCGCGGTTTCCTGCTCAACAACGAGCTGACCGACTTCTCCTTCGCCCCGGCCGCCGAGGACGTGCCCGACCCGAACCTCCCCGGCCCCGGCAAGCGGCCCCGCTCGTCGATGTCGCCCACCATCGTGCTGGAGGACGGCAAGGCCGCCTTCGCCCTCGGCTCGCCGGGCGGCTCCACCATCATCACCACGGTGCTCCAGACGCTGGTCAACCGCGTCGACCGCGACATGAGCCTCCCCGAGGCCATCGCCGCACCGCGTGCCACCCAGCGCAACACCGAGGAGACGCTGCTGGAGAAGGACCTGTACGACAGCTCCCTGCGCGGCGAACTGGAGGACATGGGCCACCTGTTCGCGGAGACCGGCGAGATCGGCGCCGCCACCGGCATCGAGCGCCTCGGCCGCGGCAAGTGGCTGGCCGCCGCCGAGCCGGAGCGCCGCGGCGCCGGCTCCGCCATGGTCCCCCACCCGGTGCGCCAGGACCGGTGACGCGCCGCCACGCGTAGCGCCCGCACCGCCAGGGGTGTGTGGTCCGTGCCCGCCGCAGGGCACGGACCACACACCCCTGTTCGCGTGCGAACTGCTCCGTACGCCGTACACCGGGAAGATCGTTCCGGCGACCTCGCGTCGATGCCCTTGCCACCGTCGGTGACGGGATCTACGGTCGCATCCTCACGCTGATCTACGCGAGTCGATCCGCGTGTTCGTACCGCGGGGCCACCGCCTACGCCCGGACTCGAGGAGCAGCTCATGCCCGACATCGTGCGCGCCGCACTCGTACAGGCCACCTGGACCGGCGACACCGAGTCGATGATCGACAAGCACGAGCAGCACGCCCGGGAGGCGGCCCGGCAGGGCGCGAGAGTGATCGGCTTCCAGGAGGTCTTCAACGCGCCGTACTTCTGCCAGGTGCAGGACCCCGAGCACTACAAGTGGGCGGAGCCGGTACCCGACGGGCCGACCGTGCGGCGGATGCAGGACCTCGCCCGCGAGCTGAGCATGGTGATCGTCGTACCGGTCTTCGAGGTCGAGCAGTCGGGCTTCTACTACAACACCGCGGCCGTCATCGACGCCGACGGCACCGTGCTCGGCACCTACCGCAAGCACCACATCCCGCAGGTCAAGGGCTTCTGGGAGAAGTACTACTTCAAGCCCGGCAACCTCGGCTGGCCCGTCTTCGACACGGCCGTGGGCAAGGTCGGCGTCTACATCTGCTACGACCGCCACTTCCCGGAGGGCTGGCGCGCGCTCGGCCTGGCCGGCGCGCAGATCGTCTACAACCCCTCCGCCACCTCCCGCGGCCTGTCCGCCTACCTGTGGCAGCTGGAGCAGCCGGCCGCCGCGGTCGCCAACGAGTACTTCATCGCCGCCATCAACCGCGTCGGTCAGGAGGAGTACGGCGACAACGACTTCTACGGCACCAGCTACTTCGTCGACCCGCGCGGCCAGTTCGTCGGCGAGGTCGCCAGCGACAAGGAGGAGGAACTCGTCGTCCGCGACCTCGACATGTCGATGATCGACGAGGTCCGGCAGCAGTGGGCCTTCTACCGCGACCGGCGGCCGGACGCCTACGACGGGCTGGTGCAGCCGTGAGCGACCTGCACTCCGCGGGCGACCTGCACCACCGGCACCGGGCCGTGATGCCGGACTGGCTCGCCCTCTACTACGACCGTCCGATGGAGATCACCCACGGCGAGGGCCGGCACGTCTGGGACGCCGAAGGCAACCGCTACCTGGACTTCTTCGGCGGCATCCTCACCACCATGACCGCCCACGCGCTGCCCGAGGTCACCAAGGCGGTCGCCGAGCAGGCCGGGCGCATCCTGCACACCTCCACCCTCTACCTCGACCGCCACATGGTCGAGCTGGCCGAACGCGTCGCCGCCCTGTCCGGCATCCCCGACGCCCGGGTCTTCTTCACGACCTCCGGCACCGAGGCCAACGACGCCGCCCTCCTGCTGGCGACCACGTACCGTCGCTCCAACCAGGTGCTGGCGCTGCGCAACAGCTACCACGGCCGTTCCTTCTCCGCCGTCGGCATCACCGGCAACAGCGCCTGGTCGCCCACCAGCCTGTCCCCGCTCCAGACGCTCTACGTGCACGGCGGCGTGCGCAGCCGCGGCCCGTACGCGCACCTGGACGACGACGCGTTCACCGCCGCCTGCGTGGCGGACCTGCGGGACATGCTGGGACAGACGCGCGGGGGCGTGGCGGCGCTGATCGCCGAGCCCGTGCAGGGGGTCGGCGGCTTCACTTCCGGTCCGGACGGGTTGCTGGCCGCGTTCCGCGAGGTGCTCGACGCGCACGGCATCCTGTGGATCTCCGACGAGGTGCAGACCGGCTGGGGCCGCACCGGGGACCACTTCTGGGGCTGGCAGGCCCACGACCGGGCCGGGCCGCCCGACATGCTGACGTTCGCCAAGGGCATCGGCAACGGCATGTCCGTCGGCGGCGTCGTCGCCCGTGCCGAGGTGATGAACTGCCTGGACGCCAACTCCATCTCCACCTTCGGCGGCAGCCCGGTCACCATGGCCGCAGCGCAGGCCAACCTCAACCACCTCCTCGAACACGACCTCCAGGGCAACGCCCGCCGCGTCGGCGGCCTGCTGCTGGAACGGCTCCGTGCCGCCGTCGCGGGCCTGGACGTCGTCCGCGAGGTACGCGGCCGCGGCCTGATGATCGGCCTCGAACTGGTCCGCCCCGGCACCGACGAGCCCTCGCCGGAAGCCGCCTCCCTGGTTCTGGAGGCCGCCCGTGAAGGCGGACTGCTCATCGGCAAGGGCGGCAGCCACCTCGGCAGCGTGCTGCGCATCGCCCCGCCGCTGTCACTGACCGTCGCCGAGGCGGAGGAGGGTGCCGGAATCCTGCAGCGCGCCCTGGAGACGGCGCAGACCCGACTCGAAGGGAACGCACGCGCATGAGCAGCAGCAACCGCACGGTCGTCCGGGGCGGGCTGGTCGTCACCGCCGCCGACGAACTCCACGCCGACGTGCTGATCGAGGACGGCCGCGTCGCCGCGCTCGCCGCACACGGCAGTGAGGCCGCCGCCGGCTGGACCGCCGGGAACGTCATCGACGCGACGGGCAGGTACGTGCTGCCGGGCGGCGTCGACGTGCACACCCACATGGAGCTGCCGTTCGGCGGCACCTTCGCCTCCGACACCTTCGAGACCGGCACCCGCGCCGCCGCCTGGGGCGGCACCACCACCATCGTCGACTTCGCCGTCCAGACCCAGGGGCACGCGCTGCGCGAGGGTTTGGACCAGTGGCACGCCAAGGCCGACGCCAAGTGCGCGATCGACTACGCGTTCCACATGATCGTCTCCGACGTCAACGACGCGACGCTCAAGGAGATGGACCTGCTCGTGGAGGAGGGCATCACCTCCTTCAAGCTGTTCATGGCCTACCCCGGCGTCTTCTACAGCGACGACGGCCAGATCCTGCGCGCCATGCAGCGCGGCGCCGACAACGGCGCGCTCACGATGATCCACGCCGAGAACGGCATCGCCATCGACGTCCTGGTGCAGCAGGCCCTGGACGCGGGCCGTACCGACCCGCGCCACCACGGCGAGGTCCGCAAGGTGCTGCTGGAGGCGGAGGCCACCCACCGCGCCATCCAGCTGGCCCGCGTCGCCGGCGCACCGCTGTACGTGGTGCACGTCTCGGCGGACGAGGCCGTCGCCGAACTCGCCGCGGCCCGGGACAAGAACCTCCCCGTCTTCGGGGAGACCTGCCCGCAGTACCTCTTCCTGTCCACCGACAACCTGGCGGAACCCGACTTCGAGGGTGCCAAGTACGTGTGCAGCACCCCGCTGCGGCCCCGCGAGCACCAGGCCGCGCTGTGGCGGGGCCTGCGCACCGACGACCTCCAGGTGGTCTCCACCGACCACTGCCCGTTCTGCTTCAACGGCCAGAAGGAACTGGGCCGCGGCGACTTCTCCAAGATCCCCAACGGCATGCCGGGCGTCGAGCACCGCATGGACCTGCTGCACCAGGCGGTGCTGGACGGCCACATCAGCCGGCGCCGCTGGATCGACATCGCCTGCGCGACCCCGGCGCGGATGTTCGGCCTCTACCCGAAGAAGGGCACCATCGCCCCTGGCTCGGACGCCGACATCGTCCTCTACGACCCCACCGCCGAGCAGACCCTCTCGGTCGAGACCCACCACATGAACGTCGACTACTCCGCCTACGAGGGCAAGCGCGTCACCGGACGGGTCGAGACGGTGCTCTCCCGCGGCCACACCGTCATCGACCGGCGGGAGTACACCGGCCATGCCGGCCACGGCCAGTACACCCCGCGCGGCACCTGCCAGTTCCTCGCCTGACCCGGAACGGCCCCGGGAATCCCCCGGGGCCCGGCACCCGACAGGAGACCACCGACCATGGACTTCGGCCTCGTCCTGCAGACCGACCCGCCCGGCGCCGCAACCGTCGGCCTGATGCGCCGCGCCGAGCGCAACGGCTTCCGCTACGGCTGGACGTTCGACTCCGCCGTTCTCTGGCAGGAGCCGTACGTCATCCACAGCCGCATCCTGGCCAACACCCAGCGGCTGATCGTCGGCCCCATGGTGACCAACCCGGGCACCCGCACCTGGGAGGTCACCGCCTCCACCTTCGCCACGCTCAACGAGATGTACGGCAACCGCACCGTCTGCGGCATCGGCCGCGGCGACTCCGCGATGCGCGTCGCCGGGCGCAAGCCCAACACCCTCGCGCGGCTCAGCGAGGCCATGTCCGTCATCCGCGACCTGGCCGAGGGCCGCGAAGCCGTCGTCGACGGCACCCCGCTCCGGCTGCCCTGGGTGGCCGGCTCCCGGCTGCCGGTCTGGATGGCCGCCTACGGTCCCAAGGCGCTCGCGATGGCCGGACGCGAGGCCGACGGCTTCATCCTGCAGCTCGCCGACCCCTACCTCACCGAGTGGATGGTCAAGGCCGTACGGCAGGCCGCGGCCGACGCCGGACGCGACCCCGACGAGGTCACCGTGTGCGTCGCGGCCCCCGCCTACGTCACCGAGGACGCGAGCGACGCGGCGATGGCCCACGCCCGCGAACAGTGCCGCTGGTTCGGCGGCATGGTCGGCAACCACGTCGCCGACCTCGTCGCCCGCTACGGCGAGGAGTCCTCCCTCGTCCCCGCCGCGCTGACCTCCTACATCAAGGCGCGGCACGGCTACGACTACGCCCACCACGGGCGGGCCGGCAATCCCGACACCGAGTTCGTGCCGGACGAGATCGTCGACCGCTTCTGCCTCGTCGGCCCCGTGGAGACGCACCTGGAACGGCTGCGCGCCCTGCGGGAACTCGGCGTCGACCAGTTCGCCGTGTACGCCATGCACGACGCCCGGGAAGCGGTCGTCGACGCCTACGGCGAGCACATCGTCCCCGTCCTGCACGACGGACCCGCGACCTCGTGAGGTGAACAACGCATGACCGGCACCGCCCCCGCGAAGTCAGACCGGCCGTCCGACGGCGGTACCGCCACGCCGGACGGCCGGGTGGAGCTGCCGCCCGGCGCGATACCCGCGGACAGCCGCTTCGCCAACGCCGACCTGTACCCCGTGCCGGTCGCCGAACGCCGCTGGACGACGTACAACTTCGCCGCCCTGTGGGTCGGCATGGCCGTCAACATCCCCTCCTGGACGCTCGCCTCCGGCCTCATCGCGCTCGGCATGGACTGGAAACAGGCCGTGCTCACCATCGCGCTGGCCAACGTCATCGTGCTGCTGCCGATGCTGCTCACCGGTCACGCCGGCCCGAAGTACGGCATCCCCTTCCCCGTCCTGGCCCGCGCCTCGTTCGGCGTGGTCGGCGCGAACCTGCCTGCGTTGCTGCGCGGCCTCGTCGCCTGCGCCTGGTTCGGCATCCAGACCTGGATCGGCGGCCAGTCCATCTTCTTCCTCGCCGGGAAGATCTTCGGTGAGGGCAGCTGGTGGGTGCTGGCGGGGGAGACCTTCGGCTACCCGTGGACGCAGTGGCTGTCGTTCCTGCTGTTCTTCCTCATCGAGGTCGTGGTCATCGTCCGCGGCATGGATGCCGTCCGCCACCTGGAGAACTGGGCGGCGCCGCTGATGCTCCTCGGCGCACTCGCGCTGCTGTGGTGGATCGCCGACAAGGCGGGCGGGCTCGGACCGCTGCTCGACCAGCCCTCGCAGCTCGGCTGGGGCGCCGACTTCTGGCCGGTCTTCTTCCCCGCCCTGATGGGCATGATCGGCTTCTGGTCCACCCTGTCGCTCAACATCCCCGACTTCACCCGCTTCGGCGCCGGCCAGCGTTCCCAGGTGTGGGGCCAGACCCTCGGGCTGCCGACCACCATGGCCGCGTTCGCCCTGCTCTCCGTCCTGGTCACCTCGGGCTCGCAGGCCGTCTACGGCGAACCCGTCTGGGATCCCAGTCAGCTGGCCGCGCGGATGGACAGCACGGTCGGCGTGCTCTTCGCGCTGTTCGTCGTCCTGATGGCGACGCTGAGCACCAACATCGCCGCGAACCTGGTCAGTCCCGCGTACGACCTGTCCAACCTCGCGCCGCGCCTGATCAGCTTCCGCACCGGCGCGCTGCTGGCCTGCGTCATCGGCGTGGTCATCTTCCCGTGGAAGCTGATCGAGAACCCGTCGGTCTACATCTTCACCTGGCTCGGCACCGTCGGCGGACTGCTCGGCACGGTCGGCGGCATCCTCATCGCCGACTACTGGCTGGTGCGCCGCACCCGGCTCGAACTGGCCGACCTCTACCGTCCGGACGGCGCGTACTGGTACAGCGGCGGCTGGAACTGGCGTGCCCTCATCGCCTTCGCGGTCGGCGGCACGCTCGCGGTGGGCGGCTCCTCCTCCGCCCCGGGCTCCGGCCCCTTCCCCGCGGACGGCCTGATCCCCCTGCTGGAGCCGCTCGTCGACTACGGCTGGGCCGTCGGCCTCAGCAGCTCCGCCCTGCTCTACCTCGTGCTGACGGCCGCCTTCCGTCCGCGCGGTGCCGGACGGAAGACGGCCGCGGGACCTCAGTAGCCGTTGGGGCCGAGCACGTTGACGAAGAGCGGGTTGCGCTGCGTGCCGCCGAGGGTGACGCTCTGGGTGACGACCTTGCCGTAGTAGGCGCTCGCGTTGATGACGCGGTTGTTGCCGATGTAGATGCCGGTGTGGTCGAGGTCGCCGCCGTAGCGGATGCCGTCGCGCTTGTTCGTGTCCCAGAAGACGAGGTCTCCGGGACGCGGGTTGTTGGTCTTCCGGCCCTGGTTGATCTGGCCCTGGAGCCAGTAGTTGAGCTGCAGGCCGCGGCCGGTGGCGTTCTTGGTGCCGTGCCAGATCGCGTTGCGGTTGAAGCACTCGCAGTCCATGGCGTTCTCGCGGCAGGTCCAGCCGTACTCCAGCCGGTACGGGCGCCCCAGCCGGTTCTTCGCGGCGCGCACCACCGCGTTCCGGACACCGGCGGCGGTGGTCGAGGCGTCCGTCGCGGTGGCTCTCTCCTGCTGGGCCGGCGCCGTGTCCGGAACGGCCGCGGCCGAACCCCCGGTCACCAGGCCCGAGGACGCCACCAGGGCGGCCGCGACGAGCGCGCTGCGCTTCATGCGTGTCATGCAGGGACCTCTCTGTACATCGCAGTCTCCCCGCGGGGCCGGGCGGCGGATCACCCCCGGGAGTTTGTCGTCTCACACGATAAAGAATGAGCATGACAACGACAAGCCTGTGCGGCGGCCCCCTTCGGCAGGTGAACCCGGCCCGGGAGACGCCGCCCGTCAGTCCCCGGCGAGCGCGTCCAGCAGGGCGGGCAGGGCGATGCCGATCGGGTCGCGGACGACCTCGGTCGCCAGCGCGTCGTACGGCGTCGGCTCCGCGTTGACGATGATCAGCCGGGCGCCGTGCTCGGCGGCCAGTCCGGCCAGCGACGCGGCGGGCTGCACCTGGAGGCTCGTCCCGACCGCGACGAACACGTCGCACGCCTTCGCCACGGCCATCGCCTGCGACAGCACCTCCGGGTCCAGGGCCTGACCGAACATCACCGTCGCCGACTTGAGGATGCCGCCGCAGCTCTCGCAGGCCGGGTCGGCCTCGCCCGCCTCGACCCGTGCCAGCGCGTCCGCCATCGTGCCGCGCGCGTCGCACCCGGTGCACACCACCGTCCGCGACGTGCCGTGCAGCTCCAGCACCTTCCGCTCCGGAACCCCGGACAACTGGTGCAGCCCGTCCACGTTCTGCGTGATGACCCGCACCGGCGTGCCCGAGCGCTCCAGCCGGGCCACCGCCTCGTGCGCGCCGTTCGGCTTCGCCGCCCACACCGGGCTGTCCCGCCGCATCCGCCAGGAGCGGCGCCGCACGTCCGCGTCGGCCATGTAGAAGCCGTAGGTGACGAGCTTCTCCGCCTCAGGGTCCCGCTTCCACAGCCCCTGCGGCCCCCGGTAGTCCGGAATCCCCGAGTCGGTGGAGATCCCCGCCCCGCTGAGGATCGCCACAAGTGGGCGTTTCCCCTGCTCCGTGCTCTCGTCCGCGCTCATACCGGAAGCGTACGCTCCGGCCATGTTCACCACCCGGCCCACGCTCCAGGGCACCTTCGGCATGGCCGCCGGAACACACTGGCTCGCCGCCCAGACCGCCATGGCCGTCCTCGAGGACGACGGCAACGCCTTCGACGCGGCCGTCGCCGCGGGATTCGTCCTCCAGGTCGTCGAGCCGCACCTGAACGGCCCGGCCGGCGAGGTGCCGATCCTCCTCGCCCCCGCCGGGGGACCCGTGCGGGTCCTGTGCGGCCAGGGCGTGGCTCCGGCCGGTGCGACCGTCGCGCACTACACCGGACTCGGCCTGGACCTCGTCCCCGGCACCGGCCCCCTCGCCGCCGCCGTGCCCGGCGCCTTCGACGCCTGGCTCACGCTGCTCCGCGACCACGGCACCCGGTCGCTGCGCGAGGTGCTGACCTACGCCGTGGGGTACGCCGAACGCGGCCACCCGGCCGTCGAGCGGATCGGCGAGACCGTCGAGACGGTCCGCGCACTCTTCGAGACGGAGTGGACGGACTCCGCCGCGGTCTACCTGCCCGACGGCCGCGCCCCGCGCCCCGGCGCGCTGCTGCGCAACCCCGCGCTCGCCCGCACCTGGCGGCGGCTGCTGGACGAGGCCGAAGCCGCCGGGCCGGGCCGCGAGCAGCAGATCGACGCCGCGCGGCGCGCCTGGCGCGAGGGCTTCGTCGCCGAGGCCCTCGCCGCGGCCGCCGCCCGCCCCACCATGGACACCTCCGGCGAACGGCACACCGGCACCCTCACCGGCGACGACCTCGCCGGCTGGCACGCCACGTACGAGGAGCCGGCCACGTACACCTGGAACGGCTGGACGGTCTGCAAGCCCGGGCCCTGGTCGCAGGGCCCCAGCCTCCTCCAGCAACTCGCCCTGCTCCCCGACGACCTGCCCGAGGCGTACGGCAGCCCCGACTCCGTGCACCGGCTGGTGGAGGGCACCAAGCTCGCGATGGCCGACCGGGAGGCCTGGTACGGCGACGCCGACGGCGCGGAGCACGTACCGCTCGCGGACCTGCTGTCGCCCGCGTACGGCGCCGAGCGCCGCCGCCTCGTCGGCGACACCGCCTCCTACGCGCTGCGCCCCGGCAGCCCCGGCGGCCGCACGCCCCGGCTGGCCGCCGCCGCGCTCGCCGCCGCCGGGCGCGGACCCGCCGCCGCGGGCACCGGCGAGCCGACCGTGCCGTCGCCCGTCGCCCCCGCGGACGACCGGGTGGGGAAGGGGCCCTCCGCCGCCCAGGCCGACGTGGCCCCGGCCGACGCCGCCGGCCCGGACGGCGGCGGCCCCCACGTGGACCGGAACGGCCTCACCCGCGGCGACACCTGCCACATCGACGTCGTGGACCGCTGGGGCAACATGGTCAGCGCCACGCCCAGCGGCGGCTGGCTGCAGTCCAACCCGGTCATCCCCGAACTGGGCTTCCCGCTCGGCACCCGCCTCCAGATGGCCTGGCTGGAGCCCGGACTGCCCAACACCCTCACGCCCGGCCGCCGCCCGCGCACCACGCTGTCGCCCTCGCTCGCGCTCCGCGACGGGCGCCCCGTGCTGGCGTTCGGCACCCCCGGCGGCGACCAGCAGGACCAGTGGCAGCTGCACCTGCTCCTCGCCGCCGCCCTGCGCGCACCGGTGCGCGGCGGCCTCGACCTGCAAGGGGCCATCGACGCCCCCAACTGGCACACCGAGAGCTTCCCCGGCTCCTTCTACCCGCGCACGATGCGGCCGGGCTCCCTCGTGGTGGAGTCCCGGATCGGCGAAGAGGCCGTCGCCGGGCTGCGCGCCCGCGGCCACCGGGTCACCGTCGGCCCGCCGTGGTCCGAGGGCCGGCTCAGCGCCGTGGCCCGTGACCCGGAGACGGGCGTGCTCGCCGCCGCCGCCAACCCGCGCGGCATGCAGGGTTACGCGGTGGGCCGGTGAGTCGGGCGGCTCCGCAGGAGGGACGGCGTGCGGGGCGGAGCGCCCCCGTCGGCAGGGCGTGCTTCCATGGAGGCATGATCGACGATGCCCTGGTGTCCGGAGCCGAAGAGGCGGTACGCGAAGCGGTGGCGGAGGAGGTCATGCCGCGGTGGCGCCGGCTCGCCACGCACGAGGTGCTGGAGAAGAGCGGCCCGCACGACCTGGTGACCATCGCCGACCGGAAGGCGGAGGAGCACCTCACCCGCGCCCTCACCGCCCTGTTGCCCGGCTCGGTGGTCGTCGGCGAGGAAGCCGTCCACGACGACCCCGTGCGGTACGAGGCGCTGCGCGGCCCCGACCCGGTGTGGATCATCGACCCGGTCGACGGCACCCGGCAGTTCGTGCGCGGCGAGGACGGCTTCTGCACCCTGCTCGCCCTCGCCCAGCACGGCGAACTGCTCGCGTCCTGGACGTACGTGCCCGCCCGCGGTGACATGGCCATCGCGCGCCGCCGCGGCGGCGCGCTGCTCAACGGCGAAGCCATGACGGCCGGTTCGCCCGCGCCGGGAGCAGTCCTCGAAGTCGCCACCTCGCACCCGGACTTCACCACCGAGGACCAGAAGCGCGCCCTGCTCGGGCTGCGCACGGACGGCGTCGCGCCGCGGCCGTGCGGGTCGGCCGGCCTGGAGTACCTGCGGGTGGCGGGTGGCGAGCTGGACGCCGTCGCCTTCTCCTGGGAGAGCGCCTGGGACCACGCGGCGGGCCTGCTGCTGGTGGCGGAGGCCGGCGGCGCGAGCAGCACGATCGCTGGGGACTCTTTCACACTCGCCGGGAACAACGCGCTTCCCTTCACCGCGGCGCGCGACGCGACGACCGCACGGCGTATCGTCGAGCTGCTGCAGACCGGCAGCTGACGCACAGGGGCGAGGGGAGAGCCGAAATGCCGTCGATCCGGGACGCGGTGGTGGTGGGTGCCGGCCCCAACGGACTGACCGCGGCGGTGGAGCTGGCCCGTCGGGGCTTCTCCGTGGAGCTGTTCGAGGCGCTGGACACCGTCGGTGGAGGCGCGCGCACCGAGGAGCTGACGCTTCCGGGCTTCCGGCACGACCCCTGCTCGGCCGTGCATCCGCTCGGTGTCAACTCCCCGGCCTTCCGCGACATGCCGCTCGCCCGACACGGCCTGGAGTGGCTGGAGTCCGAGCTGGCGATGGCGCACCCCTTCCCGGACGGCACGGCTGCGGTGCTGGCCCGTTCGGTGGGGGAGACCGCCGCGTCCCTGGGCAGCCGCGACGCGGGCGCGTACCGCAGGCTGGTCGCACCGCTGCTGCCCCGCTGGGACACCCTCGCCGCCGACTTCCTCGGCCTCGGCTCGGCCCTCAACGGACGTCTGCCGAGCGCCCCGTTCGGTCTCGCCCGCTTCGGCATGGCCGGGCTGCAGCCGGCGGCCTGGCTGAGCCGCCGCTTCCGCGACGAGAAGGCCCGTGCCCTGGTGGCCGGCATGGCCGGGCACGTCATCGCGCCCACGACCACGTTCGCGACCGGTGGCATCGCGCTGGTGTTCGCCCTGGCCGCGCACGCCCGCGGCTGGCCCGTCCCGCGTGGGGGTTCGCAGTCCGTCTCCGACGCCCTCGCCGCCTACCTGCGGGAGCTGGGCGGCGTGATCCACACCGGCTCCGAGGTGAAGCGGCTGGACGAGTTGCCGCCCGCGCGCGCGTACGTCTTCGACACCTCGCCGACCGCCCTGGCCCGCATCGCCGGTCTGGGCCACGCCTACGCCGGCTACACGTACGGAGCCGGCACGTTCAAGATCGACTACGCACTGGACGGCCCGGTCCCGTGGACCTCTCCCGAGGCCCGCCGCGCCACCACCGTGCACGTCGGGCACACCGCCGGGACGATCGACGACGCGCTGCGGCGCGCCATGCGGGGCCAGGACCCGGAGCGGCCCTTCCTGATCACCGCCCAGCCCGGCCTCGTCGACCCGTCACGCGCGCCGGAGGGCCGGCAGGTCTTCTGGGTCTACGGCCACGTCCCGAACGGCTGGGACGGCGACGCCACCAAGGTCGTCGAGGAGCAGCTGGAGCGCTTCGCCCCCGGCTTCCGCGACCGGGTCCTCGCCCGTGCCACGGCCGGTCCGCCGGAACTCGCCGCGCGCAACGCGAACTACGTCGGCGGCGACATCGCGTGCGGCTCGGCGGCGGGCCTGCAGCTGCTGCTGCGGCCGAAGCTCGCGCGCGTCCCGTACGCCACCGCGCATCCGGCCGTCTACCTCTGCTCCTCCGCCACCCCGCCGGGACCCGGCGTCCACGGCATGTCCGGTCACCACGCCGCCCGGGCCGTCTGGCGTCGTCTGGCGCTCGGTCGCTGAGAACCGCCCCCGTATCCCGGCCCGGCCCGCACAGCCGCCTCGGCCGCGTCCTCCCGCGGGGCGAGAGGCTGCCACCCGGCGGTGTGCGGGGGTCCCGGGGGCGAGGATCAGGCCACGCAGCCGCGCGGGATGAACGCCCAGGCGATGCCGCCGGCGAAGCGCTCGCCGTGCCACTTGGCCATCACCCACTGGCGGTCCTTCGTGGTGTAGCGGACGTCGATCTGTGCCCCGGCCGGGACCGTGCCGAGGACGTGGCGCGGGGCGGCGGCGCCCGAACCGTACGCGGCGGCCGCGCCGATGTTGCCGTAGACGGTGCAGGCGGCGGTGGAATGGGTGACCTTCAGCCCGCCGCCCTTGTTGGTGCTCCAGACGCCGTACGGACTGCACAGGTGGTCGACCGCGTTCTCCTGGCAGAAGACCCGCTCGGAGTGCCACCAGCGCAGCTGGTCCGGGGTGCCGTCGCCGTGGCTGGAGCCGACCACGTTCGGGCCGCCCGCGCAGCTGCCGGACATGAAGCCGCTGCGCTTGATGGCGAACTTGCTGGTGCCGTACGCGTAGGCGCAGCCGTCGAAGCTGCCGCCGGCGAAGCCCCACGGCCAGCGGTCGATGCCGGGGTTGCCCGCGCTGCCGTCGCCGGTGTCGCGGATGTCCATGTGGTCGGGGCCGGGCTTGATGCTGCCGTCCGCGAAGCGGAAGTCCTCCCCGAACAGGTAGCCGACCATCGGGCCGTTGGCCTTGTAGCTGAGCAGCACCCAGCCGGGTCCCATGCCGGTCTGCGCATGGCTGTCCTCGACGGCGCTCTGCACGCGGTTGACGCCGTAGCCCCACGCCCCGGCGGGGGAGGAGACCAGCAGCGTCAGCAGCGCGGCGAGCGCGAGCGCGACGAGGGGCGGGATCCACGGGGTGGGGCGGGCTCTTCGGGGCATGGGGACTCCTTGTCCGTGTCCGGGGGCCGTCACCTCGGCGACCCCCGGACACGGACTATCCAAGACATGTACGCGTCAAACTGGGGAGGATCCCGGTCCCGGCCCGTCCGAGGACCGAGCCTCAGGCGGCCTTCCCGCCGCGCGCGTCCGCCCGCACCAGGTCGCGCGTCGCCCCCGGTTCGACGCCCAGGCGCTCGAAGAGCTCACGGGTGAGCCGGTCGTCGGAGCGAAGCAGCCCCATCACGATGTGCGCGATGCCGATGTGCTTGTCCTCCGCCGTGATCGCCTCGCGCAGCGACAGCTCCAGCGCCTTCTTGGCGCGCGGCGTGAAGGCGATGTGCCCTGCGGCGTCCGCCGGACGCCCGCGGCGCCGGGTCCGGCCGAGGAGGAAGCCCCGCCGCGGCCGTCCTCCGATCGGATCGGCGGGCCGGTCCAGTGCTCCCTTCCCGAACGCCGCGTCCGTGTGCCGCCGGACGGCCTCCAGGTCGATGCCGAGCGTCCGCAGCGCGTCCGCGTCCTCGGGGCCGAGCGCGTCCGCGTCGCGCACCACGAGTGCGCGCACGGCATGCCGGCACCTCTCGGCCGTCACGCCCATCCGGTTCAGCGTCGCCGCGCCGGGCTCCTGCGGGCGGCGCAGCACGGCGAGCAGCAGGTGCTCGGTGCCGATCCAGTCGTGGTCGAGGTCGCGTGCCTCTTCCTGGGCCCGTACGACCACCTCGCGGGCCTGCCGGGTGAACCTCTCGAACATCTGCCGCCTACCTCCCTGAGTGCTTCTTGTGCACGGCCTGCCTGCTGACGCCGAGGGCGGTCCCGATCTCCTCCCAGGACCAGCCCCGGGTGCGGGCGTTGTCCACCTGGAGCGCCTCCAGGCGCTCCACCAGTCGCCGCAGCGCGGCGACGGCCCGCAGGCCGACGCGCGGGTCGCGGTCGCCCGCGGCCTGTGCCGCGTCGAGCGCGCTGCGGGCCTCCTGCCCTTCGGGCGCGTTCCGCGCCTCCGTTCCCTCGGTCATGGTGTCAACGTAGGGTGACACGGCCTCATCTGTCAATGTCAGTTGACATGCCTGGTCGGCGGAGGGCGGTGCCGGATAGGGTCGGGGACGGCGCGACTGCCCGGTTCGAGAAGCAAGGGACGACACTCAATGGCTGCAACAGGGCGCGTGCTGATCGCTGCCGACAAGTTCAAGGGCTCCCTCACGGCCGTGCAGGTCGCCGAGCACGTCACCGCCGGACTGCGCCGGGCGCGGCCCGGCCTCGAAGTGGAGGCGCTCCCCGTGGCCGACGGAGGCGACGGCACCGTCGCCGCGGCCGTCGCGGGCGGCTTCGCGTGGCGCGAGGTCCGCGTGACCGGGCCGCTCGGCACCCCGGTCACGGCCGCGTACGCGCTGCGCGACGGCACCGCCGTGGTGGAGATGGCCGAGGCGTCCGGCCTGCAACGGCTGCCCGACGGCGTCCTCGCGCCGCTGACCGCCACCACGTACGGCACCGGCGAGATGCTGCTCGCGGCGATCGAGGCCGGTGCGCGGACCGTCGTTCTCGGCGTCGGCGGCTCCGCCACCACGGACGGCGGCGCGGGCATGCTCGAAGCCCTGGGGGCCCGCTTCCTCGACCTGGACGGCGACCCGCTCCCGCACGGCGGCGGGCCGCTGCGGGAACTGGACACCGCCGACCTGTCCCGCCTCGACCCGCGGCTGCGGGACGTCGAGGTGGTGCTCGCCGGTGACGTCGACAACCCGCTCACCGGCCCCGAGGGCGCGGCCGCCGTCTACGGGCCGCAGAAGGGCGCCTCGGAGACCGACGTGGCGGCGCTCGACGCGGGACTGGCCCACCTCGCGCAGGTGCTGGCGGAGGCGGCCGGACCGGAAGCGGGCCCAGACGTCACCGCCGCGGCCCGGGCCCCCGGCGCGGGCGCGGCCGGCGGCATCGGCTTCGCCGCGCTGGTCGGCCTGGGCGCCGCCTTCCGCCCCGGCATCGAGGTCCTGCTGGACGTGCTGGGCTTCGCGCCCGCCCTGGAGCGGGCCGACCTGGTGATCACGGGCGAGGGGTCGCTGGACGCGCAGACCCTGCACGGGAAGGCCCCGGCCGGGGTCGCGGCGGCGGCGCGGGCGGCGGGGAAGCCCGTGGTCGCCGTGTGCGGGCGTCTGGCGATCGACGACGCGGCGCTGCGCGGCGCCGGCATCGAGGCGGCGTACCCGCTCACCGCCCTGGAGCCCGACCCGGCCCGCTGCATGGCGGAGGCGGGCCCCCTGCTCGAACGCGCCGCGGAACGCCTGGCCGCCGACCACCTGTAGGACGTCCGGTCCGCGCCGGGCGCTTCGACATCATGGGCGCTCGGCACCGGAGCCCCTTCCGGCGCGGGAACGCCGCACCGCGACCTCCGCCCGGCGCGACCGCAGCTCCGGGCGGGCACCGCGACGGCGAGCCGGTCCTCGGGTGTGGGCCCGGCGGGTATGTCGCGGCGCGCACCCAGCCGCCCGGGACGTCGGCGCCGGCCCGGCGCCGACCGGCGGTGTCGACGGCGGCAGTCGGGGCCGTCCGGGAGGCCGGAGGCTGGACGACGGCCGCACCCGCCCCACAGCGCCGTGGACAGCGCGAGGGCCCGGGGCTGTGAGCCCCGGGCCCTCGCGGCGCGTGTGTGCCGGCGCGTCCCGAACCGGACAGGCCCTAATTCTGCGCGGCGGCCCGCGCCTCGCGCCGGTTGTCGCGGAAGGCATGCACCCGCCGGGCGGTCGCGAACAGCGGGATCACCGCGCCGAGCACGACCTGGAGGGCGCAGCCGGTCTGGAGCAGCAGCTCGCCTCCCGGGGCGTCGAACGCCCACGCGGCCAGCAGGCCCATGCTGAGCACGATCCAGCTGAGCATCGCCACGGCGAGGCGCCCCCGCGGCTTCGGGTACTCCACGCGGCTCACCATCAGCCACGCCACGCCGAAGATGGCCAGCAGCGTCGGGATGAACGGCAGCCCGAGCAGCACGATGGACACCACCGTCAGCGCCCCGAAGGGGCTGGGCATGCCCTGGAAGATGCCGTCCCGCAGGGTGACGCAGGAGAAGCGGGCGAGCCGCAGTACGACGGCCAGCATCACCACGACCGCGGCCACCACGGAGACCCGTTGGTGCGCGTCGGAGGCGACCATGCCCCAGACGGCGACGAAGTAGGCGGGGGCCAGGCCGAAGCTGATCAGGTCGGAGAGGTTGTCCAGCTCCGCACCCATCGGCGAGCTGCGCAGCTTCCGCGCGACGAGGCCGTCGAAGAGGTCGAAGACCGAGGCCAGCAGCATCAGGATGACGGCGGTCGCGGCCGAGTGGCGGGCCATCCCGCCGTCGTCGTTCCCCATCAGGTGGGGGATGAGCACGCCGGTGGTGGTGAAGTACACCGCGAGGAAGCCGCAGGTGGCGTTCCCCAGCGTCAGCGTGTCCGCTATCGACAGCCGCATCGACAGCGGCATCTCGTCGTCGTCGGCCTCGGGCACCCAGGCGGCCTGGGTGTCGGGATCAATCACGGTCAAGACGTGTCACCCCCGCGGTAGTCGCCTGGCCCACCTCGACGGCGGGCTCGATGCCCTCCGGGAGGTAGACGTCCACCCGCGAACCGAAGCGGATGAGACCGATGCGCTCGCCCTGCTCCACCTTCGTGCCCTCCGGCACGTAGGGGATGATGCGGCGCGCGACCGTGCCGGCGATCTGGATCATCTCGATGTCGCCGATCTCGGTGTCGAAGTGCCAGACGACGCGCTCGTTGTGTTCGCTCTCCTTGTTGAACGCCGGGACGAAGCCGCCGGGTACGTGCTCCACGGAGGTCACCGTGCCGGCCAGTGGTGCACGGTTCACGTGCACGTTGAGCGGGCTCATGAAGATCGCCACTCTGGTGCGGCCGTCCTTCCACGGCATGATGCTCTGCACCACGCCGTCGGCCGGGGAGATCACCCTGCCCTGGGTGATCTCGCGCTCCGGGTCGCGGAAGAACCACAGCATTCCGGCGGCGAGCGCGGTGGCCGGCACGGCGACCGCGCGGGCCCGGCCGGAGCGGCGGGAGCGGAGGAGGCTGACCGCCGCGGTGGCGACGGTCGGCAGGAGCCACGGCGACGCTCCGCGCGCGAGGCGGACTCGACCGCTGGGTGCAGAGGACTGGCTGTGGGGCATGGAAGACCTTCGTAGCTTCTCTAGGTGCCGCGTTCGGTTCGGGGGACGGCGGCTTTCCGGGATGCTACCGGTTACTGGGGGCAACTGGGCAAGCCAGAGCGCCAGTCGGAGCCGGAACCCCTGGTCCGGATACTTCCCCGGGCGTGCCGGACGCACACCCGGGCGTACCCGGACCAGCGGCTCCGTGGACGCGTCAGCCCTGGAGGCGGTACTCCTCCAGCAGCCGGCGTCCGACGATCATCTTCTGGATCTCGGCGGTTCCTTCACCGATCAGGAGCATCGGCGCCTCCCGGTACAGGCGCTCGATCTCGTACTCCTTGGAGAAACCGTACCCGCCATGGATGCGGAAAGCGTCCTCCACGACCTCCTTGCAGTACTCCGAGGCGAGATATTTGGCCATCCCCGCCTCCAGGTCGTTGCGTTCGCCGGAGTCCTTCCTGCGCGCCGCGCCGACCATGAGGGCGTGTGCCGCCTCCACCTTCGTGCCCATTTCGGCAAGTTTGAACTGAATGGCCTGGTGCTGGGCGATCGGCTTGCCGAAGGTGTGCCGCTGCTGCGCGTAGTCGATGCCCAGCTCGAAGGCACGCTGGGCGACCCCGCAGCCACGCGCGGCGACGTTGACGCGGCCGACCTCGACGCCGTCCATCATCTGGTAGAAGCCGCGCCCGGTCTGCCCGCCCAGTACACGATCGGCCGGAATGCGCAGGCCATCCATGATCAACTCGGTGGTGTCGACCCCCTTGTAGCCCATCTTGTCGATCTTGCCCGGGATGGTCAGCCCCGGACGGACCTCGCCGAAGCCGGGCTCCTTCTCCACCAGGAACGTCGTCATCGACCGGTGCGGCGCCGTCCCCTCCGGGTGGCCCTCGTCGGTCCGGCACAGCACCGCGACCAGGGTCGACGAGCCGCCGTTGGTCAGCCACATCTTCTGGCCGGTCAGCACGTAGTCCTCGCCGTCGCGGACCCCCTTGGAGGAGATCGCCGAGACGTCGGAGCCCAGCCCGGGTTCCGACATGGAGAAGGCGCCGCGGACCTCGCCGGTGGCCATCTTCGGCAGGAAGTGGTCCTTCTGCTCCCGGGTGCCGTGCTGCTTGAGCATGTACGCCACGATGAAGTGAGTGTTGATGATGCCGGAGACGCTCATCCAGCCGCGCGCGATCTCCTCCACGCACAGCGCGTAGGTCAGCAGCGACTCGCCGAGCCCGCCGTACTCCTCGGGGATCATCAGGCCGAAGACGCCCAGGTCCTTGAGGCCCTCGACGATCTCGGTCGGGTACTCGTCCCGGTGCTCCAGTTCGGTGGCGACCGGGAGGATCTCCTTGTCGACAAAACCACGGACGGTGGAGACGATCTCCCGTTGGACGTCCGTCAGGCCCTCGGTCTGTGCGAGCCGTCCCATGTCACTTCGCCCCCTTCGGTGCCGGCTCCCGCAGTTCGGGACGTCCGGGCTGTTCGCCGCCGCGCGCCTCGACGTAGGTCGCGGTCGGCACCATCACCTTGCGGCGGAAGGTGCAGACCAGTGTGCCGTCCTGGTTGTGGCCCCTCGTCTCCACGTGCACGATGCCGCGGTCGCTCTTCGACCTCGACGGCGTCTTGTCCAGCACGGTCGTCTCGCCGTAGAGCGTGTCGCCGTGGAACGTCGGCGCGACGTGCCGGAGCGACTCGATCTCCAGGTTGGCGATCGCCTTGCCCGAGACGTCCGGCACGGACATGCCCAGCAGCAGCGAGTAGACGTAGTTGCCGACGACGACGTTCCGGCCGAAGTCGGTGGTCCGCTCCGCGTAGTGGGCGTCCATGTGGAGCGGGTGGTGGTTCATGGTCAGCAGGCAGAAGAGGTGGTCGTCGTACTCGGTGACCGTCTTCCCCGGCCAGTGCTTGTAGACGTCGCCGACCTCGAACTCCTCGTAGGTGCGCCCGAACTGCATGATCAGGCCTCCGGAGGCTGGAAGGCGGACGTACGGGTCATGCCGGCGGCGCGGCCCTTGCCCGCGACGACCAGCGCCATCTTCCGGCTGGCCTCGTCGATCATCTCGTCGCCGAGCATCGCCGAGCCCTTCTTGCCGCCCTCCTCGGAGGTGAACCACTCGTAGGCGTCGAGGATCAGCTCTGCATGGTCGTAGTCGTCCTGGGACGGGGAGAAGATCTCGTTCGACGCCTCCACCTGGCCCGGGTGCAGCACCCACTTGCCGTCGAAGCCCAGGGCCGCCGCACGGCCGGCGACCTCGCGGTAGCCGTCGACGTTCTTGATCTGGAGGTAGGGGCCGTCGATCGCCTGGAGGTCGTTGGCGCGCGCCGCCATCAGGATGCGCATCAGGATGTAGTGGTAGGCGTCGGCCGGGTAGCCGGGCGGCTGCTCGCCCACCACGAGGGACTTCATGTTGATGGACGCCATGAAGTCAGCCGGGCCGAAGATGATCGTCTCCAGCCGTGACGAGGCGGCCGCGATCTCGTCGACGTTCACCAGACCGCGCGCGTTCTCGATCTGCGCCTCGATGCCGATGCGGCCGACTTCCAGGCCGACGGTCCTCTCGATCTGGGTGAGCAGCATGTCCAGCGCCTGCACCTGCTGAGCGTCCTGCACCTTGGGCAGCATGATGCAGTCCAGGTGCGCGCCGGCGCCCTCGACGACCGTGATGACGTCCCGGTAGGTCCAGTGCGTCGTCCAGTCGTTGACCCGCACCACCCGGGTCTTCCCCGTCCAGTCGCCCTCGTTGAGGAATTTCACGATCGTGTGCCGTGCGTCCGGCTTCGCCAGGGGCGCGCAGGCGTCCTCCAGGTCGAGGAAGACCTGGTCGGCGGGGAGGCCCTGGGCCTTCTCCAGGAAGCGCGGGTTGGAGCCCGGCACCGCGAGGCAGGAGCGGCGCGGGCGGAGCGGCTTCGCAGCGGTCTCCGGGGGACCGGCGGGGGCTGTCATGCGGGAACCTCCAGTGGTTCGAGCGTGTTCGCGGACCGGATCTCGTCGACGATACGGCCGATGATCTCCGTGATCCCGAAGTCCTTGGGTGTGAAGACGGCGGCCACTCCGGCGGCCTTCAGAGCGGCGGCGTCGGCCGAGGGGATGATGCCGCCGACGACCACCGGGACGTCGTCGGCGCCGGCCTCGCGCAGCCGCCGGAGCACGTCCGGCACCAGCTCGGCGTGCGAGCCGGAGAGGATGGACAGGCCGACGCAGTGCACGTCCTCGGCGACCGCGGCGGAGACGATCTGCTCCGGGGTGAGCCGGATGCCCTGGTAGACCACCTCGAAGCCGGCGTCCCGGGCGCGTACGGCGATCTGCTCGGCGCCGTTGCTGTGGCCGTCCAGCCCCGGCTTGCCGACCAGCAGCCGCAGCCGCCCGCCGCCCAGGTCGTCGGCCGTGCGGCTCACCCGGCGACGCACCTCGGCGAGCGTCGAGCCCTCCTCGGCGGTGACCGCCACCGGGGCGCCGGACACGCCGGTGGGGGCGCGGAACTCGCCGAAGACCTCGCGCAGCGCGCCGGCCCACTCGCCGGTGGTCACCCCGGCGCGGGCGCACTCCAGGGTCGCCTCCATCAGGTTGGCGTCCGTGGTGGCGGCCTTCTTGAGCAGCTCCAGCGCCTTCGCCGACGGCGGCCCCACGTTCCCCCTCGGCCCGGGGGCCCGGGAGGTGCCCCCAGGCTCGTCCCGCGTCCGCCGCCAGTCCTCGACCGCCTGGACGGTGCGGGCCTCGGTCGCCGGGTCGATGGTGAGGATCGCGGCGTCCAGGTCCGCCGTGAGCGGGGAGGGTTCGGTTCCCTCGTAGCAGTTGACGCCGACGATCCGCTCCTCACCGGACTCGATCTTCGCCCGCCGCTCCGCGTGGGAGGAGACCAGCTGCGACTTCAGGTAGCCGGACTCCACGGCCGCCATCACGCCGCCCATCTCCTCGATGCGCTCCATCTCGGTCAGCGCGTCGGAGACCAGCGACTCCACCTTCGCCTCGACGACGTGCGAACCGGCGAACAGGTCGTCGTACTCCAGCAGGTCGCTCTCGTGGGCGAGGACCTGCTGGATGCGCAGCGACCACTGCTGGTCCCAGGGCCGGGGGAGCCCCAGCGCCTCGTTCCAGGCGGGCAGCTGCACGGCCCGTGCGCGGGCGTCCTTGGAGAGCGTGACGGCGAGCATCTCCAGCACGATCCGCTGCACGTTGTTCTCCGGCTGCGCCTCGGTCAGGCCGAGCGAGTTGACCTGCACGCCGTACCGGAAGCGGCGCTGCTTGGGGTCCTCGATGCCGTACCGCTCGCGGGTGATGCGGTCCCACAGTCGGGTGAAGGCCCGCATCTTGCACATCTCCTCGACGAACCGGACGCCCGCGTTGACGAAGAAGGAGATGCGGCCGACGACGTCCCCGAACCGTTCGGCCGGGATCTGACCGGAGTCGCGCACCGAGTCCAGCACGGCGACCGCGGTGCTCAGCGCGTACGCGACCTCCTGCACCGGCGTGGCCCCGGCCTCCTGCAGGTGGTAGCTGCAGATGTTGATCGGGTTCCACTTCGGCAGGTGGTTGACCGTGTACGCGATCATGTCCGTCGTCAGCCGCAGGCTCGGCACCGGCGGGAACACGTGCGTCCCGCGGGACAGGTACTCCTTGACGATGTCGTTCTGCGTCGTGCCGGACAGTTTCGAGACGTCCGCGCCCTGTTCCTCCGCGACCACCTGGTAGAGCGCCAGCAGCCACATGGCGGTGGCGTTGATGGTCATGGAGGTGTTCATCTGCTCCAGCGGGATGTCCTGGAACAGCCGCCGCATGTCACCGACGTGGGAGACCGGTACGCCGACCCGGCCCACCTCCCCGCGGGCCAGGACGTGGTCCGGGTCGTAGCCGGTCTGCGTCGGCAGGTCGAACGCCACCGACAGGCCGGTCTGTCCCTTGTCCAGGTTGCGGCGGTACAGCTCGTTGGACGCCTCCGCCGTGGAGTGGCCGGCGTAGGTGCGCATCAGCCACGGCCGGTCCTTCTTCCGCTCCGTCATGTGCGGACCTCCGTCACACGTTCCGGCTGCGGCCGTCGGTTCGCCCGCCTTCGGCGTCGCGGAACAGATTGATGGCCTCTTCGTGCCGTGCCCGCTTCTCCTGGTCGCGGACGCCCATGCCCTCCTCGGGTGCCAGGCAGAGCACGCCGACCTTGCCCTGGTGCAGGTTCTTGTGCACGTCGTACGCGGCCTGGCCGGTGTCCTCCAGCGCGTAGCTCCGGGAGAGTGTGGGGTGGATCTTCCCCTTGGCGATCAGCCGGTTGGCCTCCCACGCCTCCCGGTAGTTGGCGAAGTGCGAACCGACGATCCGCTTCAGCGACATCCACAGGTAGCGGTTGTCGTAGGTGTGCTCGTAACCCGAGGTGGAGGCGCAGGTGACGATCGTGCCGCCCTTGCGCGTGACGTAGACGCTCGCGCCGAACGTCTCCCGGCCCGGGTGTTCGAAGACGATGTCCACGTCCTCCCCGCCGGTGAGTTCGCGGATGCGCTTGCCGAAGCGCTTCCACTCGCGCGGGTCCTGGTGGTGCTCGTCCTTCCAGAACCGGTAGCCCTCCGCCTTGCGGTCGATGATCGCCTCGGCGCCCATCTTCCGGCAGATCTCGGCCTTGTCCTCGCTGGAGACGACGCAGATCGGGTTGGCGCCGCCGGCGAGCGCGAACTGGGTGGCGTAGGAGCCCAGACCGCCGCTCGCGCCCCAGATCAGCACGTTGTCGCCCTGCTTCATCCCCGCGCCGTTCTGCGAGACCAGCTGGCGGTAGGCGGTGGAGTTGACCAGGCCCGGCGCGGCGGCCTCCTCCCAGGAGAGGTGGTCCGGCTTGGGCATCAGCTGGTTCGTCTTGACCAGGGCGATCTCGGCCAGTCCGCCGAAGTTGGTCTCGAACCCCCAGATGCGCTGCTCGGGGTCGAGCATCGTGTCGTTGTGGCCGTCCGCGCTCTCCAGCTCGACGGAGAGGCAGTGGGCGACGACCTCGTCGCCGGGGTGCCACTTGTTGACCCCGGGGCCGGTACGCAGCACGACGCCGGCCAGGTCGGAGCCGATGATGTGGTACGGCAGGTCGTGCCGCTCGGTCAGCGGCGACAGGCGCCCGTAGCGCTCGAGGAAGGCGAAGGTGGAGACCGGCTCGAAGATCGAGGTCCACACCGAGTTGTAGTTGACCGAGGACGCCATCACGGCGACCAGGGCCTCGCCCGGACCGAGCTCGGGAACGGGCACCTCGTCGAGGTGGAGGGACTTGCGGGGGTCCTTCTCCCCGCTGGGCAGCCCCTCGAACATCCCTTCGTCCTCCTTGTGCACGGTGACCGCGCGGTAGGACTCCGGGAGCTCGAGTGCGGCGAAGTCTTCGGGCGTCGAGTCGGATGCGAGGATCGCGTCGAGGATCTTGTTCACGGTAATGCCTCCGGCGAAGCGCGTAACGGGAGAACGCTCGAGGGAACGTCGGTGCTGAGGCAGTGCCGTCGGTTCGGCGGATGTTCGGCGGTGCGCCGTGGTGGGCGCGGGGGTGCCTGTGACGCAGGCGTCCGGGAGCGCGTGGCGGGTGCGCCGTACGGGACAGCGCGCCCGGACCCCTTCACCGTATGACACCCAGTGCCAGCACACAAGGCACTAGGTGCCATGATTTTCTCTCACGTGTCACCTCCGGGGCACACCTGAGCGGGCTCTGGGCCGTGCGCCGGAATGTGTCCCCGGTCCCGGCCTCTCCCGAAACCGGGGGCCGTCCGCAGGGGGAGCCGTGGGGAGCGGAGGACTCAGCGGCGGTCGCGCAGCGCCGCCTCGATCGACGTCATGATCTCCGCCGGCGATGCGTCCGTTCGGGCGACGGTGACCAGCACGTCGCCCCGCCCCGGGCCTCCGGCCGCGGGCCGCACCGTCGCCGCCGGGCGGTCCGCCGCGAACCCGGTGCCGAACGTCCGCCGGACGATCGCGAAGGCGTGGTCCAGTTGCGCCTCCACGTCTCCCACGGCCCCGCCCCGCAGCCACCGCCGCAGTACGTGGTTGTGCGCGGTGACGACGGCCGACGCCGCGACCTCGGCCAGCAGCGGCTCGTCGAAACTCGTCGCGCCGTCCCCCGCGTCGCGGTGCGCCGCCTCGTCGAAGTGGCCGAGCAGGTAGCGCGTGAACAGCCGCTCGTACCGCGCCACGGAGGCGATCTCCCGTTCGCGCAGCGCGGGCACCTCGCGCGTCAGCTTGTACCGCTCGACGCTCCCCTGCGGGGAGGCCGCGTACATCTTCATGACCTCCTTGATGCCGCGGCACACCGTGTCCAGCGGGTGCTCGTGCGCCGGCGCGGCCTCCAGCACCGCCTGCGCCCGCACCAGGGTGTCGTCGTGGTCCGGGAAGATCGCCTCTTCCTTGGAGCGGAAGTGCCGGAAGAAAGTCCGCCGGGCGACCCCGGCCGTGGCGGCGATCTCGTCGACGGTCGTCGCCTCGTATCCCTTGGTCGCGAACAGCTCCATCGCCGCTGCGGCGAGTTCACGTCGGATCTTCAGCCGCTGTGTCGACGCGGCGGGGGTGCGGGCGGGCTTCACGGACTCCGGCATGTGGTGCACGTTACACCGTGTGACCTGCGCGGAAGGCGGGCCTCCCGGGGGTTCCAGGAGGCCGCCCCAGCCCGGGCTCACCGTGACGCGTACTCACGGAAGCCGCGGCCGGACTTCCGCCCCAGGCAGCCCGCCGCGACCAGGTGCTCCAGCAGCGGCGCGGGTGCCAGCCCCGGGTCGCGGAACTCGTCGTGCAGCACCCGCTCGATGGCGAGCGAGACGTCCAGCCCGACGACGTCCAGCAGTTCGAACGGTCCCATCGGGTAGCCGCCGCCCAGCCTCATCGCGGCGTCGATGTCGTCCAGCGACGCGTAGTGCTCCTCCAGCATCTTCACCGCGTTGTTCAGGTACGGGAACAGCAGGGCGTTCACGATGAAGCCCGCCCGGTCGCCGCAGTCGACGGGGTGCTTGCGCACCTTCGTGCACACCTCCCGCACGGTCGCGTGGACGTCGTCCGCGGTCAGGACGGTGCGCACGACCTCGACCAGCTTCATCGCCGGGGCCGGGTTGAAGAAGTGCATGCCGACCACGTCCTGCGGGCGTTCGGTGGCCCGTGCGCAGGCGACCACCGGCAGCGACGAGGTGGTCGTCGCCAGCACCGCCCCCGGCTTGCACACCTTGTCCAGGGCGCCGAACAGCTCCCGCTTGACGTCCAGGTCCTCGGCGACGGCCTCCACCGCCAGGTCCACGCCGGCGAGCGCGTCCAGCGTGCCGGCCGGGGTGATGCGGGCCAGCGCCGCGTCGCGGTCCGCCTCGCCGAGCCGCCCCTTGGACACCGAGCGCCCCAGGGACGTGGCGACCCGCGCCTTGGCCCGCTCCGCCTTCTCCTCGCTGCGGGCGGCGAGCACCGTCGGGTACCCGGCCTTGGCGAACACCTCGGCGATGCCGGCCGCCATGGTGCCGGACCCGATCACGCCGACGCCGTGCACCGGCCGGCCGGCGCCCTGACCCGCGCCGGGGTCGGGAGTACGGGCGTCCGGGACGACGGCGGCCGAGCCGGGGGCCTCGTAGGTGTAGAAGCCGGCGCCGGACTTGCGGCCCGTCAGGCCCGCGTCGCTCAGCTGGCGCAGGATCGGCGCCGGGGCGTGCAGGCGGTCGCGGGACTGCGCGTACATGGCGTCCAGCACGGTGCGGGCCGTGTCGATGCCGATCAGGTCCAGCAGCGCGAGCGGCCCCATGGGCAGGCCGCAGCCGAGCCGCATCGCTGCGTCGATGTCCTCGCGACCCGCGTAGTGCGACTCGTACATGGCCGCGGCCTGGTTGAGGTAGCCGAAGAGCAGGCCGTCCGCGACGAACCCGGGACGGTCGCCGACGGCGATCGGGTCCTTGCCCAGGTCCCGGGCGAGCTGGGTGACGGCGGCGACGGCCGCGGGGGACGTCAGCACCGAGGAGACCACCTCGACCAGCTTCATCGCCGGGGCCGGGTTGAAGAAGTGCAGCCCCAGGACGCGTTCGGGCCGGTCGGAGTCCGCCGCCAGCCGTGTCACGGACAGCGCGTTCGTACCGGTCGCCAGGATGGTGTCCGGCCGCACCACGGCATCCAGGGCGGCGAAGACCTGGCACTTGGTGTCGTAGTCCTCGGGCACGACCTCGATGACCAGGTCGGCCTGCGCGGCCGCCTGGAGGTCGGGGAAGGTGCGGAAGCGGGACAGCGCGTCGCGCCGCTCCTCCGCGGTCATGCGTCCGCGCTCGACGGCGCGCGCGGTGGAGGACTCCAGCGCGGCCGCCGCACGGCGGGCGGCCGCCTCGTCGGTGTCGATGCCGACGACCTCGCGGCCCGCGCGGGTCAGCACGTCGGAGATGCCGGTGCCCATGGTTCCCAGGCCGACGACGGCGATGGTGTGCAGAGATGGACGGTCCATGACGGACTCCCAGGTGACGACTGCTGAGGGTGCCGCCGCGCAGGAACGCGCGCGCAGCGGGGGAAGGGAGCCGGCGGCCCTGTCCCGGGGCCGCGCCGGCTGGAAGAAGGTTGCCGAACCGACTGCACTCTCGGCGGCTGCGTCACCAGGCCGCCTGAGCGGGGGTGCCGCTCTGATGAGCAGGCTAACTCGCCGGTAACAAGAACGCCAGAGGGGAACGGCAAAAACTTGGCACTGAGTGCCACCCGGATTCGGCCGGTTCCGGAGGGTTGCCGCGGGTGCCGCCGGTCAAGGCTTCCGGCAGGTCCGCCGGCCCCGGCCTGGACCGCACCGACCGGCGGGAGGAACGGCCGCAGTGACACGTCTCCGGGACGACGCCCCCTTCACCGACCTCGAACGGCGGGCCAGGGCGGAGGCGCGGGGGCCGGACGCGGCCGGCGAGTGCGAACGGCTGCTCCGGCTCGCCCGCGCGGCCGTGCCCGGCGCGCGAGCGGCGGGTACCGGGGCGGCCGGTACCGGGGCGGGCGAAGGGCCACCGGAGGCGGGCGACGCACTCGCTCGGGTCCTCGGCGAGACGGGACGCCCGCTGTGGGCGCTGGAGATCGCCGCCTTCGCCCTCGGCTGCGCACGGGACCGCCGGGCCTTCGAGACGCTCGTCTTCCTGCTCAACTACCGGGACCCGGTGCGCGGCGGCACCGCCGCCCACGCCCTGGTCCGGCTCGGCGACCCCAGGACCGCACGCGCCGCCGCCGCGCTCGCCACGAACGAGCTGCGCACCGCCTACGCGCTGCATCCGGTCCGGTTGCTGGTGGCACTGCGTGCCCCCGAGTCGGTCCCGACGCTGGTCGCGGTGCTGGACCGCCTGCTGGAGCTGCCGGATCCGCACGGGCCGGTGGCGCTGGCCTGTGTCGAGGGACTCGGCCGCATCGGTGACCCCCGTGCCCGGCCCGTCCTCGCTCGCGCCGCCGCGCAGCACCGCCTCCGGCCCGCCGCCGAAGCGGCTCTCGCCCGCACCGGCGGCTGAAGCGCCGTCCCCGTCGTCCGTCCGGGCGTCGTGCACGCAGGCGGCACCGGCCCGCGCCGGGCCCTGCACGGCTGCGCGAGAGGGGTGGGCGCGGCAGGGAAGCCGCCCGCCTCCCCCGGAGGCCCGTGCCGCCCGCCGGTCACCCGCCGGAGGCTAGTACGCGTTCCACTCGTGGCGCTGGTACTCCAGGACGGTGGGGTCCATGAGGGTGCTGGGGCGCACGTCCCGGGAACGGCGGTCGACGGGGAAGACCTCGGACGCCTGGAGCACCGCCTCGTCCAGAAAACGCAGTTCCGGTGCGTCCGGCGCCAGGCGCAACTCCGGCGCCTCGCCGTGCGCCTCGGCGGCCGGCCGGGCGAGCAGGAAGCCCCAGTTGCCGAAGCTCGGTACGTCCACGTTGTACGGCGTGGTGGCGAACCCGGCCGCCTGCAGCGTCTCGTCCACGGCCCAGAAGGTCTTCGGCGCGAAGAACGGCGAGCCGCCCTGCACCACCAGGTTGCCGTGCGGGGCGAGGGCCCGCGAGACCAGGCTGTAGAACTCCACCGAGTACAGCTTCGCCAGCGCCGCGGTGTCCGGGTCGGGGAAGTCGACGACGATCGCGTCGAACCGCTGACGCGCGTCCCGCAGCCAGTTGAAGGCGTCGGCGTTGACCGCCGTGACGCGCGGGTCGGACAGCGACCCGTCGTTGAGGCGGCGCAGCGGCTCGAAGTCGCGCGCCAGGCGCGTCATCGCGCGGTCGAGGTCGACCAGGGTGACCTTCTCCACGTCGTCGTACCGCAGCACCTCGCGCAGGGCGAGCGCGTCACCGCCGCCGAGCACCAGCACGGAGGAACGCTTCCCCGACAGCGCCGGGTGGACCAGCGCCTCGTGGTAGCGGTACTCGTCGACGGAGGAGAACTGCAGGTCGCCGTTGAGGAACAGCCGCATGTCGCCGTCGCCTGCGAGCGTCGGCGACTCGGTCACCACGATCTGTTGGTACGGCGTCCGTTCGGCGTGCACGACCGGGTCGCGGTAGAGCTGCTGCCGGGCCGTCACCTCGATGTCGTCGGCCAGCGCGTACGCGCCGCCGAGCACCGCCAGCACCGCGGCCATGCCGGCCAGCAGGCCCGTCTGCACCACCCGCCGGAGCTGTCTGCGGAAGATCCACAGCACGACCACCATGCCGGCCAGCGCGTTGACGCAGCCGACCACCAGGGCGCCCTTGATCTGCCCGAACGTCGGCAGCAGCAGCAGCGGGAAGCACAGACCGCCGATCAGCGCGCCGATGTAGTCCACGGCGAACATGTCGGCGACCGCACTGCCCGCCTCCTGCCTGCGGATGCGCTGCAGCAGCGTCATCAGCAGCGGGATCTCCGCGCCGATGAGCACGCCGACCACGAAGGCGATGACCACCACGCCCGGCGTGTAGATCCGCAGCCAGGCATAGGCGATGTACAGGATCAGCACCGAGAGCCCGCCGACGAGCGCCAGCAGGCCCTCGACCAGGGCGAAGGCGCCCGCGGCGCGCCGCCGCAGCGGCTTGGCCGCGAGCGAGCCCACGCCCATCGCGAAGACCATGACCGAGAGCACGATCGAGGTCTGGAGCACCGAGTTGCCGATGAGGTAGCTGCCCAGCGCGGTGAGCGCGAGCTCGTACACCAGCCCGCAGGCGGCGCAGAGGAACACCGCGAACAGCAGCAGGAAGCGCGGCAGGCGGGAGGTGGCGACGGGAGGTTGTGCGTTCACGGGCTTCGAATCGGTCGTACGGATCGGGCGGGGCCGGGTCTCGTGCGCGCGCGTCAGGTCAGCGCCGCGCCGATCATCAGGGCGGTCCCGAGATACATGGTCGCCTGCACCCACGCCGCCGGGTGCGGACGGCCGCCTTCGTCGTCGAACACCGTCGCGCCGAGCCTGCCGGGCGTGAGGACGGCGACCATGACGAACACCAGCGTCATCATCACGACGCCCGCGGCGCCGTACAGGAAGGTGCTGAACAGACCCTCGGCGAGACCCGCCTCGGACTCGCTGGCGCCTATCGCCTGCGCGATGACCCAGCCCAGGCCGAGCATCTGGCCGCCGAGCACCACGGCCGCGCCCTTGTTGCGGTCGGTCCACACCACGGCGGCCAGCTTGCCGGGCGTCAGCAGGTCGAGGACGACGAAGCCCGCCACCATGACGACGAAGCCCACCAGGCCGTACAGCAACGCGATACCGGCCGACTCGAAGATGAATCCCACTGTTCTGCTTTCCTTCCGGGTGTCCTACCGGGCGTTTACGGGTGGTGCGGGGTGGTGCGGGGATCTGCGTGCGGGGCGGTCGTGCGCCGCGCGGTCACTTGCCGAGGCCGGGGCCGCCGCCGCGGAAGCTGCCGCTGCCCGGGGCCGGCCACTTGCTGCGCACGTGGCTGCCCCAGCGGTCGTAGCCGTCGTCGTAGTCGTCGATGTCGATGACGCTGCCGGAACCGGAGGTCCGGGGGCTGATCGCGACCATGTCGTCCTCGTAGCGGAGGAACACCATGCCGTCGTCGCTCAGGCGGTCGGCGGCCGCGGTGTGCCCGTCGATCTCGTCGGCGACCTTCCGCGGGGCGTCGGAGGGGTCGACGTAGTCGCCCAGCTCGTACTCGTACGTGCTGGAGATCCACTGGTCCGGCACCTCGTTCGGGGCGCTGCTGGAGCAGCCCGTAGCGAGGATGCCGACGGCCGCCGCCATCGCCACCGAGGCCGGCGCGATCCGCTTCATCTCTTCTCCATCCGGGTGTGCGTGGCCACCACGTGGCCGGTCTGGGGGTACGTGTGCCAGGTGCGCCAGCCGACGCCGGGGCCCCGGTCCATCGCCAGCGCGGTGACCGCGTCGGCGTCGCCGGGGAAGACGCCGCACAGCGCGTCGGCCCGTCCCTGCGCCGTCGCACGCACCTCGGCGACGCGGCGCGCGAACTCCGTCTGCGGGTGGTGCTCGACGCGGGCGGTGAAGTGGTAGACCCAGCCGGGGAACTCCTCGGTCACGGTCTCCGGGAGTCGCCGCGAGCCGCCCGGCAGGCAGGCCACCGTCTCGCGCACCGGTCCGGCGAAGACCTGGTGCGAGGCGCCCAGCAGTCGCAGCTCCACCGTGAGTCCGGCGGTCGTCTCGACTTCGGTGACGGCGAGCGCGTCGTGCGCGGAGAGGCCCAGGGCGAAGGAGAGTTCGTCGGCGCTGGTGTCCAGATACGGTGCCGCGAGGGGTATGCCGGTCACGCGTCGCTGCCCTCGCGAGGTCTCGGTCCGGCCTCGGCTCCCATGACTGCGTGTCCCCGTTTCCCTGCTCGCGATGCGTCGCCGGCGGCGGGCGCTTCCCGGCGGACGTCGGGCGAGTATGGCACAGGCCACAGCGGACGGCGGTGTCGGGGGCGTGCACATGTGCGAGTGATACGGGGGCGGTTCGCGTGCGGGAGCGTGAACGGCGCGACCGCCGTTCCCTTCCGGGAGGGCGGCCGCGCCGGTCGCGGGGCCGGCCGGCGCGCAGGACGCCGGCCGGCCCCGGGTCAGCCGAAGGGCAGGTGCAGCACGGAGCGGTCGCCGGTGCCCAGGGTGCTGGAGCCGTTGCCGATGGCGTTCCACACCTCCACGCGCACCGTGCCGCCGTCCATGTCGCCGTGGGCCCCGCTCGACGACTTCAGCCCGCGGCCCTCGGTGTAGTGCTCGAAGCCGGGAGCCGGATCGGTGGCGAAGTAGTGGTAGGTCTCGCTGCGGTCCCAACTGCCGTCGCCGGTGCGGTCGTAGGAGATCCGGACCTGCTGGCCGTTGCCGACCGCCTCGCCCGCGTCCACGAACAGGTCGAACCGGGTCTCCCCGCCGTCGTAGCTCCCGTCCACGCCTTCGAGGGTGAACGTCTGCTGCCGGTGCGGGTTCCCGTCGTGGTTGCCGCCGCCCGCCGGGTCCAGGGTGACCGTGCCGGGGGAGGTCGTCCCGGAGTTCAGCCCGCCGTCGGCGCCCAGGTAGACGGTGGAGGCGTCACCGCCGGGAGGGTCCGTCGGGTCGCCGGGGTCGCCGCCGTCGCCGCCGCGGGTCCACACCGCGACGTAGTCGACCAGCATCGAGTGCCCCGGCTCGGTCGCCGCGGTCGGGGTGGCGTGACCGGCCACACCGTCCGGGAACGCGCCGCCCATCGCCACGTTCAGCAGGATGAAGTAGCCGGCGTGGCTGGTCATGTCCGACCAGGCCGACGCGCCGATCTGGCCCTCCGTCACGCTGTGGTACTCCTGCCCGTCCACGTACCAGCGCAGCTCCTCCTCGGCGCCGCTGCGGTCCCACTCGAAGCGGTAGGTGTGGAAGTCGGCCTGGCAGGCCGGACCCGGGCAGACCCGGCTGGCGCCGAGGCCGTTGGTCTCGTTGCACGGACCACCGGGGTTCACGCCGCAGTGCAGCACGCCCCACACGCGGTTCATCCCGTTGACGTTCTCCATCACGTCGAACTCGCCGATGGCAGGCCAGTTCCAGTAGTTCCCCCGGTACGGCGCGCCCAGGGCCCAGAAGGCGGGCCAGTACCCCAGGGCCTTCTCGCCCGTCACGTCCGGCATCCGCACGCGTCCCTCGATGCGCAGCGTGCCGCCCTCGGGCGCCTTGAAGTCGGCGCGCTTGGTCTCGATGCGGGCCGAGGTCCAGTTGCCCGCGCCGTCGCGCAGCGGCGTGATGCGCAGGTTGCCGCCGCCGTCCAGGGCGATGTTGTCGGTGGAGTCCGTGTAGTTCTGTATCTCGCCGGTGCCCCAGTTGGCCGGGCCGCCGGGGTAGCCGTGGCCGAGGTCCAGCTGCCAGTTCTGCGACGACGGAAGGGAGCCCGCGGCCCCGTCGAAGTCGTCGCTCCACGCCAGGTCCCAGCCGGGCGCGCCGGGGACGTCGCCCCGGGCGGGTTGTGCGCCGAACGCGGAGGCGAGCAGGGCGCAGACGAGGGCGACGGCGCCGAGCGCGGCGTACAGCGCGGCCCGGGGGCGGCCGGGCCCGGATCTTGCGGAGAGCGGTGGGGCGGTACTGCTGGTCGTGCTCATGAGGGAGCACCTCCTGCGGAGTGGGGGCCATGACGAACGTGAGAGCGCTCTCAGAGTCTTATAGATGGAGCCGGAGAACGCGTCAATGGCCCCGGCCTCGCCACTTCTTGAATGCGTGGGGCAACGATCCGTCGGCCGAGGGCGGCATCCTGGCGCCTCCTCAGCCGGGCGCGCGCACGTACCGCAGGTCGGTCAGGGTCCGGCCGCCCGCGTCGAAGTCCTCCCGCCCGCCGTCCGGGACGAACCCCGCCCGCTCGTAGAAGCGGCGCGCCCGGGCGTTCCCCTCCACCACCCACACGTACAGCCGCGGAGCCGCCGACCTCAGGGCGCGCTCGCGCGCCGCCGAGGTCAGCGCCCGGCCGACTCCCGTGCCGATCACGTCCGGTCGTGCGTACAGGGCGTAGAGCTCCGCGTCGGACGTACGCCGCTCACCGTCCCGGTACGGGCCGCCCGCCGCCCAGCCGACGATCTCGCCCTCGGGGTCCTCGGCGACCAGATCCCACAGACCGGGAGCGGGCGAGGCCAGACGTGCGCGGTGGCGGACGGCGTCCTCGGCCGCGTCCATCGCCGACAGGTGTGCCGGGGGCATCAGTCCCGCGTACGCGTACCGCCAGCCGGCGATCCGCAGGGCCGCCACCGCCCCGGCATCGGCCTGAGCCGTCTCCCGAATCCGCATCGCGCCATGGTCGCACCGCGCACGCCCCGCGTCGCGGGGATCTGTCGGACCCACCGGGCACCATGAGGGGATGACGACGAGTTGGGGAGACTTCGAGGAAGAGGCACCTTCGCTGGCGGCGACGGTGCGGGAGCGTTTCGGCATGTACCGGCACCACGTGCTGGCCACGCTGCGCGCGGACGGCGCGCCGCGCGTGACCGGCCTGGAGGCCGGCTTCGGGCACGGCGAGCTGTGGCTCGGCATGATGCCGAACTCGCGCAAGGCGCTCGACCTGTTGCGCGACCCGCGCTTCGCGCTGCACGCCAACCCGGGGGAGGGAGCGGAGATGGAGCACGGCGACGCGCGCGTCTCCGGACGTGCGGTGGAGGTGACCGACCCGGCGAAGCTCGCCGAGTACGCCGGTGAGCAGCCGGAGGGAGAGGTGCCGGAGGTCTTCCACCTCTTCCGCGTCGACCTGACGGAGGTGGTGCGCACCTACCTCGACGTGCCCGACATGTGCATGGACGTCTGGCGCCCCGGCGTCCCGGTCCGGACGCTCCGGCGCGGCAACGACGACACACCGCCGAGGGAGGAGGAGGTGTAGCCGGCGGCCGGCTGCGACTCCGGGGCCGGTCACGGCAGCGGGCGCAGCGCGGTGCCGTCCGTCAGGCGTGCGGTCACCCGGGTCCCGGAGGGCGTGCCGTCGCCGTCGAGGGGCACGGCGAGGTAGCGCCCGTCCCGTACGGCGCGCACCTCGCCCGTCACGCGCAGGCCGGTCACCTCCCGGCTCCCCGCGACGAGCAGGTAGGGCTCGTCGTCCGGCGCCCGCCACGTCGTCCGGGCCACGAGATGCTGGCCGAAGCGGCTGCACAGCGCGGTGTCCTCGGCCACGGCGACCTCCCGGCCGGGGTCCGACACCTCGCGTGCGGGCGGCAGGAAGCGCACCGAGACCGACGCCCGCCCGGCCCAGGTGTCCGTGCGCCGGCACACCCAGGCCGCTCGTCCCGCTCCCTGCGGCAGCTCCTGACGGCCGAACTCCCAGTTGTTGACGGCCCGCACCCCGCTGTCCCGCAGGTCCGCCAGGGCGCACGCGCTGCGCCCCCACACCCGCCGCGCCTCCGCGCTCACCGCCTCGCGCGGCGCCCGGGCCGGCTGACCGCTCTCCGGCGGCGGCGTGTAGGTGAGATGTGCGGGCGTCACTTCGCCGAGGTCCGTGACCAGGAAGGCGTGGCTCTCGACGATCCGTTCGGAGGACCGCAGCCACAGCACCGGCCGGCGTGTGCACGCGCCGGCCCGGGGCACCGGCAGGGAGCCGGTGACGCCCGCCTCCGAGCGCGCCAGCCGCTCGGGTGCGCCGTCCGGGTCGAGCAGGTCGAGGGTCGCGGTCCCGGCGATCCAGGGCGCGGTGAGGTAGCGCAGCGAGGTCGCCGTGCGGTGGACGACGACGGCCGCGGCGGTCGTGACGTCCGCGTCGTCGGCGCGGGCGACGGTCAGCATCGGACGGGACGCGTCCGGCCCTTCGGTGTAGCGGGCCAGCCGGCGGCCGTCGTGCAGCAGCACCACCGCCGCGCCCTCCACCTCCCCGGCGAAGAGGAGTTGCGGCGGGTCCGGCGGTGCGGCGGCGGACGTGCCGGGCGTGACCGCGACCCGTACGTCTCCGTCCCCGTCGGTCCCCGCCCCCTTGCCGTCGGTCCCCGCCACGGCCCAGGCGTCGAGCGCCCTGCCGAGCAGGGCGGCGTCCCCGGTGCGGTCGCCGCGGGCGGGCCAGGCGCCGAAGTCGACGCGGGAGGTGTCCGCCCAGTACTCCGCCGGCGTCCGCCGCAGGTCCGCCGGTGCGATCCGCGCCCCGGCGGACCCCTCCCGGCCCGGCGCGGCGGGCCCGGCCACCGGCTCCGTGCCCGGCCCGGACGTCCCGTCCCCGGCGAGCGCCACGGCGACGAGCGCGAGCAGCAGCGCCCCGGCCGCCAGCGTCGCGGTGCGCGCGAGCGCGCGGCGGCGCAGCAGATCGGTCGGCCGGGTCTGCACGGCGTGCGAGTCGAACTCCGCGGACGCCAGCAGAGCCGACGCCCCGTCACGTTCCCGGCCGAGGCGGTGCGCGGCGGCACAGGCGGCCCGCGCGTCGGCGTCCCCGGCGGCGTGCAGCAGCGCGCGGACGTCCGGCTCGGACAGTCCCTCCAGGTGACGCAGCACGAACGCCGCCCGGGCACCGGGGGACAGGTCCGCCAGTTCACGGTCCAGCGCGGCCTCCTCGGGCCCCGCCGCCGGGGGGAAGAGCCGCAGCCCCCACACCACCGGCAGGCCCGGCCGGAGCCGCCGTCCGCGCCGTCGGGCCTCCCCGGCGCGGTCGGCCCGGGGCGCCTGCCGGGCCTGCCGGAGCGCACCGCGCAGCACCGCGGCGCGCACCTCGCCGTACGCCGTGTCCGCTGCGCCGCCCCTGGGGCCGGACGGCGGCACCGCCCGCGACCGGCGGCGGCGCCCCCCGCGGGGGAGGGCACGCTGCACGGCACGGTGCGCCGCCAGCACCCGGCGGTGCCGCCCCATCTCGGCGGGCAGCACCAGGTAAGCCAGCCGGACCAGGTGCGGGTAGTGCTCGACGAGCGCCGCCTCGGCGTCGGCCACGGCGACGGCCGGGGCGCCGACCGGCCCAGGCCCCCCGTCGCGCGGTGCGTGCTCGTCGTGGTCGTGGTGCTGCATGGCGGGACCGTCCCCTCGCCCGTACGTGGCGGCCTGCCGGCCTCGTCCTCACGTCAAACGAGTGAATCCTGGGACGGTCACACCCCTGCGCGCCTGCGCGCCCGCGCGTGCGGCCTACGGCCGTGCCGCGCGGCTCCGCCGTACGGGCTCCCCAGGACCCGCGGGGTGCCCCGCCGTTCCCCGGAACGGCCCGCTCCCGCGGCTACCGTGAGACGGTGCACGCTCTTCGCCGTTCCCTGCGGTTGCGCCTGTCGTGGACCGTCGTCGTCCCCCTGCTCGCCCTCGCCGTGCTGGCCCTCACCTGGGGACGCGACCTGCCGGTCTTCTGGGTCGTGGTCGTCGCCGTCATCCTCGCCGGCGCGGTGCTCGCGGCCGTGCACCACGCGGAGGTCGTGGCGCACCGGGTCGGCGAACCGTACGGTTCGCTGGTGCTGGCGGTCGCCGTCACCGTCATCGAGGTCGCCCTGATCGTCACCCTCATGGTCTCCGGCGGCTCCGAGACGGAGACGCTGGCCCGTGACACGGTGTTCGCGGCGGTCATGATCAGCACCAACGGCATCGCGGGCCTGGCGTTCCTGCTGGGGTCGCTGCGCCACGGCCTCGCGCACTTCAACCCCGAGGGAACCGGCGCCGCACTGGCCACCGTCGCCACGCTGGCCACTCTCAGCCTGGTGCTGCCGACCTTCACCAGCGAGCCGGGGCCCCAATTTTCCCCCGCCCAACTGGGGTTCGCCGCGGCCGCGTCCCTCGTGCTCTACGTCCTCTTCGTCTTCACCCAGACCCGCCGTCACCGGGACTTCTTCCTTCCCGTCACCTCCGGGGGACGCGCCGCCGAGGAGGGCGACCACGCGCCCCCGCCCTCGCGCCGGGCGGCGCTCGGCAGTCTCGCCCTGCTGCTGGTGGCGCTCGTGGCAGTGGTCGGCCTGGCCAAGGTCGAGTCACCCGCGATCGAGTCCGGCGTCGAGGCGGCGGGCTTCCCGCACGCGTTCGTCGGCGTGGTCATCGCCCTCCTGGTGCTGCTCCCCGAGACGCTCGCCGCCTCCCGCGCCGCACTCCGCGGGCGCATCCAGATCAGCCTCAACCTCGCCTACGGCTCGGCGATGGCCAGCATCGGGCTGACCATCCCCACCATCGCGGTCGCGTCCCTCTGGCTCGACGGCCCGCTGCTCCTGGGCCTCGGCACCACCCAACTCGTCCTGCTCCTGCTGACCGCCTTCGTCAGCGGCCTCACCGTGGTGCCCGGCCGTGCCACCCGCCTCCAGGGCGGCATCCACCTCGTCCTGCTCGCGGCGTTCCTCTTCCTCGCCATCAACCCCTGACCCGCCGTCAACCCCCGAGACCCTGCGGCGGGGGAGGGGCGAGGTGCCGCTCTCCGCTTGCGTTCCCCTGCGGCTGGGCGGTTACGTTCCCGGACACCCGACGGAGGAGAAGAGGATGACCCCGCAGACCGACGACGTCGACCACGAACTCGTCGAGGCCGCGGCCCACGTGGCCCGCACCCGCTGCCGCGGCGACAACCACACGATGGCGGCGGCGGCACGCGCGCGGGACGGCCGGATCGTCACGGCGGTGAACGCCTACCACTTCACCGGCGGTCCCTGTGCCGAGCTGGTCCTCGTCGGTGCGGCGGCCGCCCAGGGCGTCGACGAGCTGGACACCATCGTCGCCGTGGGGGACCGGGAACGGGGGGTGGTGCCTCCGTGCGGCCGGTGCCGCCAGGTCCTGCTCGACTACTTCCCCGCGCTCCGGGTGATCGTCGGCGGAGGCGGCCGGACCCGCACGGTTCCCGTCACCGACCTGCTGCCGGAGACCTACGTCTGGGCCGACCACCAGCTCGACCCCGAATGACCCACCCGCGCGTCGGCCACCGCCAGCTCCGGTGCGCGTCGATCCCCGTCCGTGGCGGGTGAGTCCGTCGCGGGCGGGTGTGCGAGGGCCCGGTGCCATGGACGGGTCCTCTTGTGCACGGGCCGTGCACTGTCCATGCTCGAACTTGACTGCATGTCAGGGTCATGCCATCAGCGGCCGGGCCGGAGCAGGACACGAAGGAGAAGGACATGTCCACCTCGCGCACACCCCTACGAAGAAGCCCGTCACGACGGAAGGGCCGGCTGGTCGCCGTCCTCGCGGGCCTGCTGGCCGCGCTCACGGTGTGGGCTCCCGGCGCCGTCGCGGAGGCCGGACCCGTACTCGCCGGTGGTGGGCCCGCCGGGACGACGGCTGCCGACGCGGCCACCCCGCAGGGCGACCGGGGCCGGGACGCGTCGTCGCAGACCATCTCGCCGGGGGACCCGATCTTCAGCGGCGGAGCCCGCTGCACGGCGGGCTTCAACGTCACCGACGGCACGGACGTCTTCATCGTGACCGCGGGCCACTGCACCTCGGTGGGCTCCACCTGGTACGCGGACCCGCAGCTCACCATTCCGATCGGCCCGACGGTCTCCTCGTCGTTCCCGGGCAACGACTACGGCCTCATCCGCTACGACAATCCCGATCTGACCCCCGAGGGCGGATACAGCCTCGGTTCCCCGTCCGTGGGCCAGCAGGTGTACATCAGAACGCCGCAGACCGGTATCCACAGCGGCACCATCACCGCCCTCAACGCCACCATCGACTACGGCCCCGACGGCATCATCTACGGCCTCATCCGGACGAACATCTGCCTCCCCGTCGGCGCCGGGGGCGGCACTCCGCTGTTCGGCCAGAACGACCAGGCGCTGGGCATCGCTTCCGGCGGCTCGGGCTCGTGCTCCTCCGGCGGCACGAGCTACTTCCAGCCCCTGAACGAGGTGCTGTCGACGTTCGGTCTCACGCTGTACTGACCGTCCCGCACCACAGCGCGCCGGGCGGGCTCGGCGCCCCCTCGGGCCCGCCCGACCGAGCGTCGAAGCCGTCGCCGCCAAGTTCGGCGTGCCGACGGTGACCGGCGGGGGCCGGGAAAACCGGGTGCGCGGCCCGGGCGTCGCATGCCACCCTCCCGCCGTGGACGACCTCCTGACGGAACGCCTCGTACTGCATCCGCTCAGCCCCGCCGAAGCCGGACGCGTCTCCTCCGGTGCCGCGGTGCGGCAGGCGCACTGGGCTCCCGAGTACCCGGGCCCGGGCGACGCCGCCGGCGCGCGGCTCTACCTGGAGAACCGCGCCGCGTCCGGTGATCCGTCTCCCTTCGGCACGTACGAGATACGGCGCCGCGCGGACGGCCTCGCCGTGGGGAGCCTCGGCTTTCACGGCGCACCGGACGAGACCGCCGCGGTCAGCATCGGCTACGGCCTGGTCCCCTCCGCCCGCGGCAACGGCTACGCGGCCGAAGCGCTGCGCGCCCTGCTGGCGATGGCCCGCGCCCGTGGCGTGGCCGTCGTCAGGGGCGACGCCGACCTGGACAACACCGCCTCCCACCGCGTGATGACGGCCGTAGGCATGCGGCACGTCTCCACCGACGACGGGCAGCTTCACTTCGAGAGCGTCTGGCCCACCCCCTGACGGCGCGGTGTGCCCCACGCGGTGCGTGCGGGTGGCGTCAGCTCGTCAGGAGGTGGGGCGCGTGGTCGCGGACGGTGGCCAGCAGGCGACGCTTGGAGGGGTTGACCAAGGGGTGGCCCGCGACGTCGACGGTCGGGACCGTCTCGTTGCCGTCGGCGACGGACCGCACGTAGGCGGCGGCCTCGGGGTTCTGCCAGATGTTCACCTCGCGGTACGTCAGCCGGGTGCGGCGCAGCCGCAGCCGCAGGGCGATGCAGAACGGGCATCCGGGCCGCCAGTAGACGACCACCTCGTCGCGCGTGTCGGTCATGCCTCCCGGCTACCCGACGGCCCGGACGCGTGAACACCCGGGAGGGAGGGATCGCCGCCCCCGATGAGTTTCGCCGGCCGGGGCGGTCTACCCGTACGACAGCGTCCGCACGGGTAGGCAGGAGCCGCAGCCATGCAGAAGATCACCACTTTCCTCTGGTTCGACACCGAGGCCGAGGAGGCCGCGCGGCACTACGTGTCCGTCTTCGGGAACGGCTCGCGCGTCGTCGACGTGCAGCGCTACACCGAGGCGGGGCCGCGGGAGCCGGGGTCGGTCATGACCGTCACCTTCGAGCTCGCCGGGCAGCGCTTCATCGCGCTCAACGGCGGCCCGGAGTTCACCTTCAGCGAGGCGATCTCGCTGCAGATCGACTGCGACACGCAGGACGAGGTGGACCACTACTGGTACAAGCTCGGCGAGGGCGGTCAGGAGGTGCAGTGCGGCTGGCTCAAGGACCGCTACGGCCTCTCCTGGCAGGTCGTGCCCCGGCAGCTGACCGAGCTGACGGGCGATCCGGACCCGGCGAAGGCGAAGGCCGTGTTCGCGGCGATGCTCGAGATGAAGAAGCTCGACATCAAGGGCCTGCAGGCCGCCTACGCCGCGGCCGGCTGACGGGGCGTGCCGTCGGGCAGGACAGGGCGGCGGGTCAGACGATCGCGAACGCCTCGATCTCCAGCAGCAGGTCGGGCCGGACCAGCGCGGCCACCTGGACCGCCGAACTCGCCGGCGGGCGCCGGCCGGCCCCCAGCGCCTCGTCCCGCGCCTCCCGGACGGCCGGCAGATGTGCGACGTCGGTCACGAAGTACGTCAGCTTCACCACGTCGTCGAAGGTCGCCCCAGCGGCAGCCAGGCAGCGGCGCAGGTTCTCGAACACCTGCCGCGCCTGCGCGGCGGGGTCGCCCGCGCCGACGAGCGCCCCGTGTGCGTCGAGCGCGATCTGCCCGGAGACGGCGACGAACCGCCCGGCGCCCCACACCACGTGGTCGTAGCCGGAGGCGGGGGCGACGCCCTCGGGCGCGGCGATGTGCGTGAGTTCGGCCATGCCCGCATGGTGCGGCACACGCCGGCGCCCGCGCGATGCGATTACGGGCCGGTCCGCCGCACCAGGTCGAGGGACTCCTCGTGCAGCGCCGCCAGCGCCAGCTCGACCAGCGGGTGGGTGCGGCTGCCGCGCCGCACCGCGGCGAACACCCGGCGCGTGGGCCGGTCGCCCTCCAGGGGCCGGATCACCGCACCGCCCAGGTCGATGCCGCGCAGCGCCGTGCGGGGCACCAGCGCGACCCCCGCCCCGTTGGCGACGAGGGCGCTCACCGCGCGGAAGTCGTCGGACAGCGAGTCGACACGTGGCCGGAAACCGGCCTGCACGCAGGCGTGCAGCACCACGTCGTGCACCGGGTTGCCGGGCCAGGGGGTGATCCAGGGATCGTCGGCCAGCTCGGTGAGCGGCACCCGGTCCGCACCGAGGAGTCGGTGCCCCGGCGGCAGCACCGCGTCGAACGGCTCGGCGTACAGGGGTTCGCGCAGCAGCCTGCCGTCCCCGGCGGCGGCGCCGTCGCTGAGCGTCTCCCGGTGCTCCACCGCGACCGCGACGTCCGCGTCGCCGTCGCTCAGCAGGCGCAGGCTCGCATGGCCCTCGGCGTCCTTGACCTGGAACGCGACCTGCGGCGTCCGCCGCCGGAGCACGGCGACCGCGGGGGCGACGATCTCGGTGATCGCGGTCGGGTAGGCCGCGAGCACCACCTCGCCGACCAGCCCCGCCGCGCAGGCGGCCAGGTCCGCCTCGGCCCGTTCCAGCTGTGCGGCGATCGTGGTGGCGTGCGCGGCGAGCACGGCGCCGGGCGCGGTCAGGCGCACGTTCCGGCCGTGCCGTTCCAGCAGTGGCTGGCCCGCCTCCGTCTCCAGTGCGGCGAGCTGCTGGGAGACGGCGGAGGGGGAGAGGTACAGGGCCTGCGCGGCGGCGGTGACCGTACCGTGGTCGGCCAGTGCCCGGAGCACCCGCAACCTGCGCGGATCGATGGTCACACGGCCAGTGTCGCACGATCGTGAAGCTCGCCTTCACGATCAACCTCCGAAATCGCTGATGGACTGCACAGCCCTCGGCGAGGGACAGTATTCGGCCATGAGGGCATTGGTGAAGACGGCCGCCGCACCCGGCCTGGAGCTGACCGACGTGCCGACCCCGGAGGCGGGGGACGGCCAGGTGCTGATCAAGGTGCTGCGCACCGGCATCTGCGGCACCGACCTGCACATCGACGGCTGGGACGCGTGGGCGGCCCGCTCCGTCGAGCCGCCCCGCGTGCTGGGCCACGAGTTCGTCGGCGAGGTCGCCGCGCTCGGCGCGGGCGTGACCGGCGTGCAGGTGGGCGACCTGGTCAGCGGAGAGGGCCACCTGGTGTGCGGCACCTGCCGCAACTGCATGGCCGGCCGCCGCCACCTGTGCATCCGCACCATCGGCCTCGGCGTGCACACGGACGGCGCGTTCGCCGAGTACGTGGTGCTGCCGGAGGAGAACGTCTGGGTGCACCGGCACGAGGTCGACCTCGACATCGCCGCGATCTTCGACCCGTTCGGCAACGCCGTGCACACCGCCCTCGCCTTTCCCGTGCTCGGCGAGGACGTGCTCATCACCGGCGCCGGCCCGATCGGCATCATGGCCGCCGCCGTCGCCCGGCACGCCGGTGCCCGCAGCGTCGTCATCACCGACGTCAGCGAGTACCGCCTCCAGCTCGCGCGGAAGATCGGCGCGACGCTCGCGCTCGACGTGAGCACCGCGTCGATCAAGGACGTCATGCCCGAACTGTCCATGACCGAGGGCTTCGACATCGGCCTGGAGATGTCGGGCCGCACCGAGGCGCTGCGAGACATGATCGCCGCGATGCGGCCCGGCGGCCGGATCGCGGTGCTGGGCCTGCCCACCGGCAGCGGCGACGTGCCGGTCGACATGGCCACCATCGTGCAGCGCATGCTCACTCTGCGCGGCATCTACGGCCGCGAGATGTACGAGACCTGGTACTCCATGTCCGTCCTGCTCCAGGGCGGTCTCGACATCGGCCCGGTCGTCACCCACCGGTTCGGCTACGAGGAGCACGCGGACGCGTTCGCCGCCGCCCGTTCCGGCCAGTGCGGCAAGGTCGTCATCGACTGGACCCAGCCCCTCGCGGGGCAGTCCGCCGGCCGCCGGCCGCTGACCGCTGACCGCTGACCGCTGACCGCTGCCCCCGGCCGCCGACCCGCCACGAACCCCAGGAGGACACCGAAGTGTTCGGAACCATGCGCGACGACCTGCGCAGGACGCTCGACGAGATCCGCGAAGCGGGCCTGTACAAGTCGGAGCGGGTGATCGCGAGCCCGCAGTCGTCCGGCATTCGCGTCGGCGACGAGCAGGTCGTCAACTTCTGCTCCAACAACTACCTCGACCTCGCCGACCACCCGGACGTCATCGCCGCCGCCAAGCAGGCGCTGGACGACTGGGGCTTCGGCATGGCGTCCGTCCGGTTCATCTGCGGCACCCAGGAGCCGCACACGGTGCTCGAGCGCCGCATCTCGCAGTTCCTGGGGACCGAGGACACCATCCTCTACAGCTCCTGCTTCGACGCCAACGGCGGCGTGTTCGAGACCCTGCTGACCGCCGAGGACGCGGTCATCTCCGACGAGCTCAACCACGCGAGCATCATCGACGGCATCCGGCTGTCCAAGGCCGCCCGCCACCGGTACCGGAACCGCGACATGGCGGACCTGGAGCGCTGCCTGAAGGAGTCGGCGAGCGCCCGGCACCGCCTCATCGTCACCGACGGCGTGTTCTCCATGGACGGATACGTCGCGCCGCTGGACGAGATCTGCGACCTCGCCGAGCGCTACGACGCCCTGGTCATGGTCGACGACTCGCACGCCGTGGGCTTCATGGGCGACGGCGGCCGCGGCACGCCCGAACTCTTCGGCGTCGCCGACCGGATCGACATCGTCACCGGAACGCTCGGCAAGGCGCTCGGCGGCGCCAGCGGCGGCTACGTCGCCGCGCGCGCCGAGATCGTGGAGCTGCTCCGGCAGCGTTCCCGCCCGTACCTGTTCTCCAACTCCCTCGCGCCGTCCATCGTCGGCGCCTCGCTGCGCATCCTGGACCTGCTCGAGACCTCGGGCGACCGGCGTCGCACGCTGCGGGAGAACACCGCGCTGTTCCGCTCCGAGATGACCGCGGCCGGATTCGACATCCTGCCGGGCGACCACCCCATCACCCCGGTGATGGTCGGCGACGCCGCGCTCGCCGCCGAGATGGCCGCCGCGCTGCTGGAGAAGGGGATCTATGTGATCGCGTTCTCCTACCCGGTGGTGCCGCAGGGCAAGGCCCGCATCCGGGTCCAGCTCTCCGCCGCGCATTCCACCGAGGACGTGCGGCGCGCCGTCCGCGCCTTCACCGAGGTCCGCGACGCCGCGCAGGCGGCCGGCTAGCGCCGGCCGGGCGGCACCCGCCGCGAGAAACGCCCGCCGGCGCATTCCCCCTCCTGTCCGGTGGTCACAGCAGCGTGAGCTGCGTGGCCTCCGGGCCCGGCGCCGGCGGGTCCTCCTCGGCGTGCTCCGGTGGCAGCCGGTGCGCGCCGGGGGAGGAGGGGCCTATTCCGTACTCCGCGGCCAGTTCGTGCACCTGTCCGGTGATGCGGCGCTGGTACCACTTCGGCGCGTAGGCGCCCGCCGCGTACAGCGCCTCGTAGTGCCGCACCAGCTGCGGGTGGTGGGCCTGCAGCCACTGCAGGAACCACTCGCGGGCGCCCGGCCGCAGGTGCAGCGTGAGGGGCGTGACGGACGTGGCGCCGGCTGCGGCGATCGCCCGCACGGTGGTGCGCAGCTGTGCCGGGGAGTCGCCCAGGAACGGGATCACCGGCGCCATCAGCACGCCGCACGGGATGCCGTGCTCGCTCAGCGCGCGCACCACGTCCAGCCGGCGCTGCGGGGCGGGCGTGCCGGGTTCGACGGTGCGCCACAGCTCCTCGTCGGTGAAGCCGACGGAGACCGAGACGCCGACGTCGGAGACGGCCGCAGCGGACCGCAGGAGTTCCAGGTCGCGCAGGATCAGCGTGCCCTTGGTGAGGATCGAGAACGGGTTCGCGTAGTCGCGCAGGGCGGTGAGGATGCCCGGCATCAGCCGGTAGCGGCCCTCGGCGCGCTGGTAGCAGTCGACGTTCGTGCCCATCGCGATGTGCTCGCCGTGCCAGCGGCGTCCGCCCAGCTCGCGGCGCAGCAGCTCCGGGGCGTTGACCTTGACGACGATCTGGGTGTCGAAGCCGGTCCCGGTGTCCAGGTCGAGGTAGCTGTGCGTCTTGCGGGCGAAGCAGTACACGCAGGCGTGCGTGCAGCCGCGGTAGGGGTTCACCGTCCATTCGAACGGCATCCGGGACGCCCCGGGCACCCGGTTGACGATCGAGCGCGCCCGCACCTCGTGGAACGTCACCCCCCGGAACTCGGGCGTGTCGAACGTCCTGGTCACGACGTCGGTACCGAAGAGGCCGGCCGGACCGTCCCCGTTCAGATTCTCCCACCGCATGAAGTCCTCCTCCGTCGCGCCGCCGTGCCGGGAGCTCGCGTCCCCTAGGAATAGAACACCTGTTCCCTTCTGTTCTGTCAACCTGGATTTGGGCCCCCGGCGCGAGGGTGGTTGGCTGGCCGTGGAGACCGCCGCGGCGCCCGCGGACGGCTCCTCGAAGCGACCGAAGTGCACACCACAGGAGGACCCATGGCGCAGGTCGAGGCCGTGACGCGGCGAGAGGTCGCCGCGAAGCCGGACGACGTGTTCGACGCGCTCGCCGACTACAGCGGCACCCGGCAGAAGCTGCTGCCCGAGCACTTCAGTGAGTACGAGGTCCGCGAGGGCGGGGACGGCGAGGGCACGCTGGTCCACTGGAAGCTCCAGGCGACCAGCAAGCGGGTCCGCGACTGCCTGCTGGACGTCACGGAGCCCGCCGACGACGAGCTGGTCGAAACGGACCGCAACTCCTCCATGGTCACCACCTGGAAGGTCACCCCCGGCGGCCGTGAGGACACCGCCGTCGTCGTGGTGCGCACCGTGTGGAACGGTGCGGGCGGCATCGGGGGCTTCTTCGAGAAGACGTTCGCCCCCAAGGGCCTCGGCCGGATCTACGACGCGATGCTCGCCAACCTCGCCGCCGCGACGGAGAAGTAGCCGCCGCACTCTCACCGGAAAGAGTGGACTTCGAGGCCCGCCAGGATGTGCCCGGCGGGCCTCGGGTATGGCGTCCCCGGGGCCGAATCTCCTGATGGGGCGCCGACGAACGCCCCGGGCAACGGAGTTGAGCGGCCCCGGTGCTTCGCCGTGTGCGCGTGGCGCCGACTTGCCCACCCTTGTCGCCGAATGCACAGAATGCTCCCCATGAGACGTCCGGGCCGTGCCAACGGCCGGAACGCGGGCGGCGCAACGGGGCGAGAGGCGGACGGGATGAGCGGGTCGACGCTGAGCGGCGTCCGTCGGGGCGGCGCGCCCGCCGGGGTCGAAGTCACCGTCGAGATCCCGTCGTTCGCCGCCGAAGCCGCTCCCGCCCTGGCCACCGCAGCCACCGCCACCACGGCGACCGCCGAGGCCGTGGAGCCGCCCGCACCGCCCGCCGACGGGGCGCCGCCTCCTCCCGGAGCACCCGGTTCCGGGGCACCCGGCACGGGGCAGGCGCCGCTCGGCCCCGCACGCGTCCGCCTGGTGTTCACCGGCCTGATGCTGGCACTGCTGCTCGCGGCGCTGGAGCAGACCATCGTCGCCACGGCGCTCCCCGAGATCGTCGGCGACCTGCACGGCCTGGACCGCATGGCCTGGGCCGTGACCTCCTACCTGCTCGCCGCCACCATCGGGCTCCCCGTCTACGGCAAACTCGGCGACCTCTACGGCCGCAAGAGCGTCTTCCTCTTCGCCATCATCGTCTTCGTCGCCGGCTCGGCACTCGCCGGCTGGTCGCGCTCGATGGACGAACTCATCGCCTTCCGCGCCCTCCAGGGCCTCGGTGCGGGCGGACTGATGATCGGCGTTCAGGCGATCATCGCCGACCTCGTCCCGGCCCGCGAACGCGGCCGGTACATGGGGCTGATCGGGGCCTCGTTCGGCCTCGCCTCGGTCGCGGGGCCGCTGCTCGGCGGCTGGTTCACCGACGCGCTGTCCTGGCGCTGGTGCTTCTGGATCAACGTCCCGTTCGGCCTGCTGACCCTGCTGGTCACCGCGTTCGTCCTGCGCCTGCCCCCACCGCCGCGCCGCCGCCGGCGGCTCGACGTGCTCGGGGCGCTGCTGCTCACCGCCTTCTCCACCTGCCTGGTGCTCCTCACGACCTGGGGCGGCACCACGTACGACTGGGACGACCCGGTCGTGCTCGCCCTCGGCGCCGCCTCGGCCGCCTCGGCCGTGCTCTTCCTGGTGGTCGAACGGTTCGCCGTCGAGCCGCTGATGCCGCTGCACCTCTTCCGCGACTCCGTCTTCAACGTCACCGGCCTGGTCGGGGCCGTCGTCGGCGTCGCCCTCTTCGGCGCCGCGAGCTACCTGCCGAGCTTCCTCCAGATGGTCGACGGGGCGACCGCGACCGAGTCCGGTCTCCTGATGCTGCCGATGATGGGCGGCATCGTCTGCGCCTCCGTCGCCTGCGGCCAACTCGTCTCCCGCACCGGCCGGTACAAGGCGTACCCGGTGCTCGGCTGCCTGGTCTCCGCCGTCGGCATGTGGCTGCTCTCCCTCCTGGACGCCGGCACCGCCCGGACGACGTACAGCGTCTGGATGGCCGTGCTCGGGGCGGGCATCGGCATGGTGCTGCCGGTGCTGATCGTCGCCGTGCAGAACTCCGTGCGCCCCGCCGACCTCGGCACCGCCACCAGCGCCGGGAACTACTTCCGGCAGATCGGCGGCAGCGTCGGCGCCGCCGTGTTCGGCACCCTGTTCACCCACCGGCTCGCCGACGCGCTGGCCCGCGAGGTTCCCGAACCGCCCCCCGGCGTGCGGCTGCCGCCGCCCGAGGCGATCACCCCCGACGCCGTGCACGCGCTGCCCGCCGCGCTCCGCGACGGCTACGTGCTGGCGTACGCCGACGCCATGCCGCGGATCTTCCTCTACCTCGTGCCGGTGCTGGCCCTCGGCTTCCTGCTCGCCCTGCTCCTCAAGGAGAAACCCCTGGTGACCCCCGAGCTCTCCGTCCCCGAAGCCCGCACCGCCGAGGCGCCCGCCCGCGCCACGGGTACCGCCGACCCGCTGCCGCACCCCGCGGGGGTACCGGTGTGCGGCAGCGTGCGTCACCCCGACGGCAGCACCGTGCCGCGCGCCGCCCTCACCCTCATCGACACCACCGGGCGGCAGATCGGGCGCGGCGCCACCGGTGAGGACGGCCGCTACGCGCTGAGCACGCCCGGCGCGGGGGCGTACGTGCTGATCGCCGCCGCCGGCGGGCATCAGCCGCAGGCCGTCAGCGTCGCGGTCGGCGAACGCGCCGTGGAACTCGACCTGGTCCTCGGGGGTGCCGGGCGGCTCGTCGGCACGGTGCTCACGGCCGACGGCACCCCGGTACGGGACGCCGCGGTCACCCTCACCGACGCGCGCGGGGAGGTCGTCGCGGCCTGCCGCAGCGACCGCGAGGGCCGGTACGCGATGCCCGACCTCGTGGCGGGCGAGTACACCCTCGCGGTGAGCGCCCCCGCGTACCGCCCGGTCGCGCTGCCGCTGACGGTCCAGGCGTCCCGCGAGACCTGCCAGGACGTGGAGCTGGCCGGCGGCGCCGTGCTGCGCGGGACGGTGCGCGCCGGAGGCGGCCGTGCCGTGGAGGACGCCCGGGTGACGCTGATGGACGCGGCCGGAAACGTCGTCGACACCGCGGTCACCGGCCCGGACGGCGTCTTCCGGTTCGTCGACCTCGCGTCGGGCGAGTACACGGTCGTCGCCGCGGGCTACCCGCCCGTCGCCACCGTCCTGCGGGTCGCCCCCGGCACCCGCACCGACCGCGACCTCCAGCTCTGCCACGGCGACTGACGCCCGTCCGGGTGGCCACGGACGAGCCTTCCACCGGCGGAAATCCGTTGCCCGTGCGCGGCGCCGCTGACACGCTGCCGCCATGCCCGCCTTCGCCGCTCCCGACGGAACCGCACTCGTGCACCACGTGTCCGGGGCGGGCGCGCCCCTGGTCTGCCTGCCCGGCGGTCCGATGCAGGACTCCGCCTACCTCGGCGGCCTCGGCTCACTCGCCGCCCACCGGACGCTGATCCGGCCGGACCTGCGCGGCACCGGCGCGTCCGCTGTGCCGGAGGACCCCGCGTCCTACCGTTGCGACCGGCTCGTGGGCGACGTCGAGGCGCTGCGGGAACACCTCGGCCTGGACCGGATGGACCTGCTCGCGCATTCCGCGGGCGCCAACCTCGCGGCCCTGTACACCACCCGCCATCCCGAACGCGTCTCCCGGCTGGCGCTCGTCACACCGAGCGTCGTGGCCCCCGCCGTCGCCGTGACGGGAGAGATGCGGCTGGAGCGGGCGCGGCTGCGCCGTGACGAGCCCTGGTTCCCCGCGGCGTACGCCGCGCTGGAAGCCGTCGTCGCGGGCAGGGCGACCGACGAGACCTGGCAGGCCATCGCCCCGTTCGCCTACGGGCGCTGGGACGAGACGGCCCGTGCCCACGCCGCGGCCGCCGACCGGCAGCGGAACCGGGAGGCCGCGGCCGTCCACAACGAGGCGGGCGCGTTCGATCCCGACGCCACCCGCGCGGCGTTCGCCGCCCTCACCGCACCGGTGCTGGTGCTCGCCGGGGAGTTCGACCTGAACTCCCCGGCACCCGCCATGGCCGAACTCGCCGCGCTGTTCCCCCGGGCGGAGTGCGTGGTGCAACCCGGAGCAGCCCACTTCCCGTGGCTGGACGACCCGGAGCGGTTCACCGCCGTCGTCACCGCGTTCCTGCGGTGACGTGACGACCGCACGTCAGCCGGCCCGCCGGCCGGCCCGGAAGCGGCGCAGGCGCAGGCTGTTGCCGACGACGAAGACCGAGGAGAAGGCCATCGCCGCACCGGCGATCATCGGGCTGAGCATGCCCGCCGCGGCCAGCGGGAGCGCCGCGACGTTGTAGGCGAACGCCCAGAAGAGGTTGCCCTTGATGGTCGCCAGGGTGCGGCGGGACAGGCGGATCGCGTCCGCCGCCACTCGGAGGTCGCCGCGCACCAGGGTGAGGTCGCCCGCCTCCATGGCGGCGTCCGTGCCCGTGCCCATGGCCAGCCCCAGGTCGGCCTGCGCGAGTGCTGCCGCGTCGTTCACCCCGTCGCCGACCATCGCCACCGAACGCCCCTCGGCCTGAAGCCGCTTGACGACGTCGACCTTGCCTTCGGGCAGGACCTCCGCGACGACCTCGTCGATGCCCACCTCGGCCGCGACCGCCTCGGCGACCGCCGTGTTGTCACCGGTGAGGAGTACCGGGGTCAGCCCCAGGCCCCGGAGCCTGCGGACCGCCTCGGCGCTGGTGTCACGGACCGCGTCCGCCACTTCGAGCAGCGCGCGCGCCCGGCCGTCCCAGGCGACCGCCACGACCGTACGGCCCGCCCTCTCGGCCTCGTCCCGGGCGGCGGCGAGTTCGGCCGGCAGCGCCACCGACCGGTCGCGGAGCAGCCGCGCGCGGCCGACGAGCACGGCACGGCCGTCCACGACGCCCCGCACGCCGAGTCCGGGGATGTTGGCGAACTCCGCGGGAGCCGGGAGGTCGCCCACCCGTGCGGCCGCGCCGGCCGCGACGGCGCGGGCGACGGGGTGCTCGGAGGCGTGCTCCAGCCCGCCGGCCAGCCGCAGCACCTCCTCCTCGTCCTCGCCCCCGGCCGTCCGCACGGCCAGCAGGGTCATCCGGCCGGTGGTCACGGTGCCGGTCTTGTCGAGCACGACCGTGTCCGCACGGCGGGTGTTCTCCAGCACCTCGGGCCCCTTGATGAGGATGCCGAGCTGCGCGCCGCGCCCGGTGCCGACCATCAGCGCGGTCGGGGTCGCCAGTCCCAGCGCGCAGGGGCAGGCGATGATGAGGACCGCCACCCCGGCGGTGAACGCCGCCGTCACCGACCCGCCGACGGCCAGCCAGACGCCCAGTGTCGCGAGGGCGAGAAGGATCACCGCGGGCACGAACACGGCGGAGATGCGGTCGGCGAGCCGCTGCGCGGCCGCTTTGCCGTTCTGCGCGTCCTCCACCAGCTTCGCCATGCGTGCGAGCTGCGTCTCGGAGCCGACGCGGGTGGCTTCGACCACCAGCCGCCCGCCCGCGTTGAGGGTCGCACCGGTCACCGGGTCGCCCGCGGCGACCTCCACCGGCACCGACTCGCCGGTGAGCAGGGAGGCGTCGACGGCCGAGGAGCCCTCGACCACCGTGCCGTCGGTGGCGATCTTCTCGCCGGGGCGCACCGTGAAACGGTCGCCGACGGCCAGTTCGCCGACGGGCACGCGCTGTTCACGGCCGTCCCGCAGGACGGTGACCTCCCGCGCGCCCAGCTCCATCAGCGCGCGCAGCGCCGCGCCGGCCCGCCGCTTGGCGCGGGCCTCGAAGTAGCGGCCCGCGAGGAGGAAGGCGGTGACGCCCGCCGCGGCCTCGAGGTAGATGGTGCCGGCGCCGTCCGTGCGGGAGACGGTGAACTCGAAGGGGTGCGTCATGCCCGGCATGCCGGCCGTCCCGAGGAACAGCGCCCACACCGACCACAGGAAGGCCGCGCCCGTACCGACCGACACCAGCGTGTCCATGGTGGCCGCGCCGTGCCGCAGGTTCGTCCAGGCGGCGCGGTGGAATGGCCATCCGGCGTAGACGACCACGGGCGCGGCGAGGGTGAGCGAGAGCCACTGCCAGAAGGTGAACTGCAGTGCCGGCACCATCGCCATCACGACGACCGGCACCGCGAGGACCACGGCGGTGAGCAGCCGCAGGCGCAGCGGACGCAGCTCGTCCCGCTCCGCCTCCGCCGGTGCGCCGGGCTCCCGAGCGGACGGGGAGCGCGGCGGAGGAGGCGGAGCGGCGGTGTAGCCGGTGGCCTCGACGGTGGCGATCAGGTCGGCCACGGCCAGGTCCTCGGTGTAGCTGACCCGCGCCTTCTCGGTGGCGTAGTTGACGCTCGCCTGCACGCCGTCCATGCGGTTGAGCTTCTTCTCGACACGCGCGGCGCACGCGGCGCAGGTCATTCCGCCGATGGCGAGTTCGACCTCGGCGGTGCGCGGCGTGGGCGTGGTGGTGGTCATCTGCGTGCTCCTCGGGCGCATGGTATCCGGGGCGGCCGGCCCTCCCGGAGTCTATACCCATAGGGGGTATCTCACGTTCTCCTTTATACCCCCATGGGGTAAGAGGGGCAAGTGTGGCCCGGGTGTCGCGGAGTCCGGTCGAGTGGTGTAGACCACTGGCTGTCCACAGGGCTTTCTCCGCTGTTCGCGACGGCGTAACGTGACGCTTCATGAAGATCTTGATCAGCGCGGACATGGAAGGCGCGACCGGCGTCACCTGGCCTGCGGACGTGCTTCCGGGCACCCCCCAGTGGGAGCGCTGCCGGCCGATGTTCACCTCCGACGTGAACGCCGCGGTCACCGGATTCCTCGAAGGGGGCGCTGACGAGGTCCTCATCAACGAGGCCCACTGGACCATGCGCAACCTGCTGCTGGAACGACTCGACGACCGGGCCCAGATGCTCACCGGGCGCCACAAGTCCCTCAGCATGGTCGAGGGCGTGCAGCACGGCGACGTCGACGGCATCGCCTTCGTCGGCTACCACACCGGCGCCGGCGCCGAGGGCGTCCTCGCCCACACCTACCTCGCCAACTCGCTCACCGGCGTGTGGGTCGACGGCACCCGCGCGAGCGAGGGTCTGCTCAACGCCCTGGTCGTCGCCGAGTACGGCGTGCCCGTCGTGCTGGTCACCGGCGACGACCGCACCTGCGAGGACGCCAAGGGCTACGCCCCGCAGGCCCGTACGGTCGCCGTGAAGGACTACGTCTCCCGCTACGCCGCCGTCTGCCGCACGCCCGCCCGCACCGCCCGGGACATCCACGCGGCGGCGCGCGAGGCCGTGGAGCTGGCCGTGCGCCACGAGCCGCTCACCGCCGGGCCGCACGAGGTGGCGCTCGAGTTCGACGCAGAGCACCTGGCCGGTGCCGCGACCGTCGTGCCCGGTGTCGAGCAGACCGGCGAACGGCGCGTCGCCTACACCGCGCCGACCATGTACGAGGGCATCCGCTGCTTCAAAGCGGTCACCACCGTCGTCTCGTCAGCAGTGGAGGAGCAGTATGGCTGAGGCACACATCGACACCAGGGCGCTGGACGAGGCGGTCACGTTCACCTCCCAGCTCATCCGCATCGACACCACCAACCACGGCGGCGGCGACGGCGTGGAGCGCCCGGCCGCCGAGTACGTCGGGGAGCGGCTGAGCGAGGCCGGGCTGGAGCCGGTCTTCCTGGAGAAGGCCCCCGACCGGACGAACGTCGTGGCCCGCATCGAGGGCACCGACCCCTCCGCCGACGCCCTGCTCGTCCACGGCCACCTGGACGTCGTGCCCGCCCGGCCCGACGACTGGACCGTGCACCCGTTCTCCGGCGAGGTGCGGGACGGCGTGGTGTGGGGCCGCGGCGCCATCGACATGAAGAACATGGACGCGATGGTGCTGTCCGTCGTACGGGCGTGGGCGCGGGCCGGCGTCCGGCCGCGGCGGGACATCGTGCTGGCCTTCACCGCCGACGAGGAGGACAGCGCCGAGTACGGCGCCGACTACCTCACCGAGAAGCACGCCGAACTGTTCGACGGCTGCACCGAAGGCATCAGCGAATCCGGCGCCTTCACCTTCCACGCCGGCGACGGCCTGCGGCTCTACCCGGTCGCGGCGGGCGAGCGGGGCACCGCGTGGATGCGCCTCACCGCCCGCGGGCGCGCCGGCCACGGCTCCAAGGTGAACCGGGAGAACGCGGTGAGCCGGCTCGCCGCCGCCGTGCACCGGATCGGCGAGTACGCCTGGCCGGTGCGGCTGACCCCGACCGTGCGCGCGGCGCTGATCGAACTCTCCCTCGCCGCCGGAGTGGAGCCCCCGGACCTGGACGCCGCCGACTTCGACGTCGACGCGCTGCTGGAACGGCTCGGCCGGTCCGCCGCCCTGGTCGCCCCGACCGTCCGCAACAGCGCCAACCCGACGATGCTGAACGCCGGTTACAAGGTCAACGTCATCCCGGAGCAGGCCACCGCACAGGTCGACGGCCGGATGCTGCCCGGCGCGGAGGACGAGTTCACCGCCACGATGGACCGGCTCACCGGCCCGCACGTCGACTGGGAGTTCCAGCACCGCGAGGTGCCGCTCCAGGCCCCGGTCGACGCGCCCGCCTTCGCCGTGCTGCGCGAGTCCCTGGAGCACTTCGACCCCACCGCCCGGGTGGTGCCGTACTGCATGTCCGGCGGCACCGACGCCAAGCAGTTCTCCCGGCTGGGCATCCAGGGCTACGGCTTCTCGCCGCTGAAACTGCCGGAGGGCTTCGACTACCAGGCCATGTTCCACGGCGTGGACGAGCGGGTGCCCGTCGAGGCGCTCCACTTCGGCGTCCACGTCCTCGACCGCGCCCTGCGCGCCCTGTAGAGGCGCCCGGCCGGAGCTCCCGACTCCGTTTGCGCCCCTCGGCCCGGCCGGGGGACGTCCCCACGACCACCCACCCCGCCCCACGCACCCCGGACCGCGACGCGCCGCGCCAGACACCCCCCGACCCACGGAAGGCCGCTGCTCATGCCGCACCGCACCGCCCCCTACGGCAGCTGGCCGTCCCCCGTGGACGCGCGCCTCGTCGCCGCCCACGACGGACGCCCCGAATACCTCGGCGCCGTGGGCGACGAACTGTGGTGGACCGCTCCCCGCCCCGAGGAGGGCGGCCGTCGCGCGCTGATCCGGCAGCGCCCCGGCGCCGAGCCGGAGTCCGTCCTCCCGCCGCCGTGGAACGTCCGCAACCGGGTCATCGAGTACGGCGGCCGGCCATGGGCCGGCGCTCCCGGCGCCGAAGGCCCGCTCGTGGTCTTCACCCACTTCCCCGACCAGCGCCTCTACCTGCTGCGCCCCGACTCGGCCCCCGACGGCGACGCCACCGGCGCGGCCGGCCCCGGCGCACGTGCGGAGCCGGTGCCGCTGACGCCCGTCTCGGGAGCGGGCGGCGGCCTGCGCTGGTGCGACCCCGTCGTCCGGCCCGCCCACGGGGACGTGGTCTGTGTGCTCGAGGAGTTCACCGGCGACGGCCCCACCGACGTCCGCCGCACGCTGGCCTCCGTCCCGCTGGACGGCTCGGCCGCCGACGACCGGACCCGCGTGCGCGAACTCACCGACGACGCACACCGTTTCCTCACCGGCGCCCGCTTCTCCCCGGACGGCCGCCGGGTCGCCTGGCTCGCCTGGGACCACCCCGCCATGCCCTGGGACGGCACCCTGGTCCGCGTCGCCGACGTCACCGGCGACGGCGCCTTCACCGGAGCCCGCACGCTCCTCGGCGGCTCCGAGGAATCCGTGGCGCAGGTCGAGTGGGCGGCCGACGGGCGGACCCTGCTGGCGGCCACCGACCGCACCGGCTGGTGGAACCTGCACCGTGTGGACCCCGCCACCGGCGAGGCGGTCAACCTCTGCCCGCGCGAGGAGGAGTTCGGCGGCGGCCTGTGGAAGATCGGCCTCCGCTGGTTCGCACCGCTCCCCGGCGGACTCGTCGCCGTCCTGCACGGCCGGGGCGGCCAGGCGCTCGGCCTGCTCGACCCCGCCACCGGCGAACTCGCCGACGCACCCGGGCCGTGGACGGAGTGGGCGCCCGCGCTCGCCGTCGCGGACACCCGCGTCGTGGGCATCGCCGCCGGCGCGCACAGCGCGTACGAGATCGTCGAACTGGACACCGGCAGCGGGCACGCCCGGGTCGTCGCCGAGGAGCACCGGCCCGCCGTCGACCCCGCCCACCTCCCGCAGCCGCAGGCGCGCACCTTCACCGGACCCGGCGGGCGGGACGTGCACGCCCACGTCTACCCGCCCCGGCACCCCGACCACCAGGGCCCGCCCGGCGAACTGCCGCCGTACGTGATCTGGGTGCACGGCGGCCCCACCAGCCGCGTCCCCATGGTCCTCGACCTGGAGATCGCCTACTTCACCTCGCGCGGCATCGGCGTCGCCGAGGTCGACTACGGCGGCTCCACCGGGTACGGGCGCGCGTACCGGAACCGGCTGCGCGGCCAGTGGGGCGTGGTGGACGTCGAGGACTGCGCCGCCGTCGCCCGTGCGCTGGCCGACGAGGGCACGGCCGACCCGGCACGGCTGGCGATCCGCGGCGGCAGCGCCGGCGGCTGGACCAGCGCCGCCTCGCTCACCTCGCCGGCCGGCGAGGTCTACGCCTGCGCCACCATCACCTACCCGATCCTCGACCTGGAGGGCTGGGCCACCGGCGAGACCCACGACTTCGAGTCGCAGTACCTGCGTTCTCTCGTCGGCGACCCGGAGGCCGACGCCGACCGCTACCACGACCGCTCGCCCGTCCACCACGCCGACCGCGTCGACCGTCCGTTCCTGCTGCTCCAGGGGCTGGACGACGTGATCTGCCCGCCCGTGCAGTGCGAGCGCCTCCTGGAGCGGATCGCCGGCCGCGGCGTCCCGCACGCCTACCTCGCCTTCGAGGGCGAGGGCCACGGCTTCCGCCGCGCCGACACCATCGTCCGCGCGGTCGAGGCGGAACTCTCCCTGTACGCCCAGACGTTCGGCATCGAGCGGGACGACGTGCCCACGCTCGCCCTGAAGGAGGACACGTGACGGACGCCCCCGGCCGCGCCGAACCGTCGCACCGCCTCGCCGACCCGCGGGAACTGCTCGCCGGCCAGCTCGACTACTACCGGGCCACGCTGCTGCACAAGCTCGACGGCATGCCGGACGCGGAGCTGCGCGCCGCCCGGCTCCCCTCCGGCTGGACGCCGCTGGAGCTGCTGCGCCACCTCACGCACGTCGAACGGCGCTGGCTGTGCTGGGGTTTCGCCGCCGAGCAGGTCCCCGACCCCTGGGCCGACGACGGCCCCGACGGCCGCTGGCACGTGCCGGACGGCGTCACCGCAGAGCAGCTGCGGGCGGAGTTCACCGCCCAGTGCGCACGGTCAACGGCGATCGCCGCGGGGGCGGGGCTGGAGGACCGGGCCGCCGTCGGCGGCCGTTTTCCGACGGCGGAGGACGCGCCGACGCTCGGCTGGATCCTGCTGCACCTGCTCCAGGAGTACGCTCGCCACGTCGGCCAGCTGGATGTCGTCCGCGAACTGGCTGACGGAGCCGTGGGGGAGTGACGGCGGTCCCGCCCACGCGGCACCACCGCCCAGCGCCGGACAGAGGACCCAGCGCCGGACAGGAACTAGCTGTGGGCGTAGACGTTCTCCACGAACGTCGCGATCTGGTCGTCGGTCAGGTGATGTGCGAGATCCGCCTCGCTGATCATGCCGACCAGCCGCTTGTTCTCCACGACCGGGAGCCGGCGGATCCGGTGGCTCTGCATCTCCTCCAGCACCTGCGACACGTCGGCGCTCGCCTCGATCCAGCGCGGTGTGCCGCGCGCCATGTCGCCGGCCGTCACGCGCGACGGGTCCCGGCCCTCGGCGACGCAGCCGATGACGATGTCCCGGTCGGTCAGAATGCCGCACATCCGCTCGTCGGCGTCGCTGATCGGCAACGCGCCGACGTCCAGGCGGCGCATCAGCTGGGCCGCGCGGTCCAGTGTCTCGGTGGCGGGAATCCACTCCGCGCCGGGGTGCATGATCTCTGCAGCCGTGGTCATGGCGACCTCCCGAACAGGGGGACGGGGTTCGTTCCACCGTCGCGGGTCACCGCCGCACGACGGGGGAAACCACTCCGTCCTCCCACCCCGTCCGCCCCTCCCGCAGCGCACGCCGCGGGTCGCCGCAGGCCATGGCAGGCCGTCGAAGGGCCCCGTCGGCGACCGCCGGTCACCGCACCCTCACAGGCCGGCGAGGCCGGCCAGCAGCCGGGCCTGCCGCATCAGGTCGACGCTGCGACCGAGGTCCTCGTCCTCGACCACTGACCACAGCACGTACTCCACGTGCCGGGCCACCGCCCACGCCCGCACCCGCTGCGGGTCGAGCCCCAGCTCCCCGGCGACCAGCGCCGTGCGGTGCGCCAGCACCCCGGCAGGGTCCGCCGCGGCGAACGGGTCGTCGACCTGCTCGACGAGCGGCCACAGGTCGTACGCCGGGTCGCCGCGCATCGGCTTCGGGTCGATGGCCAGCCACGGCCGCCGCCGCGCGGTCAGCACGTTGCCCGGGTTGAAGTCGCCGTGCAGCAGCACCTCCCGGCCGGCGCTCCCGGGCAGTTCGCGCAGCAGCCCGGCGCCCAGCGCGAACAGGCCGGTGTCGATGCCCGCCGGCCACCGGCGCGCGGCCCGCTCCTCGGCCAGGTCCGCCCATCGGGCCGTCACGTCCGCCAGCCCCGGCAGCACGGGCCCCTCCGTGCCGGCGGCGGGCAGCGGTGCGGCCCACAGGTCCCGCAACACGTCCGCCCCGTGCACCAGCCGCTCGTCCGCGGGCAGACCGTGCGACCGGCCCAGCTCGCTGCCCGGCACGCAGCGTTCCAGCAGCAACGCCTGCCGTTCCGCGTCGTAGGCGTGCAGGCGCGCCGCCCCGCGGCCGTCCCACAGCGCCAGCCCCGGTGCCTCGGCGAGCGCCTCGGGATGCGGCCACGTCACCTTCAGCACCAGCGGCTCCCCCGCGCCGGGGCCGGCTTCCCGCCGGACCGGTGCCGCCCACGAGCAGCTTCCGCCGTGAAACGGCTCCTCCAGCCGCAGCTCCCACATCTCCCGGAGTGCGCCGAGCATCCCCGGCAGCGCCTCCAGCCATTTCCGGCCGCTCTCGTGCTGCCCCATCCCGGCCACACACGGCAGGGAGGCCGGTACCCGCACGCTTCGCACCATGCCGGAATCCTCGCACCCTCGGGCAGAATGCGGTCATGTCCCGCAGCCTCGTCCTGATCGACGCCCCCTCCAACCTCGGTCTGCGCGCCCCGGTGCCGGGGGCCGTTCCCGGCTGCCACAAGCTGGCCGGCGCGCTGCGCGAGCAAGGGCTGCTGCGGCGCCTCGGCGCCCGGGAGGGCGGCGTCGTCGTGGCGCCGCGGTACGACCCGGGCGACTGGCGGCCGGGGGACGGGGTGTTCCACGCCGACCGGATCGCGGCCTACTCGCGCCGGCTCGCGGACCGCCTGGAGCAGCACGTGCGGGCGGGCGAGTTCCCCGTGGTGCTCGGCGGCGACTGCTCCATCGCCCTGGGAACCGCCCTGGCGCTGCGCCGCATCGGACGCTTCGGGCTCGCCTACTTCGACGGACACGACGACTTCCGCCACCCCGGCAACGCCCCGGCGGGCGTGGGCGCGGCGGGCGGCGAGGACGTCGCCCTGGTCACGGGCCGCGGCCAGCGCGACCTCACCGACCTGGAAGGGCTCGGTCCGTCCCTCGCCGACGAGGACGTGTGGCTGCTCGGCCTGCGCGACCCGGCGAACGAGCCGGACAGCGCCCAACCCGAGCTGGACCGCCTCGGCATCGGGTACGCCGCGGTGGCCGACGTCCGGCGCGACGGCCCGCAGGCCGTCGCCCGCGCCGCTCTCGCCCGGCTCGCCGACCACGAACTCGACGGCTTCTGGCTGCACATCGACGCCGACGTCCTCGATCCCTCGGTGATGCCCGCCGTCGACAGCCCCGACCCCGGCGGTCTCACCCTCGACGAACTGCGCGCCCTGCTGGGGCCGTTGGCCCGCTCGCCGCGGTGCGCGGGCTTCCAGCTCACCATCTACGACCCCGACCTGGACCCGGACGGGCGCTGCGCGGCCCTGCTGGCCGACCTGGTCGTGGACACCCTCGCCGGCTGAGTACCCCTGCTGCCCCAGGGGAGACCGCCGCCGAGGCGCCCCGATCCCCGCGAGCCCCGGGGGGGCGCCCCGCGAACCCCCGCGCCGCCCGAACGGGCGGAGAACGGGCACGCCTCTGCCCGAAACGGGCGCCATCCGGGCAGCGCTCCCCGCATCCGCCCCGGTAGAGCGCTCTCAGCGCCGCCCCCGAACGGGCGAAACCGGTCAGCATCCCTCCCGTGCCGAGCCTGGTTGCGGCCCGTCCGGACCGGTAGAACTCTTCCCACAGGCCCGAACGGTCACCTCGATGCCCGTTCGGCAACCCCACGGGAGAGGGGCGCGGAGCCCGATGAGCGCGGAGGAACGGCAGCGGGAGATCGTCGGTACGGCCCGCCGTACCGGTTCGGTCGAGGTCGGCGCGCTCGCCGCCTCCCTCGGGGTGGCACGCGAGACCGTGCGCCGCGACCTGCGCGTCCTGGAGTCCCACGGTCTCCTCCGGCGTACGCACGGCGGTGCGTACCCGGTGGAGAGCGCGGGCTTCGAGACCACCCTCGCCTTCCGCGGCACCCTGCACGTGCCAGAGAAGCGGCGGATCGCCGCGGCGGCGGCCGACCTGCTGGGCGACGCGGAGACGGTCTTCGTCGACGAGGGCTTCACCCCGCAGCTCATCGCCGAGGCCCTGCCGCGGGACCGGCAGCTGACCGTCGTCACCGCCTCGCTCGCCGCCGCCGGAGTCCTGGCCGACGTGGACACCTTCACCGTGCTCCTCCTCGGCGGCCGGCTGCGCGGCGGCACCCTGGCCACGGTCGACCACTGGACCACGGCCATGCTCTCCGGATTCGTCATCGACCTGGCGTTCATCGGAGCCAACGGCGTCTCCCGCGAGCACGGCCTGACCACCCCCGACCCGGCCGTCAGCGAGGTGAAGACCCAGGCCATCCGCAGTGCCCGGCGGAGAATCTGCGTCGGCGTGCACACCAAGTTCGGCGCGGTGAGCTTCTGCCGCTTCGCGCAGATCGGAGACTTCGAGTCCATCGTCACCTCCACCGGCCTGCCCGCGCCCGAAGCCCACCGCTACTCGCTGCTCGGACCCCAGGTCATCCGGGTCTGACCGAGAACCCCCGACCGACCGCCCCGCATCCCCGGCACGACGAACCGGAGCCCCGCATGCGCACCCGCATACCCTTTTCCGCCTCGAAGCCCCTTGTGTCCCCCACGTCCCCTGTGCCCCGGTCCCGGCGCGGTGCCGCCCGCGCGGCCGTGGCCGCCGTCTCGGCGGCCGCCCTCCTCGCCGGCTGCGCCGGGGCGGGCGGCGGAAGCGAAGACGACCGTTCCATCAACGTCCTCATGGTGAACAACCCGCCGATGAAGACGCTGCAGAAGCTGACCGCCGAGCACTTCACAGAGAAGACCGGCATCACGGTCAACTTCACGGTGCTCCCGGAGAACCAGGTCCGCGACAAGATCAGCCAGGACTTCGCCAGCCAGGCCGGGCAGTACGACGTCGCCACCCTCAGCAACTACGAGACCCCGATCTACGCCGAGCGCGACTGGCTCTACGCCCTCGACCCGTACGTGCAGAAGGACGAGAAGTACGACCAGGACGACATCCTGACGTCCATGCAGCTCTCGCTCACGGGCGAGGACGGCAAGATCTACGCGGAGCCGTTCTACGGCGAGTCGTCGTTCCTGATGTACCGCAAGGACGTCTTCGCGAAGCACGGCCTGGAGATGCCCGAGAAGCCCACCTGGGACCAGGTCGCGGACCTGGCCGCCGACGTGGACGAGGCCGAGGCCGGGATGAAGGGCATCTGCCTGCGCGGACTGCCCGGATGGGGGCAGGTCATCGCCCCGCTGACCACGGTCGTCAACACCTTCGGCGGCACCTGGTTCGACGAGAACTGGGAGGCGCAGCTGGACTCGCCGGAGTTCACCGAGGCCACGAAGTTCTACGTCGACCTGGTGCGCGAGCACGGTCAGGCGGGCCCCGCACAGGCCGGGTTCGCCGAGTGCCTCAACAGCATGACGCAGGGCAAGACCGCCATGTGGTACGACGCCACCGCCGGTGCCGGTGAACTGGAACGCGACGACTCCCCGGTCAAGGGCAAGGTCGGCTACGCCCCGGCCCCGGTGAAGGAGACCGAGAACTCGGGCTGGCTCTACACCTGGGCCCTCGGCATGCAGAAGGCGTCCGACAACCCCGACGACGCCTGGGAGTTCATCTCCTGGGCCACCGGCAAGGAGTACGAGCAGCTCGTCGGCGAGCAGGTCGGCTGGACCAGCGTCCCCGCCGGCAAGCGCACGTCGACCTACGACGACCCGCGCTACCAGAAGGAGGCCGGCGCCTTCGGCGACGACGTCTTCCAGGCCATCGAGAACGCCGACCCCCGCGACCCGGGCGTGAAGAAGCGGCCCTACTCCGGCATCCAGTTCGTCGGCATACCCGAGTTCACCTCCCTCGGCACCGACGTCTCCCAGGAGATCAGCGCCGCGATCGCCGGCCGCCAGTCCGTCGAACAGGCCCTCGCCGACTCGCAGAAGCTGGCGGAGAAGGTCGGGGAGGAGTACCGGAACCGATGACCGCCACCCCGGCGACCGAGTCCCCGTCGGACGCCGCCACCCGCGCCCCCCGGCCGGCCGGATCACCGGCCGGGGGCGCCCGGCGGCTGCGCGACTGGGCGACCCGCGCCCCCCTGATGCCCGCCCTCGTCTTCCTCGTCGTCGTCACCCAGCTCCCGTTCGCGGCGACCCTCGTGATCTCCCTCTTCGACTGGAACTCCCTCTATCCCGAGGACCGCGAGTTCGCCGGCCTGTCCAACTTCGGGACCGTGCTCAGCACCCCCGAGCTGCGGGACGCCGTGCTGACCACGGCGGTGCTGACCGCCGCCGTCGTCCTGGTGAGTCTCGCGCTGGGCCTGGCCGTCGCCCTGCTGCTGGACCGCTCCTTCCGCGGCCGCGCGCTGGTGCGCACCATGCTCATCGCACCGTTCCTGCTGGTGCCGGTCGCGGCGGCGCTGCTGTGGAAGCACATGCTGCTCAACCCGGAGTACGGCCTGGTCAACGGCGTGATCAACGCACTCGCAGGACTTTTCGGCGTGGACGACCCGCCGCAGCCGGTGTGGATCTCCGAGATGCCGCTGATCGCCGTCGAGGCGGCGCTGATCTGGCAGTGGACGCCGTTCATGATGCTGATCCTGCTGGCCGGGCTGCAGAGCCGCCCGCTCGACGTCATCGAGGCCGCGCGCATCGACGGCGCGGGAAGCTGGCAGATCTTCCGTCACATCACGCTGCCGCACCTGCGGCGCTACCTGGAACTCGGCGCCCTGCTCGGCTCGATCTTCATCGTGCAGAACTTCGACGCCGTCTACACCCTCACCTCCGGCGGACTGGGCACCGCCAACCTGCCGTACGCCATCTACCAGACCTTCTACAAGTCCCACGAGTACGGTCTCGCGTCCGCCGCGGGCGTCCTCGTCGTCATCGGCTCCATCGCGCTGGCGACCTTCGCGCTGCGCGTGGTGTCGTCCCTGTTCAGCGAGGAGGTGTCCCGCGGATGAGCACACTCACCGCCCCCGCGCGCACCCGCCGTCCGAGGACGCCGGTCCCTGCGCCGGTGCGCCGGGCGCGCCGGCGCGGCTCCGCCCTGGCCCTGCTGGCCTGGGCGACCGGCATCCTGTTCTTCCTGCCGCTGGCGTGGATGGTGCTCACCTCCTTCCACTCCGAGCCGGACGCCGCGACCAACCCGCCGTCCCTCGCAGCGCCGCTGACGCTGGACGCCTACCGCACCTTCTTCTCCGCGGGCGGCGCCGACGGGCCCTGGCCGCCGCTGATCAACTCCATGACGGCGGCGCTGTGTTCGACACTCCTGGTGTTGCTGCTGGCCCTTCCCGCGGCGTACGCGCTGTCCATCCGGCCGGTGCGCAAGTGGCGCGACGTGATGTTCTTCTTCCTGTCCACCAAGATGCTGCCGCTGGTCGCCGGCCTGCTGCCGGTCTACCTGTTCGCGAGCAACGCCGGACTGCTGGACAACATCTGGCTGCTGGTCGTCCTCTACACGGCCATGAACCTTCCCATCGCCGTGTGGATGCTCCAGTCCTTCCTCGCCGAGATCCCGGTCTCGGTCATCGAGGCCGCGCAGATCGACGGCGCCCGGCTGCCCACCGTGCTGCGTCGGGTGATCGCCCCCATCGCGGGGCCCGGCATGGCGGCAACCGCGCTGATCTGCTTCATCTTCAGCTGGAACGAGCTGCTGTTCGCCCTTGTGCTCACCGGCGTGCGGGCGGAGACCGCGCCGGTCTTCCTGACCAGCTTCATCACCAGCCAGGGACTGTTCCTGGCCAAGGTGTCCGCCGCATCCCTCGCCATCTCCCTTCCGGTGCTCGTCGCCGGGTTCGCCGCCCAGGACAAGCTGGTCCAGGGCCTGTCGCTAGGAGCCGTGAAATGAAGGCCGCCCTCGTCGAAGCCCCCGGCAAGGTCTCCCTGACCACGGTGCCCGACCCCGCGCCCGGGCCCCGGCAGGTCGTGGTCGACGTCGCCGCGTGCGGGCTGTGCGGGACGGACCTGCACATCCTCCAGGGCGAGTTCGCCCCCACACTGCCGGTGGTGCCCGGCCACGAGTTCGCCGGCGAGGTCGTCGGCGTCGGGAGCGAGGTGACCGAGCTGGCGGTCGGCGACCGGGTCGCCGTCGACCCCTCGCTGTACTGCTACGAGTGCCGCTACTGCCGGGCCGGTCACAACAACCTCTGCGACCGCTGGGCCGCGATCGGCGTCACCACGGCCGGCGGCGCCGCCGAGTACGCCGTCGCCCCCGTCGCCAACTGCGTGAAGCTCCCGGACCACGTCCGCACGCAGGACGCCGCACTCATCGAGCCGCTGTCCTGCGCCGTGCGCGGCTACGACGTGCTGCGCAGCAGCCTCGGCTCCCACGTGCTGATCTACGGCTCCGGCACGATGGGCCTGATGATGCTGGAACTGGCCAAGCGCACCGGTGCCGCCAGCGTCGACGTCCTCGACCTCAACCCGGCACGGCTGGCCACCGCGCAGCAGCTCGGCTGCACGGCCGCCGCCGCCCGCGCGGAGGAGCTGGACCGCCCGCAGGGCTGGGACCTCGTCATCGACGCGACGGGCAACGCGGCGGCCATCCAGGACGGCCTCGGCCGCGTCGCCAAGGCCGGCACCTTCCTCCAGTTCGGCGTCGCGGACTACGCGACCACGGCCACCATCGACCCGTACCGCATCTACAACCAGGAGATCACCATCACCGGCTCCATGGCCGTCCTGCACAGCTACGAGCGGGCCGCCGAACTCTTCGCCGCCGGAGTTCTCGACCCCGACGTCTTCGTCTCCGACCGCATGCCCCTGGCCGACTATCCCGCCGCCCTCGACCGCTTCGCCGCCGGCCAGGGGCGCAAGATCCTCGTCGTCCCGTAGCCCCACCCGCTAGCCCCACCCGCGGCGCCCGACTGCCGGGCCCGGGGAACCCGGGCGCCGTCAGCGGCCGTGGCGGCCCTCGCCCGCGGCGAAGCGGGCGGCGCCCGCGAGGGCGCCGGGGAGGACCGCCACGCCGTGGGCGAACTCGCGGGCCAGAGCGGCCTCCTCGGCCTCGGCGGCGCCTTCGGCGCCTTCGGCGCCTTCGGCGTCGAGGAGGGCGGCGCGGTCGCTGCGCAGACACGCCTGGGGGAGGGCGGCGAGCTCGTGGGCCAGCCGTTCGGCGGCGGCGCGCGCCCCGCCGGTCGGCACGACGCGGTCGGCGAGGCCGATGGCGTGCGCCTCCGGTGCCGCGACCGGGCGTCCGGTCAGCACCATGTCGCGCGCCCGGCCCGCCCCCACCACGCGCGGCAGCCGCACCGTGCCGCCGTCGATCAGCGGCACGCCCCAGCGGCGGCAGAAGACGCCGAACACCGCGTCCTCCTCGGCCACGCGCAGATCGCACCAGAGCGCGAGTTCCAGGCCGCCCGCGACCGCGTGGCCGGCGACCGCGGCGATCACCGGCTTGCCGAGCCGCATCCGGGTCGGCCCCATCGGGCCGTCGCCGTCGGCGGCGACCCGGTTGCCGCGCGGCGTACCCATGGCCTTGAGGTCCGCGCCGGAGCAGAACGTGCCGCCCTCGCCCCACAGCACCGCCACCGACGCCGACGCGTCCGCGTCGAAGGCGCGGAACGCCTCCGCGAGCGCCGCCGCCGTCGGCCCGTCGACCGCGTTGCGCGTCCGGGGCCGGGCCAGCACGACCGTGGTGACCGGCCCGTCCCGTTCGACGCGGACGCTCACGCCCGCGCCCGTTCCAGTACGCCGCCCAGGTCGGTGCCCGGTGGCAGCGTGCCGTAGGCGTGGCCCCACTCGCCGCCCAGCCGGGAGGCGCAGAACGCGTCCGCCACCGCCGGCGTGCTGTGGCGCACCAGCAGCGAGCCCTGCAGCACCAGCGTCAGCCGCTCCGCCAGCCGCCGGGCGGCGAGTTGCGCGGCGGCCGGGTCGGACAGCACCGCCAGGTCCTTGCGCAGGTCCGCGACCGCCGCGTCCAGGTGCCGGTCGGCGCCCGCGGCCGCGTCCACCTCGGCCAGCAGGGCGTCCAGCGTGGCGGGGTCCTTGGCCACGGCCCGCAGCACGTCGAGCGCGGCGACGTTCCCGGAGCCCTCCCAGAGGGACAGCAGCGGTGCCTCGCGGTACAGCCGCGGCATCCCCGACTCCTCCACGTAGCCGTTGCCGCCCAGGCATTCCAGGGCCTCCCCGACGTGTGCCGAACCCCGTTTGCACACGTGGTACTTGCCCGCCGCCAGGCCCAGCCGCCGCAACGCGGCCTCCCGTTCGTCGCCCCCCAGCGAACGGTCCAGCGCGGCCGCCAGCCGCAGCCCCAGCACCGTCGCGGCCTCCGACTCGACGGCCAGGTCGGCCAGCACGTTCCGCATCAGCGGCTGCTCCAGGAGCGGCGCGCCGAACGCCCGGCGGTGCCGGGCGTGGTGCAGCGCCTGCCGCAGTCCGGCGCGCATGGCCGCCGCCGAGCCGAGGACACAGTCCAGCCGGGTCATGTTGACCATCTCCACGATGGTCCGTACGCCGCGTCCCGCCTCGCCGACCCGCCACCCCACCGCGTCCTCGTACTCGATCTCCGAGGAGGCGTTGGAACGGTTGCCCAGCTTGTCCTTGAGGCGTTGCAGCCGCAGCGCGTTGCGGCTGCCGTCGGGGAGCACGCGGGGGAGGAGGAAGCAGGTCACCCCCTCCTCGGTCTGCGCGAGCGTCAGGAAGAGGTCGCTCATCGGCGCGGAGGTGAACCACTTGTGCCCGGTGAGCCGGTACGTGCCGTCGTCGCCGCCGTCCGGCACCGCGCGCGTGGTGTTGGCGCGCACGTCCGACCCGCCCTGCTTCTCGGTCATCGACATGCCCGCGATGAGCCCGGCCTTGCCCAGCGGCGGGCGCAGGCCGAAGTCGTAGACGCGCGAGGCGAGCAGCGGCTCGTACAGCGCGGCCAGTTCCGGTGCGGCACGCAGCGCGGGCACGGCCGCGTACGTCATGGAGACCGGGCAGCCGTGCCCGGCCTCGGCCTGCGACCACACGTAGAACTTCGCGGCCCGCAGCAGGTGTGCGCCCGCACCCGGTTCCGCCCAGGGCGCGGCGTGCAGTCCGTGGCGCACGGCGGTCGTCATCAGGCTGTGCCACGCCGGGTGGAACTCGACCTCGTCGATCCGGTGGCCGTACCGGTCGTGGGTGCGCAGCCGCGGCGGGTTCTCCTCGGCCTGCCGCGCCAGCTCCTGAGTCCCCGCGGACCCGGCGAGCTCTCCGAGCTCCCGCAGCTCCGCCTCTCCCGCGCCCGCGCCGTCCCGCCGCACGGCGTCCAGCAGGGCCGGCTCGTCCGCCGCGGTGAAGCCGGTCAGGGGCGGCGCCTGGTTGAAGACCTCGTGGGTAGCCATACCCCTGACATTACGCCTGTCGTGCACGTGGCGAGAAGAGGTAACCCGGTGCGTCCGCGCCCGATAGACTTCAGCAGCCGATGAACGACACCGCACCTGCGCACACGACCCTCGGGCTCCGTCCGCTGACGGCCCGCTCGATCGTCCTGAGCACCCTGCTCGGGCATCACCCGCCCCGGCTGCCCGCCCGCGTCCTGGTGCGGGTCGGGGAACTCTTCGGGGTCGCCGAGGGCACCGTGCGCGTCGCCCTGTCCCGCATGGTCGCCGCCGGAGACCTCGACCAGGACGGCCAGGGCTACGGTCTCACCGCCCGCCTGCTGCGCCGCCAGGCGCGCCAGGACGACAGCCGCGCGCCCCGGCTGCGGACGTGGGACGGCGACTGGGAGATCGCCGTGGTCACCGCCGACCGCCGCCCCGCTGCCGAACGGGCCGCGCTGCGCCGCACCATGGCCCGCCTGCGTCTCGGCGAGCTCCGCGAGGGCACCTGGGTGCGGCCCGCGAACCTGGACCGCGCGCTCGACGCGGACGTCCTCGGCCCCTGCACGGTCTTCACCGGTGCCGCCCCGGCCGGGGAGGACCCCGTCGCGCTCGCGGCCCGCCTGTGGGACCTGCCCGGCTGGGCCCGCCGCGCCGGCGAGCTCGCCGCCGCCCTCGACCGTGCGGAGGACCTCGCCGACCGGTTCACGGTCTCGGCCGCGGCGCTGCGTCACCTCCTCGCGGACCCGGTGCTCCCCGCCGCCCTGCTGCCCGGGGACTGGCCGGGCGCCGGTCTGCGGCTGCGCTACGACACCTTCGAAGGCGAACTGTGCGAGGTGCTGCGCCGCCACGTCACCTCCGCGGCGGACACCCGGGGAATGAGCGCCGCGCCCCGGGTCGTTCCCCGGGCATGAAGGCAATCGTCACGAACGGCTACGACGGACCCGACGGCCTGGAGCTCAGCGAGCAGCCCGACCCGAAGGTCGCCCCCGACCACGTTCTCGTCCGGGTGAAGGCCGCGGGAGTCAACCCCGTCGACTGGAAGGTCGCCTCCGGCGGCCTCGACGCGCTCTACGAGACCCGGTTCCCGCTGATCCCCGGCTGGGACGTCTCCGGCGTGGTGGAGGCGCTCGGTGTCGACGCCACCGAGTTCGAGGTCGGCGACGAGGTCATCGGCTACCTGCGCAAGGACGAGATCGGACACGGCACGTACGCCGAACTCGTCGCCGCGCCGGTCCGGGCACTCGCCCGCAAGCCGTCCTCGCTGAGCTGGGAGCAGGCGGCCGGTCTGCCGCTCGCCGGCCTGACGGCCCACCAGGCGCTGCACCGCCTGGGGGTCACCGGCGGCGACACGGTCCTCGTGCACGCCGCGGCCGGCGGCGTGGGCTCCATGGCCGTGCAGATCGCCGTCGCCCTCGGTGCCCGGGTCATCGGCACCGCGAGCGAGCGGAACCACGACTACCTGCGGAGTCTGGGCGCCGAACCCGTCGCCTACGGCGACGGACTCGCGGAACGGGTGCGCGCCCTCGCCCCGGGGGGCGTCGACGCGGCGGTCGACTTCGTCGGCGGCGACGCCGTGGAGGTCTCCCGGCAGGTGCTGAAGAAGGCCGAACGGGTGCTGTCCATCGTGGATCCGCAGGTGCGCCAGGATGGCGGCCAATACCTGTTCGTTCGGCCCGACGCCGCCGGTCTCACCGCGCTGGGCGACCTCGCCGACGCCGGGCGCCTCGCCGTCCACGTGGACCGGGCCCTTCCCCTCGCCCAGGCCGCCGAGGCGTGGCGGGCGAGCCGGGAGGGGCGCACCCGCGGCAAGATCGTCCTCCAGGTCTCCTGACCGGTGGCGGTCCCCTGCCCCGGAGGCGCTCACCCCGGGGCGCGGGCCCGGGCGGCGGCCGGGGAGCGGGCCCGGGGGACCGGCCCGCTCCCCGCGCGGCGTCAGATCCCGACGATGCGCCAGGAGGTGTTGAAGTGGCACTGGCCCGACATCGGGTTCGTCTGGTCGATGACGAAACCGGTGAGCGCGTCGCCGTTCCAGCCGCAGATCCACTGACCGCTCTGCGGAGCGGCGACCAGGTGGCCGGGGTAGTTGCCGCCGCACCGGTACGGGTCGATCTGGAGGGACACGTACCCCGCGGGGATGCCGCTGCACGACCAGGTGGCCTGCATCCCGATGCTCTCCGGGGCCGCCGCCGGCGCGGCCTGGGCGACACCGCCCGGAAGGACGACCGCCAGTGCGGTCACCGCAGCTGCTGCGAAGGCCCGCGTACCGAATCTCGCCATTGCTCTCTCCTTGTGGTTGGCGTGTACGCGACGAACGCTACGGGCGGCCGCACCCCGGCGTGCAGTACCCGCCTGTCTCACACCGCTCTCATCCGGTCGCGGCGAGATGTGCGGCGAGGCGCTCCACCGCTTCCGTCAGACGCCGGAAGTAGGTGGCCTTGCTGATCGCCAGCGACCGGGAGATCGCGGCGGACGTGGCGCCCGGTTCGAGGTACCGCTGCGCCAGAACGGTCCGGAGCTGCTCCTCGCGCCGCCCCTCGCCGAACGCCGCGGCCACGCCGTCCCGCAGCACCGTGCGCACCGACTCCGCGCGCTCCTCCACCCCGGCGCCGGAGGCGAGCGGGTGCCGGGCCAGCTCGGCCGCCACGGTGTAGTGCTCCAGCGCCGTCCGCACCTCGTCCACGGTCGGGGCCGGCCGCGGGGCGGAGGCCCGGCCGAGCTCGCGCAGGACCAGGGCGCGCTGGTGCCCGTGCAGCCCTCCCGGCCCGTAGTCGATCCAGTAGGCGCACACCGGCCTGCCGTCCACGACCGTGTCCAGCTCGGGCACCAGCGTGCCGCCCGCCGCGAGGCAGAACGCGTGCAGCCGCTGGTGATGCTGGAACAACGGCACGACGGCGTGCCGCGGGTTCGCCACGTCGGCGCGCAGCGCCACCGCGATGTTGAGCATCGCCAGCGCGCTGCCGGTCTCCGGAGCCTCGCCGGTCAGGTCGACGCTGTCCCGCCACACGACCACCGCCCCGGACCCGCAGGCCAGCTCGGCGAACCGCAGGCACCCGCGCCCGAAGGCGTCGTCCGCGAGCACCGAGGACGGCGCCGACCCCGGAGTCAGCCAGATCGCGTACCCCACGGGCGCGCCCCCGGCGTCCCGCGCGACCACCACGTTGCGCGGCGACAGCCGGTGGTACGGCTCGCTGGCCGCCCACCACTCCCGGTAGCCCCGTCCGGCGAGAGCGGCGCCGAGCACCTCCGCGTCGCCCGCACGGATCCGGTCCGCGTGGTAGCGGGAACTGCCGTCCCAGCAGTACGCCCACCGCAGCTCCGGGCTCCGCAGCAGATGCGCCAGGTCGGTGATGACCGTCCGGTCTCCCAGCAGCGCCCGCCGGTGCAGGTGCTCGGCCACCCGGCCGCGCAGCGCCCGTTCCCTGGCCGGCCGGGCGCCGAGCAGGCTGTCCCGCATGGGTTCCCGGACGGCGTCGTGCAGCGTCACCGTGTCGCCGACCCGGTCGACGAAGGGCAGCCCCGCCAGCCATCCGAACGAGCCTTCGGCGTCGCCGCCCTCGTCCAGGGTGTCCGCGAGCAGTTCCACCGTCGTCCGCCTTGCGATGGAGCAGGCGGCGAGCGCGTCGTAGTGTGTGGTGTCCCACTCGACGGCGGTCGTCAGCCGGACCAGCGTGGTCACCAGGCCCGGCTCGGGAGCCACCTGGCCGTGCCGGTGGTAGGCGCCCGCCGCCAGCACGAGGGCGAGCGGCGAGCCCGCCGTCCACCGCGTGATCTCCCATGCCGGCACGGCCGGAACGCCGTGCTCGGTGAGCAGTTCGACGGAGGCCTCGGCGCTCAGTTCGGCCAGTTCCACCACGAGGGCGACCTGCGCCCAGCCCCCGCCGAACCAGCCCGGGTCCGGGCTGCTGCGCCCGGCGATCACCACGACGACGTCGCCGGGCAGCCGGGGCAGCACCTCCTCGCGCAGCTCCTTCGCCCCGGCGGCGATGCGTTCGAACCCGTCGAGGAACACCACCGTGCCGGGGGCGACGTCGTGCAGCACGGCCGCCAGCGCGGCGGGAAGAGGGTCGATGGTCCGGGCGTCGACCCATCGGGTCGCCCGCCCGTCGGCGCGGGCGGCGACCGCCACCGCGTGCAGGAGCGTCGTCTTGCCGATCCCGCCGGGGCCGTGCACCAGGAGCACGTTGCGGTCGAGCGTCCCCGCCAGCACCCGGCCGAACAGCTCCAGTTCGCGGCCGCGCCCGACCAGGCGGCCGGCCCGCCGGGCCACGCGGTCACCGATCGTCCTACCGTCCATCCCCACCCGTTCCCCGTCACCCGGTTCCCTGTGTCCGGGGCTCGGGAGAAACGGTACGGAAGGCGCCCCGCCGTGGGTACCGCCGGCGGCGGGGGGGCCGGGCTACGGGCGGGCCACCGGTGCGCGGTCGACGTACTCGAAGACGGCGCCGTCGGGGTGGCGGGCGACGACGTTGCGGCCGGCGGGGGTGGACTGGGGACCGGCGATGATCTCCGCGCCCACGGCGCCGAGGTCGGCCAGCGCCTCGTCGACGTCCGCGACGGCGATCGTCGCGGCGATCTTCCGCAGCACCTCCAGGTGGCCCTCGGGCCCGCTCATCAGGAAGAAGGGCCCCACGGCGGCGACCGACACCGGCCCGGTGGTGAAGCGGTGGGCCTCGGCCCCGGTGAGCTTCTCGTACACCGGAATGGCGGCGTCCAGGTCGTCGACGCAGATCCGAAGCGAGGTCCCGTGAATCTCCATGCACGGCAGCCTAGTTGTTCCCGGTCAGCACCGACACCGCCCCGGCCCGCAGCGTGCGGACCGGGGCGGTTCGGTGGCCGGGAACCGTTGGGCGGCCGACGGTCAGGCGGCGCCGGGCTCCTGGTCCTGGCCGGTCGGCGGGCCGCCGTAGGGCCAGCGCAGCAGGGCGCCGAGACCCCCGACGGGCAGGCCGTCCGGGACGTCGGGCTCCAGGTCGCCGCTGCGCACGCACAGCACCTCCGCGCCGGTGGCCGCGGCCGAACGCAGCAGTGCGTCGTCGGCGCGGGCCGCCGACGGCTGCGGGTCGCCCAGATACCGGCTGTCCGCGCGGCGTACGGCGATCTGGTCCGGCGCGTCCCCGACCCAGACCTCGCGGTGCCGTTCCGCGCCGTCCGGGCGGATCAGCAGCACTCCGATGCGGTGCTCGCGCGCCGCCTCGACCAGCGTGGGAACGCCTTCGGTGGCGGAGGTGCGGCCCTCGCCGTCCGGGACGCGCCCGGCGCGGAAGCGGTCCATGGCCCGGGCGACCTCCTGCTGTGCGTGCCGCTGCCGGGCACGGTCGGTCTCCTCGGCGAGGAGCTGCTGTCCCTTCTCCGCGTCGCCGCCCTGGTCGTGGTCCTCCCGTCCGCCGTGCTCCGCCTCCACGGCGCGCTCGCCCAGGTGCTCCGGCAGCGCGTCGTGCACGGCACGCACCATGCGGCGGTCGCCGGCGAGGACGACCAGCTCGGCGCCGGACCGTTCGTAGCTCTCGCGCACCTCCTCGGCGACCGCCGAGGCGTTCTGCTCCCAGGTGTTCTCCACGGAGTTCTGGAACTTCCGCTCGGACCAGTCACCCGACGCCGTGCGGTGCACGGGCCAGTCCCGGCCGTGCACGCGCCCGGCGTCCCCGCGGCCGCCGAAGGAGTCCTGCAGCCGCAGTTCGGCGCCCGTGCGGTCGACGCGTGCGACCAGCGCGGCCGGCAGCCCGGCCGCCAGTTCCGGCAGTGGCCCCACGTGCGGCAGCGCCGACCAGCACACCTGGGGCCCGCCCGGCGGGACCGAGGCCAGCGGCACACGCAGGACGACCTCTCCGTCCGCGGCGAACACGGCGTGGCCGGGCGGGGCGGCCGACCGGGGCAGCGCGTCGAGCGCGCCGTGGACCGCCCGGCAGGTGGCGGCGTCGGCGCCCTGCTCGTGCAGCCGGTCGGAGACGGCGCGGGCGTTCAGCTCCTGGCGTGTCGCGGCGTCCTCCGTGGCGACGTCGGTGCCGACGTGGACGGACGCCCACGGGCCGGGACGGTCGTACAGGGGGTCCAGGAATGCGAGCTTCATGTCTCCCTCCTTGTAACGGCGCGGAACGGGTACCCGTGGGCCGCCGGACGACACGGGACCGGTGTGCACGAGGAGGGTGCCATGGGTATCGATCCGCGGGAGCTGTCGGACGCCCAGCTGCTGAAGGAGCTGGAGACGATCCACCGGACCCGTCACGACGCGCTGCTGCACGGTTCCCCGGACGCGCTGAGCGCCCACAACGCGCGCATGGCGGAGCTGGAGGGCGAGTACCTGCGCCGCAACCCGCAGCGGCCGGTCGCCGCGGGCCGTACGCGCAAGGGCGCACGGGAACGGGGGCGGGAGGACTGCTGAGCGGCCGTCCTCCCGCCCGCCGCCCGGCTCACCCGGCCCCGTCCCCCACCCGGGCCGGCGCCGGCGGAGCGCCCGTCACAGCGGCTGGACCCGGATGTCGCGGAAGGTGACGACGTCCGAGGTGCCGTGCGTCTGGAGCCCGAGATGCCCCGTCGGGTGCTGCCGCCCGTCCGTGCCCGGGTCGTCGCCGCGCGGCGGGGAGAAGAGCTGCCCCGGCGCGTTCTCGAACGTGTTGATCAGGCGCCCGTTGCGGTGGACGGTCCAGTGCCGGCCGACGACCCGGATCTCGTAGTCGTTCCAGACGCCCTTCGGCATCACGTTCGACTCGCCCCGGGTGACGAGGTCGAAGCCGTAGACGGACCCGGTCTTGTACTGGTCGCCGCCGGCCGCGTCGTTGATCTGCACCTCGTGCCCGTACCTGATGGCCACCCACTCCGGCCGCGGCTCCTCCGGGTGGTCGTGCACGCCGGGGAAGCGGACGAAGACGCCGCTGTTGGCCCTCCGGTCGCCGGGTGCGTCGTCGCGGAACTGGAGCTTCAGCGAGAAGTCGCCGTACGGCTGCTCGGGGAACCACAGCATGCCCATCCCGGGGACGCTGCCGCTGGAGGTGATCGAGCCGTCGGAGTTCCGCGTGAAGGCGCCGCCGCCGACGTGCTCCCACCGCTCGAACGACTCCCGGCTGCCGTCGAGGAGCGCCCGGTAGCCGTGCGCCCCCTCGCGGCCGACGCCGGAGCGCCGCGCGGCCTCCATGATCGCCGCGCGTTCCTCCCGGTCGATCACGCCGTCCTCGCGGAGCTGCGCGAGGACTTCGCGGACGTGGGTCCGGAAGGCCTTGCGCCCGTCCCAGTGGGCCTCGTCCTCGATCAGCTCGTTGACGGTGCAGCCGCCGGGGGCCTCGCGGTTGGGCACGCCGGTGAAGCCGCTCGCCTCCGCCCCGACCACCACCAGCGGACGGTCGTCGCGCTCCGGGCAGCCGGGGTCCGGTTCGCCGCCGTCGTCGCCGACCACGGTGAAGGTGACGGTCGAGGTCTGCGAGGTGTTCCCGGCGTGGTCGGTGGCGCGGTAGGCGACCGAGTGCTCACCCTCCGCGTGGAACATCACCGGTTCGGTGTACGGGCCGAACGCGCCGCCGCCCACGGCGTACTCCACGCCCGCCACACCCGAGTCCTCGTCCTGAGCCCGGAGGGAGAGGGTGGCCAGGGCGAGGTAGTCGCCGTCGGGGTTCTGTTCGCCGTCCACGGTGGCCGTGACCTCGGGCGGGGTGGTGTCGCCCGGCGGCGGCCCGGCGACGGTGAACGTCACGGACCGCTCCTGCGAGACGTTGCCGGCCTTGTCGGTGGCCCGGTACCGGACGGTGTGCTCGCCGGGGGCGTCCACCAGCACCGGCGCCTCGTACGCCGCCCAGCCGGCGCCGTCGACGGCGTAGTCGACGCGGTCGACGCCGGAGGAGTCGTCGGTGGCGGCGAGGGTGACCGTGGCGCCGCCGAGGTAGTCGCCGTCGGCGTTCTGCTCGCCGTCCACGTCGGCGGTCGCCTCCGGCGGCGTGGTGTCCTCGCCGCCGCCCCCGGTGACGACCAGCTCGCCCTGCATCTGCCCGTGGCCCGGTATCGCGCAGTAGTAGTGGTAGACGCCGGGGGAGAGGTCGACCGTCACCTCGTGCCGGCCGCCGTTCGCGTCGCCGGGGTTGGCGAGGATGTTCACCGGCACGTCGGAGTTGTAGTCCGGGTCGGACGTGGTGAAGGTGAGCGTGTGCGGCATGCCGGTGGTGTTGCCCGTGGCGGCGCTGTTCTCGAACACCAGCGTCGCCTCCCCGGCCACCGCCCGGGCGGGCGCCGAGGCGTAGGCGGTGATGTCGTCGCCGGCGGTCCAGGTGAGCACCTGCGCGGCCGCCCGGTCCCCGCCGCCGGGCCCGGCCGCGGGCGCCGGGGGCTGCGCCTGCGCGGCCGGCAGCACGGTCAGCGACAGCACCGCGGCGAGCAGCGCCACCAGCAGGGCGAACGGCCGTCCGCGTCCCCGGGCGCGGATGTGTGCGGGTCGGTGCATGGCGTTACCCCTCCTGTGCGTGACGGTCGCCGACGAGGTCGCCGGGCAGCGGGGTGGGCGGACCGCCCTCGTAGGTCACGCGCCACAGCGCGGACTTCTCGTGCGCGGTGAAGAAGCCGCGGCCGTAGTCGAGGACGTACAGGGCCCCGTCCGGGCCGAACTTCCAGTCCATGAGGTTGCGGATGCCGTCCTCGCCCTCGGGGACGATCCGCTCCAGGCTCTCCGCGTGCACCGGCAGACCGCCGCCGCCGGCGTTCGCCGGGTCCATCACCAGGGCGTGCCGCGGCTGCTCGCCGTCGTAGAAGTCGCCGACGAACCACTTGCCGTCCCAGTACGCGGGCCACCTGGTCCCACTGTTGCTCCCGGCGTCGTAGCGGTAGACCGGGCCGGTCATGGCCGCCTGGCCGCCGCCCTTGAGCCAGGGCAGCCGGAAGGTCTGGTCGTCCGTGCGGTAGGTGGGAACGCCCGCGTCGTTGCGCGGGTAGTCCGGGGCACCGCCCTGCGGCGCGTACCACACGTTGTTGTTCCGGGCGGGCGGGATGTCGACCAGGCCGGTGTTGTTGGGCGAGGTGTTCCTCAACGCGTCGCAGTCGTACCAGTCCTGCGGCTGGGCGGGGTCGGGCAGCGTGCGGTCGCGGTACGGCTGTTTGTTGCCCATGCAGTACGGCCAGCCCTGGTTCCCCGCCGAAGTGATGACGGCGAAGGTGTCGTACTTCGCCGGGCCCCACACCGGGCTCGGCTCGGCGGCGTCCGGGCCGACCCAGCCGGCGTACAGCCAGTCGGTCTCCTGGTCGACGAAGATCCGTGCCGGATTGCGGACGCCCATGACGTAGATCTCCGGACGGGTCTTGCCGCCGCCGGCCTCGTCGCCGGTGAAGAGGTTGCCCTCCGGGACGCTGTAGGTCCCGTCGTCCTCCGGCCGGATGCGCAGGATCTTGCCGTTGAGGTCGTTGGTGTTGCCCGCGGTGCGGCGCGCGTCGGCGAACGAGACGCCGCCGAAGTCCGGCTCGGGGTTGTTGCCCGAGTAACCATCGCTGAACCGGGAGGAGTTGGTGTCGCCGGTGGCGACGTAGAGATTGCCCTCGCTGTCGAAGTCCATGCCGCCGCCGGCGTGGCAGCAGCTGTGGATCTGCACCGGCCAGCTCAGCAGCACCTTCTCCGAGGACAGGTCGAGCGTGCCGCTCGTCCGGTCGAGGGTGAAGCGGGAGACGCGCCGCTGCGCCATGTGCCTCTCGCGGTCGATCCCGGAGTGCGGCGTCCAGTGCAGGTAGACCCGGCCGTTGGTGAGGAAGTCCGGGTCGAGCGCGATGCCGAGCAGGCCCTCCTCGTTCTTGACCAGTTCGTCGCCGCCGCCCTTGTTGCCGAACACCTCCAGCGTCCCGGCGCGGGTGACCTCCCCGGTGTCCGGGTCCCACACGTGCACGGTGCCCTCGCCCAGGCCGATGCGCGGGTCGTCCCAGTCGGTCACCACCGGCGAACCGGGCATGCCGCCGCCGCGGCCGATGGAGAAGACCCGCCCGTCCTCGGCGATGTCCAGGCCGTGCGGTTCGCCGATCCGGTCCAGCGCGTCGGGCCGGTTGGGCTCGGTCAGCCGGGTGGCCTCGTAGTTGCCGGTGACGGTGGCCCCGCAGTCGGCGCGCACCAGCCGGGTGGCCCACAGCAGCGCGCCGCGCAGGTGCTTGCGGAAGTTGGCGCCGTCGTAGCCGGCGGCGGTGCCGCCGAGACCGGTGTAGAACGAGCGGCCGCCGTCGTAGTCGCGGCACCAGGAGACCGGGTGGTCCCATCCGTTCGCGCTCTCACCCGGTGCGTAGGACCGTTCCCGGACGCGGGCGACGGTGTGCACCCGCCCGCTGGGGTTCTCCCGCCAGTTCAGCCACACGTCCTCGCGCGCCCACTCCAGCGGCAGCCCGTCGGTGGCGGGGTGCACCCGGTCGCCGACCTCCACCACCGCGCGCTGCGCCGCCCCCGGGCTCTGCGCGGCCGGCCGGGCGCCGATCAGGCCGGTGAACCAGGCCGACTCCGGCTCGGCGCGGGCCGCGTCGTGCAGCCCGACGAAGCCGCCGCCGGACCGGACGTAGGCGCGGAAGGCCGCCTCCTGGGCGTCGGTCAGCAGATCGCCGCCCGACGACAGGAACACCACCGCGTTGTACCGGCGCAGCGACGCGCCGCTGAACACCGCGGCGTCGTCGGTGACCCGGGTGCGGAAGCGGGTCTGCGCGGGCGCCTCCCGGCCGATCCGCCGTACGGCCCGCGCGCCGGCCGCGGCCAGGTCCTCGGGCGCGTCGGGGGCGTGGAAGACGAGCACCCGCACGTCGTCCCCGCCCGGCATCGGGTCCGCGGCGTCCCGGGCGTCGCGCGCGCTCGCCTGCGTGCCCGCCAGCAGCGAGACGGTGAGCGCGGCGGCCAGCGCGAAGACGTGCGGGCGGCGGAAGGTGACGGGCCGCCGGCCCCCCGGGCGGCGTGGTCTGCGTCGCATGGTCGTACACCTCTCGCGTAGGTGACAGCAACGCCCAGGGAAGCTAGACGACTTTGCCCGGTCCGCCAATGGCTATGACCGAAAGAGGCGGAACTTTGTCCAGGGGGTGGGCAAACTCCCCGCGGGTTCCTAGCATGAACGGCCGTCAGCTCGTGACAGCTCGTGAACGACGACCCGTGAACGGTGACCGAGAAAGGCATCCGCATGTCGCGATCACGTTTCTCCCGGCGGACCTTCACCAGCGGAGCCGCCCTCGCGGCGCTCGCTCCCACCGGCCTCGCCGCCGCCGCGAGCACCGCGGCCGCCGCACCGCGCCGCGACGACGCGGAGGGCGGCTCGGTCCGGCTGATCACCCTCTACATGGAACGGCTCGCGGACGGGCGGATGGGCTACGGACTCGAACCGGGCAAGGCCACCGTCCCCGGACCGCTGCTGGAGATGTACGAGGGCGACACCCTGCACATCGAGGTCGTCAACATGATGGACGTCGCCGCCAGCCTGCACGTGCACGGCGTGGACTACGCCATCGACAGCGACGGCACGCACCTGAGCGACAGCGTCGTGCCGCCGCAGAAGACCCGGCTGTACACCTGGACGTCGCACCGGCCGGGCCGGCGCGGGGACGGCACGTTCCGGCCCGGCAGCGCGGGCTACTGGCACTACCACGACCACGCGGTGGGCACCCATCACGGCACCGGCGGCGTCCGGAACGGGCTGTACGGCGGGCTGATCGTCCGCCGGGCGGGCGACGTGCTGCCCGACCGCACCTTCACCGTCGTCTTCAACGACATGACGATCAACAACCGGACGGGACAACCCGGCGACGAGGCCCCCGACTTCACGGCCCGGGCCGGCGACCGCTGCGAGTTCGTCATGATCACGCACGGCGAGTTCTACCACACGTTCCACGTGCACGGTCACCGCTGGGCGGACAACCGTACCGGCCTGCTCGCCGACGAGAACGACCCCAGCCGGATCGTCGACAACAAGATCTGCGGTCCCGGCGACTCGTTCGGCTTCCAGGTGATCGCGGGGGAGGGCGTCGGACCGGGCGCGTGGATGTACCACTGCCACGTCCAGAGCCACGCGGACAGGGGCATGGCGGGCCTGTTCAAGGTCACCGACAAGCACGGCGACCTCCCCTGACCTGCCGGTTCCGCCCGTGCCTCGATCCGCCGGGCGTCACCGGTTTGGCTCCCGGCGTGCCGGGCACGCGGACAGAAGTGCTTCGGACCCGTAGGCACATCCGCGGAAGCGCGACCCACTGTGCGTCGCCCCGCCCGTGCCTCGCAGCTCCCGCGGTGACCGCCCGTCCCGCCCACTCAGGGAGCGCCGCAGGTATGACCAGCACGCAGCACGCACGGGAGCCCCGCGACCGGCCAGCCCGCCGGTTCCACGACGACGCGCCCGACACCGCCGCCGCCTTCCGCCGCATGCTGGAGCTGGCGGACGGCCCCGAGCGGGACGAGATCCGGCAGCGCATCGTCACCGCCTGGATGCCCATGGCCCACCGGCTGGCCCGCCGGTTCCGCAACCGCGGCGAGGCGCTCGAAGACCTCCAGCAGGTCGCGGACCTGGGTCTCTTCAAGGCGGTCACCCGCTACGACCCGGACCGCGGCCACGCCTTCGAGAGCTTCGCCGTGCCCACCATCGTCGGCGAGATCAAGCGCCACTTCCGCGACCACATGTGGGACCTGCACGTCCCGCGCCGGGTCCAGGAACTCCGCAACAAGGTGCGCACCAGCAGGCGCGAACTCGCCCTCGCCACCGAGGGGCCCGCGCCGACCGTCGCCGAGATCGCCGAGCACAGCGGCCTCAGCGAGGAGGACGTCCTGGTCGGCATGGAGGCCCTGGAGAGCTACCGCACCCTCTCCCTCGACGCCGAACTCCCCGGCTCCGACGACGGGTACGCCCTGGTCGACACCCTCGGCGACTCCGAGCCCGGCTTCGACCTGGTGCTCTACCGGGAGGCGGTCAAGCCCGAGCTGGAACGCCTGCCCGAGCGCGAACGCCGCATCCTCTACCTGCGCTTCTTCCAGGACATGACGCAGAGCAGGATCGCCGAGCAGCTCGGCATCTCGCAGATGCACGTCTCCCGGCTCATCAGCCGCTCCTGCCACCGCATCCACGACCACCTCGAGGAAGAGGAGGCGAAAGCGGACGCGGACGCGGACCGCCTGCGCGCACCCGCGCACGCGTAACCGCGCACGCCGCCCGGTGTGGCGTCGCCCCCGCCCCCGCCCGCCGCGCTCGCGCGCCCGGGCGACGACCGCGCCGGTGTCTGTGAGAGTGGAGGCCATGCGCCACACCGACGGGCACGGCGGCCCGCACCTGACCGCGCTGCGCGACGCCGCCTGCGCGTACTGGCACCGACGCGGCCTGCACACCGGCCCCGGCCAGGTCGTCGCCGCGCCCGGCGCCCCGCTGCTGCTCCTCGCCCTGCTCTCCGCGGGCGACCCGGCGGGCGGCGGGGTGCTGCTGTCCCGGCCCGCCGCCGACTGGCACGCCGTTCCCGCCCGGCTGCTGGGGCGCCCCGTCCACCGGGTGTCCGCCCCCGCCGACTGCGGCGGCGTCCCCGACCCGTTCGTCCTGCTGGAGACCGTCCGGCGCGCCCGGTCCGCCGGGGACGACCCGCGGACGCTGGTCCTCTCCGTCGCGGACGACCCCACGGGTACGGCCGTCCCGCCAGAACTGCTGCACGAGGTGTGCGAGGCCGCCTCCGGCGAGGGCCTCCTCGTCGTCAGCGACGAGAGCGAGCGCGACACCTCCCACGACCCGCACGGCACGGTGGTCGTCAGCCCCGCGGAGATGCTCGGCGCCGCCCACTCCGGCTCCGTCGTCGTCCTCACCGGTACGCCGTCCGTCGCCCTGGGCCGCTTCCCCGACACCGCGCGCGGCCACGGCCTGGCCCGCGAGGTCCGCGCCGTCCTCACCGCGCTGCACGCCCGGGTCTCCGAGGAGGCCGCGCTGGGCGGGGCCCAGTGGTTCGCGGAGCCCCCCGAACGGCGCGAACGGCGTGCCGCGGAGGCCGTACGGCAGGGCGTGCTGGCTCGGGCGCTGCACGACGCGGTGACGGAGGCCGGCGCACTGTGCCGGCCTCCGCAGGTTGGGCGGCACGTGTACGTGGACCTCGAACCGGCCCGCGGCGCGCTGGCCGCGCACGGCGTCGAGAACGCCGCGGAGCTCGAGGCGGAGCTGGTGCGGCGGCTCGGGGCCGGGGCCGACGGCGGCCACCGCTACGGCGACGAGCCGGGTGCGCTGCGGGTGCGTCTGTCGACGCTGCTGCTGACCGGCGCCGACCATCCCGAGGCCCCCGACCCCCTGCGCGCGCCGCACACCGCCCACGCGCTGCGCGTCCTCCGCTCCACGCTCGCCGCCCTCACCGCCACACCCTGATCCCTCTCCCGGCCCCGGGCACACCGCCGCGGCGAAGGCTTACGCGTCGCGCACGCGGGGCCCGCGGAAGCGGCGCCACACCGAGGGCACGAAGCTGACCAGCAGCGCCAGTCCCACGGCCGCCGCCACGCCCTCCCACGGCTCCGGGAACAACGACCCGCCCGCCACCCCCACCAGCTGGTACGTCGCCGCCCAGGCCAGGCACGCCGGGAGGTTCCCGCGCACGAACGTCCGCAGCCGCATGTGCGCCAGCAGGCACGCCAGCATCACCGGTATCCGCCCCGCCGGGACGAGCCGGGAGACGACCAGCACGGCCACGCCGTGGCGTTCCAGACCCCGCCGTGCCCGTTCCAGCCGGTCCGGCGGCGCCTTCTGCCGCAGCCGTTCCAGCCACACCGAGCCGCCCTTGGAGCGCAGACCACGGCTGCCGAGCCAGTACAGCGCGACGTCCCCGGCGAACGCGCCGAGCGAGGCCACGGCGAAGACGAAGAACAGCGGCACCACCGGCATGGCCTGGTGGAAGGCGACCACGGCCACGCTGCTCACCAGCGCGCCGGTCGGCACCACGGGGACCAGCGCGCCGAAGGCGATCAGCACGAAGAGCGTCGGGTAGGCGATGATCCGCTGGGTGTCCAGCGGCAGCGTGCTCGCCGCCGAGGCGAGCTGTCCGAGCCCGGAGACCGCATCCGTCGTCATCGGTGCGCCCCCAGCCGAGCCGTCTCCCCGTGCCGCAGGCGGTGCACGGCGACGCCGGGCGCGAGCCGCCCGGCCAGCCGGGCGAACTCGTCGCCCGGCGCGTGGAACTCGTGCGGCCGCACGGCGTCCATGCCGATCGGCCAGTACGTGCCGTAGTGCACCGGCACCGCACTGGCCGGGGACAGCCGCTTCAGGGCCTGCGCCGCGCGCCGCGCGTCGAGGTGGCCGTCGCCCAGGAACGGCCCCCAGCCTCCGACCGGCAGCAGCGCCACGTCCACCGGCCCGACCGCGTCGGCCATGCCGGCGAAGAGGCCGGTGTCGCCGGCGAAGTAGGTGCGGGCCTCGCCCTCCACCACGTAGCCCAGGGCACGGATCTGCTGCGGCCCGTAGGGCAGGCGGCGGCCGTCGTGGGCGGCCGGGACGGCGCGGACCCGCACCCGTCCGGCGGGCACCTCGTCCCCGGCCGCGACCTCGACCAGATCGAGCCAGGAGGAGCCGAGCCTGCGCAGGCCGGCCACCGCGTCGGGCGCGCCGCGCGGCACCACGACCCGTGTCCCGGCCGGGAGCCGGGACAGCGAGCCCAGATGCAGATGGTCGGCGTGCAGATGGGACACCAGCACCACGTCCACCGTCGTCACCGAGGGCGGCGGCAGCGCTCCGCGGCGCCGCCGCAGGTGTGCGAGCCGCTGCACGAGCACCGGGTCGGTGAGCACCGAGACACCGGAGTCCCGCACCGTCGCCGTGGCATGGCCCCACCACGTCACGTCGACCGGCACTGGCGCTCCTCCCACTGGGCTGACTCGGCTGAGTCGTGGGTACCCGGTGCGGCGACGCCGCACCCCTCCGAGCGTATGTCCGGCGACGGCATCCCTGCCCGGTCGGGAGCGCACTGTGAAAAAGTGGAGAATGTCGTGCACGCGCAGGGGGCGGTGCGCGGCGGCGAAGTGAGGAGGGGACGGCGTGCGGGTTGTGTTGCCCCCGTGGCGCGGGCTGGGCGCCGCGGCACTGCGGGTCCTCGCGGTGTGGGCGGTCAGCACCGTCACCATGCTGATCCTCGCGGGAGGTCTCCCCGACTTCCGCATCCAGCAGCCCGGCGGCGACAGCGCCACCCGTACCGCGGTCACCGCCGCGCTCGGTGCGGGGGTGTTCGGCCTGCTGAGCGCCCTGGTCTGGCCGTTGCTGGTGCGGGCGCTGCTGCTGGTGCCGGCCCTGGTGCTGGGAATCCTGGTCTTCTTCCTCAACGGTTCGCTCCTGTGGCTCGCGCTGGTGCTCATTCCCGAGCGGGGGGACGCGGATCCGGAGACCGCGGTTGTCGTCGCGGCGGCCATGTCCGCGGCCTCGTCCGCGACCAGCGGTTTCCTCGCCGTCCGGGACGACGGCGCCTACCGCCGCCGGCTGGCGCGGCTCGCCGACCGACGGCGCCGGCGTGCGGGCGCCCGGCCGCCCGGCACCCCGGGGATCGTGTTCGTGCAACTGGACGGGCTGGGCCACGACGTGCTGCACGAGGCGACGACCGGCCCGGAGCCGGTGATGCCCACGGTCGCCGCCATGGCCCGCACCACGCACCGGCTCACCCCCTGGCAGACCGACTGGTCCAGCCAGACCGGCGCCAGCCAGCTCGGCATCCTGCACGGCAGCAACGACGACGTCCCCGCCTTCCGCTGGTACGAGAAGGAGACCGGCGAGGTGATGGTCACCAACCGGCCGACCGGCGCCGCGGAACTCCAGCGCCGCGCGGTGGAACGCACGGGCGACCACGGCCTGCTCGCCTCCGACGGCGCCAGCCGCGGCAACCTCTTCAGCGGCGGGGCGCGCCAGCTCGCCCTGGTGCTGTCGGTCGCCGCCCGGCGCGGCCGGGACACCCGCTCCCGCGCCGGGTACTTCGCGTACTTCTCCGACCCCGCCAACGCCACCCGCACCGCCGTCTCGTTCTTCGCGGAGCTGTTCCGGGAGGTGGGCCAGTCCGTACGGGCCCGGGTGCGCGGCGACCGGCCGCGGGTGGGGCGCGGCGGCCTCTATCCGTTCATCCGCGCCTTCGCGACCGTCGTCGAGCGCGACGTCGTCGTCGCCGCCGTCATCGGCGACGTGCTCAACGGGCGGGCCGCCGTCTACGCGGACCTGGTCGGATACGACGAGGTGGCGCACCACAGCGGACCGCGCGGCGGGGACACCCGGCAGGTGCTCCGCGCCCTGGACCGGGCGATCGCGCTGATCGCGAAGGCCGCCGACCATGCGCCGCGCCCGTACCGGCTGGTGCTCCTCTCCGACCACGGGCAGAGCGGTGGAGAGCCGTTCCGCAGCGCCTACGGGCTGACGCTGGAGGACCTGGTGCGGGCGGGCTGCGGCGTGCCGGTGTCCCGCAGTGCCCGTGCCACGCGCAGCGGTGCGGAGGCGCGCGCCGCGGCCCGTGCGGCGCTGCACCGTCCCGAGGACGGGTCCACACCGGACGGCGGAGAGCTGCCGCGCAAGGCCGCCGAGCCGGTCGTGCTCGCCTCGGGCAACCTCGGCCTGGTCTCCTTCCCCGACGTTCCGGGCCGGATGAGCCGGGAGGCGATCGACGCACGCCACCCGGCGCTGCTGCGCGCGCTCGCCGACCACCCGGGCATCGGCTTCCTGCTGGTCCACAGCGAGGAGCACGGCCCGGTGGTGCTCGGCCCCGGTGCCTGCGAACACCGGCTGGACACGGGCGACGTGGTCGGCGAGCGTGACCCGCTGGCGCCGTTCGGCCCGAACGCGGCGGACGTGGTGCTGCGCTCCTCGCGCTTCCCGCACACCGCCGACATCATGGTCAACTCCTGCGTCGCACCCGACACCGGGGATGTGCACGCCTTCGAGGAGCAGATCGGTTCGCACGGCGGCCTCGGCGGCGAGCAGAGCCGGGCGTTCCTGCTCTCCCCGCTCGCCCTGACGGCGCCGGTCACCTCGGACGAGGACGACCTGGTCGGCGCCGAGCAGGTGCACCTGGTGCTGCGGCGCTGGCTCCGGGAGACCCGGACGCTGGGCGAGCGCTGGTCCGCCGTGCCGACGGGTACCGGCGCGACCGCCGTGCGGGCCGCCGGTGACGCGGCGGCGGACGGCGACGGCAGGCGCCTGCGCGGCCCGGGCGGGCCCCGCCGTTCCCGTCCCGGCCGGCCGGACCGCGCACCCCGCCCCGATCCCGCCCGGGAGGCCGGGGCGGGGGAGCCGGTGGGCGACACCACCTCCTGAGCCCGCCGCCCCGCCCGTCCGAGGTGCCGCTCCGCACCTATCCGTCGGTCCGCGCCGAGGCGTCCCCCGCGCGCAGCGGCACGCCCACGTCCCGCAGGTGCCGCAGCGCCTCCCGCCAGGACTGCACCAGGCCGGTCTCGTGGTACGGAACGCCCAGCTCCGCGCAGTGCTCCCGGACCAGCGTCCGGGCCCGGCGCAGGTTCGGGGCGGGCATGCTGGGGAAGAGGTGGTGCTCGATCTGGTGGTTGAGCCCGCCCAGCGCGACGTCCGTGAACCGCCCGCCACGCACGTTGCGGGAGGTGAGCACCTGCCGCCGCAGGAAGTCGGGGCGTTCGGAGCCGCGCAGCGTGGGCATGCCCTTGTGGTTGGGGGCGAAGATGCAGCCCAGGTACACGCCGAAGACCGCCTGGTGCACGAAGAGGAACGCCAGCGCCGTGCCGGGCGGCAGCATCAGGAACAGCGCCGCGAGATAGCCGCCGAGATGGGTGAGGAGCAGCGCGCCCTCCAGCACCGGCCGCTTGGTCTCCGGCCGGCGCAGCGCCCGCACGCTCGACACGTGCAGGTTGAAGCCCTCCAGCGTCAGCAGGGGGAAGAACAGCGCCGCCTGGTGCCGTCCGACGAAGCGGGGCAGCCCGCGGGCCGCCCGCGCCTGGTCGCGGGACCACACCAGGATGTCCGGCGCCACGTCGGGGTCGAGTTCCTCGTGGTTGGGGTTGGCGTGGTGCCGGGTGTGCTTGGTCATCCACCAGCCGTACGACATGCCGATGCCGAGGTTCCCGACCAGTCGCCCCGCGGTCTCGCTCGCCCTCCGGCCGGTGAACACCTGCCGGTGCGCCAGGTCGTGTGCGGCCAGCGCCAGTTGGCCGAAGACCAGGCCGAGGAACGCGGCGACGGCCAGCTGCCACCAGGACGCGCCGAGCGCGGCGAAGGCGGTCCAGCCGCCCACCAGGGCGGCACCGACCAGGACGAACCGCAGGGCGTAGTGACCGGGTCGGCGTTCCAGCAGTCCGGCTGCGGAGACCTTGCGCGCCAGCCGGGCGAAGTCGCTGCCGCCCACCCCGGCGGTCTGCTCGGAGCGGGAGTGTGCGGGAGGCGGTACGGCGACCGCGGAAGTGGGTGTCGTCATGCGTCGAGCCTCGTCCGGCGGGGCTCCCGCGGACAGCCGCGCAGGCGGTGTCCCGCAGGAGGGGCGCGCCCGCCCCTCGGGGTGGGGCCGGCCACACCCGCGCGGGGTGGGGCGCCCCCGCGCGACGTGCCGGGGGTGCGGCGTTCGCACGGCAAGGCGTGGCACGCTGGAACCGGCGGCTCCGTGCGGACCGCCGTCACGGCCCTCGCCACCGACGAAGGGAACGCCCGCCATGGCACCCGAGGCCCTCTCCCGGCAGCAGATCGACGAGGCGCTGTCCGGGCTTCCCGGCTGGCAGGCCGACGGCGACACTCTCGCCCGCACCTACGCGTTCGACACGCACCTGCCCGCCGCCGCCATGGCCCTGCACGTCGCGATGATCCAGGACGAGCTGAACCATCACGCCGAACTGACCCTCGGGTACAACCGGCTGGGCATCGCGGTGAACACGCACAGCGCCGGCGGGCGGATCACGGAGCTCGACACGGCACTGGCCCGCCGGATCACGGAGATCGCGGCGGGCCACGGCGCGCGCTGACCGGCCGGCCCCGTCGGGGCTGGCCGGTCGCGGGGGTCACATCTTCGGCATCAGCACGCCGTCGATGATGTAGACGGTCGCGTTGGCGGTCTGCACGTTGCCGCAGACGACGCCGGCGCTGTCGTTGACGGTGAAGTCCTCACCCGAGCCGGAGACGGTGAGCTTCTCCTTGGCCAGGGTGTCGTAGCTGCCGTCCTCCAGGTCCGCCGGGGTCAGCTTCTCGCCGACCACGTGGTAGGTGAGGACCTTGGTGAGGGCCTCCTTGTCGTTGAGCAGCGCGTTGAGGTCCTCCTCCGGGACGGCCTCGAAGGCGGCGTTGGCCGGCGCGAACACCGTGATGTTCTCGGCGTTGTTGAGCGTGTCGACCAGTCCGGCCTTCTTCACGGCCGTGACCAGCGTCGACAGCGCCGGGTTGTTCGACGCCGCGGTGGCGACCGGGTCCTTCGCCATGCCGTCGAAGGAGCCGGCGCCGTCCTTCGGCACCGACTGGCAGGCCGGGCCGAACGGGCCGTCGGCCTGGGTCGCGCCGCCGGTCTCCTCGTCCTTCTGGCCCTGGTCCTGCTTCTTCTCCTCGGAGGAGGACGAGCCGGAGCCGGAGCCGCTGTCCCCGCCGTCGCTGCCGCAGGCGGTGATGCTCAGGGGCAGGACGGCGGCGGCGACGGCGGCGATGGCGGCGCGGCGTACACGGGTGGCGTTCATGAGGGATGCTCCTTCTTCGAGGGTGACAACTGCGTACACATGTGGAGAAATAGTTGTTCGGTGGGCGCACGAGGTTCCGGTGCGCGGTGTCGAGGTCGGGCGGCCGGTGGCCGGCCCGCCCCGGTCAGCTCACGTCGACCACCACCGAGTGCCATCCGGTCGCGCCGTCGGGTACGGTCCCGGCGCGCTCACCGGTCTGTACCTCGCCGTCGCCGTCCGTGGCGCGGACCTCGAGGGTGTGCGACCCGGAGGTGGCGGGCCACTCCCACACCCACTGGCGCCAGGTGTCGACGCCGGCCTGCTCGGCCAGCCGCGCCTCCCGCCACGGGCCTCCGTCGACGCGGACCTCCACCCGGCTGATGCCGCGGTGCTGGGCCCAGGCGACACCGGCCACCGGCACGGTGCCCGCCTCCGGTGAGGCGAACGGCTTGGGGGTGTCGATGCGCGACTGGGTCTTGATCGGCGCCTTCGCCGCCCAGTTCCTGCGCACCCAGTAGGCGTCGTAGGCGTCGAACGTCGTGAGTTCGATGTCCTCGATCCATTTGCAGGCGGACACGTAGCCGTACAGGCCGGGCACCAGCATCCGCACGGGGAAACCGTTGTCGAACGGCAGCGGCTGTCCGTTCATGCCGACCGCCAGCATCGCGTCTCGGCCGTCCATCACGGTCTCCACCGGGGTGCCGATGGTCATGCCGTCGACCGAGCGGGCGACGATCTGGTCGGCCCGGCCGCCCTCGGACGGCGGCCGCACGCCGGCCTCCCGCAGCAGCGGCGCCAGGGGGACGCCGATCCACCGTGCGGTGCCCACGTAGCTGCCGCCCACCGGGTTGGAGACGCAGGTCATGGTGATGTCCCGCTCGATCAGGCGCCGCTTCAGCAGGTCCCGGAAGCGGTACGTGACCGGCTCGCGAACTCCGCGGCCGTGCAGTCGCAGACGCCACGTCGTGGCGTCGACCTTCGGCACCACCAGGGCGGTGTCGACGCGGTAGAACTCGCCGTTCGGCGTGGTGAACCGGCTCACCCCCGGCACCTTCAGGTCGGCGCCGGCGGGGATCGGCCGCGCCGCGTCGTCCGGGCGCGGCAGGCGCACCCGGCGCCGGGACGCGGCGGCCGAGGAACTGCCGCCCAGTTCGAGTCCCGCTGCGCCCGCGCCCGCGGAGGCCACCGCCGCGGTCGTCGCGGCGATCACGAAGCCACGCCGGTCGAAGTCCCACCGGCCTGCGCCCGAGGGGCGCATCACCGCGGGCTGCTCCGCCTCCTCCTCGGCCTCCTCGGGCGCCGTGCCCGGCCCGGAGGCCGCGGTACGGCCACCCGCAGCAGCCTCGGTCGCGTCGGTCGCGTCGGTCGCGTCGGCCGCCTCGGTGCCGAGGCGACCACTGAGCAGGTACAGCACTCCTGCCCCGGCGAGTCCGCCCAGCACCGACGGCAGCGCGTCGAGCGCGGCGGCGTCCGTCCTGCTGAGGGCCGCCGCGACCCCGACCACGCCGAAGAGCAGCACTCCCGCGGAGGCGAGCCGCCGGTGCCGCAGCGCCAGCAGGCCGAGTCCGACGGCGAACAGCCCGATCAGCGTGAGCGTGCCGATCTCCAGCACCAGCTTGTTGTTCGAGCCGAACGTGTCCAGGCCGAACTGGGTCACCGCCGGCGGCGACAGCTCGATCACCGCGTCGCCCACCGCGTTCAGCGGTGCCGCCTCCGGGCGCACGAACACGGCGGTGAACTGCGCCACGGCCAGGGCTGCGAATCCGGCCAGTAGGCCGCTCAGCGCGCCCAGCGCCGGACGCACGGTCCGCGGGGTGTCTCGATCTTCGCTCACGTCCGCCATTCGGCGCGGGGCCGCCCGGCGGATTGGTCCCTCATTCGAAAGAGTGGAATCCGGTCCTGTCTCCGGCGTTTTGCCGTCGCCGACCAATCCGCGGGCTCCTCTGCGCCGAACGCATCCGAGAGCGGTTCGAGCGCCGAACCGTCGGTGGAGGCGACGCCCCACCGCGAGGAAAGGAGCCAGATGGCGGAGCAACGGCGACGGACGGCCGTGGTCGGCAGCGGGGTGGCGGGACTCACCGCCGCGTACGTGCTCCGGCGGGAACACGAGGTGACGCTCTACGAGGCGGACGACCGGCTCGGAGGCCACGCCCACACCCACGAGCTCGCGGGAGGGGACGGCCGGCTCCACCACGTCGACTCGGGCTTCATCGTGCACAACCGGCGCACCTATCCGCATCTCCTCCGGCTCTTCGCCGAACTCGACGTGCCCACGCAGGAGTCGGAGATGAGCATGTCCGTGCGGTGCGAGGGCTGCGGGCTGGAGTACGCGGGAGCGCGCGGCGCACGCGGCGTCCTCGCGCAGCCGCGCAACGTCCTGCGCCCCGCCTACCTGCGCATGCTCGGGGAGGTGAAGCGCTTCCACCGGCGCGCCCGGGCCCTGCTCGCCCGTGAGGAACGCCCCGGCGACGACCCGGCCGAGCAGACCCCGCAGACCCTCGGCGAGTTCCTCGACGAGGGCGGCTTCTCCCGCTACTTCGTCGCCCACTTCATGACGCCCGTGGTGTCCTGCGTGTGGTCCTGCGCTCCCGGGACCGCGCTGCGCTACCCGGCCCGCTACCTGTTCCGCTTCCTCGCCCACCACGGCATGCTTTCCGTCTCGGGATCGCCGGTGTGGCGGACGGTGAGCGGAGGTTCCCGTACCTATGTGGAGCGGATCGCCAAGCAGGTGGAGGCGGTGCACACCGCCACTCCCGTCCGCGCGGTGCGGCGGCACGCCGACGGCGTGCGGATCACCACCGAGGACGGCGGCACCGCCGGGTACGACTCCGTCGTGCTCGCCACGCACCCCGACCAGGCGCTGCGCCTCCTCGCCGACCCGAGCGACGACGAGCGGCGCGTCCTCGGCGCCTTCCGCTACTCGCGCAACGAGACGCTGCTGCACACCGACGCGAGGCTGCTGCCGCGCAGCTCCGGCGCCCGCGCCTCCTGGAACTACCTGATGCCGTCCTGCCACACCCCCGCCGACCGGGTGCAGGTCAGCTACCACATGAACCGCCTGCAACGCCTGGACGCCGCCGACGACTACGTCGTCACCCTCGGCGCCGACGACCGCGTCGACCCCGGCCGGGTACTGGCCCGCATGGTGTACGAACACCCCGTCTACACACCGGAGTCGGTCACCGCGCAGGCCGGCCTGCCCGCCCTCAGCGGCCCCGTCACGGCCTACGCCGGCGCCTACCACGGCTGGGGCTTCCACGAGGACGGCTGCCGGTCCGGAGTGGAGGCAGCCCGCGCGCTGGGGGTGACGTGGTGACGCCTCACCTCCCCGCGCTCTATCCGTGCACGGTCGCGCACACCCGCACCCGGCCGTTCCGGTACGCCTTCCGCCACCGCACCTACCTGTGGCTGGTCGACGTCGACGACCTGCCGCGGCTGCCGCGTGCGCTGCGCCCGCTCGCCCGCTTCGACGCCCGCGACCACTTCGCCGGCACCGCGGGGGAGATACGGGACGGTCTGGAGCGCTTCCTGGCCGGCCAGGGCCTCGCCCCGCCCGCCGGGCGGGTGCTGATGCTGACTCACGCCCGCGTCCTGGGCTGGGTCTTCAACCCCCTCACGCTCTACTGGTGCCACGACGCCGACGACACCCTCCAGTACGTCGTCGCCGAGGTCCACAACACGTACGGCGAGCGGCACGGTTACGTGCTGCTGCCCGACGAGACGGGCGCCGCCAGAGTGCCCAAGGAGTTCTACGTCTCCCCGTTCTTCCCCGTCGACGGCTCCTACCGGATGCGGCTCCCCGAACCCGGCGCGGACCTCGACCTGACCGTCCAGCTGGAGCGGGAGGGAGGACGTCCGTTCACCGCGACCGTGCGGGGCCGGCGCCGTCCCGCCACCGCCGCCGCCCTGCTGTGCGCCGCGCTGCGGCACCGCTGGTCCACCCTGGCCGTCTCGGCCGCCATCCGGATGCACGGCATCCGTCTGTACCTGCGCGGTCTGCCCGTGCAGCCCCGTCCCCGACACCGTCCCCAGGAGGGCGTTGAGTGAGCGTGTCCACCTCGAGCTCGATCCCCGCGACCGACCCGGAGCGATGGCCCGACGTCGCCAGGGTGCCGCGCGTCTCCGGTCTCCGCAGCGCGATCGCCGCCCGCATCGTCCGCCAGGCCCTGGCCCGGCTGCCGTTGCGCGTGCGGTTTCCCGACGGCGAGAGCCTCGGACTCGGCGGTCCGCTGCTGGACCTCCACGACCCGGAGGCGTTCGTCGCGCGCATCGGCCACAGCGGGCTGATCGGCTTCGGCGAGTCCTACATGGCCGGGGAGTGGGACGCCCCCGACCTGGTCGGCGTGCTCGACGTGCTGGCCGGCAACGTCCAGACGCTCGTCCCCGCCGGACTCCAGCGGCTGCGCCGCGTGTGGGAGCTGCGCCGGCCCTCCGCGCAGCGCAACACCCCCGAAGGGTCCCGGGAGAACATCCACCGGCACTACGACCTGTCCAACGACCTGTTCGCGCTGTTCCTCGACGCCACGATGTCCTACTCCTCCGGCGTCTTCGAGGGCTTCCCCGCGTCCTGGCCGCAGCTCGCCGACGCCCAGCGCCGCAAGATCGACCGGCTGCTGGACCTCGCCGAGGTCGGGCCCGGCACCCGGCTGCTGGAGATCGGCACCGGTTGGGGCGAACTCGCCCTGCGCGCAGCCGAACGCGGCGCCCTGGTGGACAGCGTCACGCTGTCCCGGGAACAGCAGGAACTCGCCCGGCAGCGGATACGGGAAGCCGGGCACGAGGGCCGCGTCCAGGTGCGGTTGTGCGACTACCGCGAGGTCGAGGGCACCTACGACGCCGTCGTCAGCGTCGAGATGATCGAAGCGGTCGGCGCCGAGTTCTGGCCGCGGTTCTTCACCACCCTCGACGACCGGCTGGAACCGGGCGGCAGGGTCGCGCTCCAGGCCATCACCATGCCGCACGACCGGATGCTGGCCACCCGCAACAGCTACACCTGGATCCACAAGTACATCTTTCCCGGCGGCATGCTGCCCTCGGTCGAGATCATGTCCCGCATCACCGAGCAGCGCACCGCGATGCGGGTCGCCCGCTCCGACGGCTTCGGCCCGCACTACGCCGAGACGCTCCGCCTGTGGCGCGAACGTTTCTGCGACCGCGCCGACGAGGTCGGCGCCCTCGGCTTCGACGACACCTTCCGCCGCATGTGGACCTTCTACCTCGCCTACTCCGAGGCCGGGTTCCGTTCCGGCTACCTCGACGTACGGCAGCTGCTGCTCACCAAGGACGGCGGGCGTCCCCGCACCACGAACGACAAGGAGACCGCGCACATGGCCACCGCCCCCACGGAGGACGCGGCGTGAACCGCCCCGCCCCCGGACAGGCCGCCCACCTGCTGACCGACCTGGCGACCGAGATGCTCGGCGGCCCGCCCCCGGTGAGGCTGCGCGCCTGGGACGGCAGCCTCGCCGGCCCCGCCGGCGCCCCAGTCGTCCACCTGCGGTCCCGCCGCGCACTGCGGCGCCTGCTGTGGCAGCCCGACGAACTCGGTCTCGCCCAGGCGTACATCAGCGGCGAGCTGGAGATCGAGGGAGACCTCACCGGGGCGCTGCGCACCGTGTGGCAGGCGGCCCGCGACACCGGCATGCGCCCGCCGAAGGCCGGCCTCGCCGACCGGGCGCGCGCCGCCGCCGTGCTGCTGAAGCTCGGCGCCGTCGGCCCCCGCCCACCCGAGCCCTCCGCCCCCTCCGCGCGGCTCGGCGGCAAGCTGCACAGCCGCAGCCGCGACCGGGCCGCCATCAGCCACCACTACGACCTGTCCAACGACTTCTACGAGCTGCTGCTCGACCCGTCGATGGCCTACTCGTGCGGCGTGTGGACCCGCCCGGACGATCCGGAGTACGGCCTCGCCGACGCCCAGCACGACAAGCTGGAGATCATCTGCCGCAAGCTCGCGCTGCGTCCCGGCGCCCGGCACCTGGACGTCGGCTGCGGCTGGGGCTCGCTGACCCTGCACGCCGCCGAGCACTTCAAGGCACAGGTCACGGCCGTGACCCTGGCTCGCCGTCAGGCCGAGTTCGTCCGCGCCCGGGTGAAGGAGCGCGGCCTGGAGGACCTGGTCGAGGTGCGGCTGTGCGACTACCGCGACATCGACGGCGGCGGCTACGACGCCGTCTCCACCGTCGAGATGGGCGAGCACGTCGGCGACGCCGAGTACCCCGCCTTCGCGCGGACGCTGCACGGGAAGCTGCGGCCGGGAGGCCGGGTCCTGGTGCAGCAGATGTCCCGCGGCTCCCACGCCCCCGGCGGCGGCGCCTTCATCGAGTCCTACATCGCCCCGGACATGCACATGCGGCCGCTGGGCCGGACGCTGGCGCTGCTGGAGGACGCGGGCCTCGAAGTCCGGCACACAGAGTCGATCCGCGAGCACTACGTCCGCACCATCCGGGCCTGGCACGACACCCTCGAAGAGCGGTGGAGCACCTTCACCGGCCTGGTCGGCGAGCACACCGCGCGGGTGTGGCGGCTGTACCTGGCCGGGGGCGCCCTGGCGTTCGAGGAGCGCCGGATGGGCGTCGACCAGCTGCTCGCCGTCCGGCCCACGACGGAGGGGGACGCCGACATGCCGACCACGCCGCGCGCCTGGTACGCCGCCGAAGGGCTGAGGTGAGGCGAGAGGTGAACGACTTCCCCTGGGACGCCTTCGCCGTCAACCTCGCGGTCGCGGCGGGAGCCTCACTCGCCGTCCTCCTCGCGACCTTCGCCCTGGCCCTGGTCAAGGGCGTGCACCGGATCGTGGACGTCGCCTGGGGCGCCGCCTTCGCCGCGGTCGCCGTCGCCTCCTTCGCGACGGCGGCCGCCGGCGGCCACGGCGACACGGGACGGCAACTGCTGCTGACCGCGCTGACCGTGGTGTGGGGGCTGCGGCTGGCCGTGCACATCGGGCGCCGGGGCGCCGGGCACGGCGAGGACCCCCGCTACGCGAAGATGCTCGCCAAGGCGCCCGGCGACCCGGCGCTGTACGCGCTGCGCATGGTGTACCTGCTCCAGGCCGCCCTGGTGTGGCTGGTCTCGCTGCCCGTCCAGGCCGGCCAGTACGTGCCCGCCGGTCCCGGATGGCTCGCCGCCGCCGGCGTCGCCCTGTGGGCGACCGGCATGTTCTTCGAGGCGGTGGGGGACGCCCAACTGCACCGCTTCAAGTCCGACCCGGCGAACAAGGGCCGGCTGATGGACCGCGGCCTGTGGTCCTGGACCCGGCATCCCAACTACTTCGGGGACTTCTGCGTGTGGTGGGGGATCTTCCTGGTCGCCGCGGGCGACCCGGGCGTCGCCGCGCTGTGCGCGATCGCCCCGCTGGTGATGAGCTACCTGCTGATCTGGGGGAGCGGCAAGCGCCTGCTGGAACGCCACATGGCCGAACGCCCCGGCTACGCGGCGTACGCCCGTCGCGTCAGCGGCTTCTTCCCCCGCCCCCCGCGCCGGTCCGAGCGCTAGGACCTGCCCGGCGCGTCATCGTGCCCCGGGCCCGTGCCCCGTGCCCCGGGCCGGGGGCTCCGTCGGCCCGCCTCCGTCGCTCCCGTGGCCGCTAGGGCTCCCTGCAACGACGGAGGCGGGGCGGACGGCTCCCCCGAAGAGGTCGTCCGCCCCGCCCCGTCCGGGAGGGCCGTCAGGCCGGCAGCTCCATCAGTGCCACCGGTTCCGACGTGGGCTGCTCGGAGCCCCCCGCGGGCTCCACCGTGATGCCCATCCCGGTCGCGTCCCCGACCGGGCCCTCCATCAGCACGGCACCGGTCCGTTCACCGGACTCCATGAGGCCGGCCGGCCGCATCGTGCCGTGGTCGCTGAACCAGAGCTGGTAGACCTTGCCCTGGGGCGCCTCCGGCATCCCGGAGGCGAAGAACGCGGCCTTGTCCTCGCTGTGCGAGACCACGACCGAGCCGCTGGCGCCGTCGGGCAGCTTTCCGACCGCGACCCGGGCGTCCTCGGCCGCCAGCACCCGGGCGATGCTCTCACCGCGCTGTTCGGCCTGCTCGGCTCGTTCCTGCGCGTCCTGTGCGAGCTGGTACTGCCAGACGGAGACACCGCCGAGCGCCGCCGCCGCGGCGATCGACGCCGCGAGGGCGAACCGCGGCAGCCGCCGCACCCGGCTGGAACTCCCGCCCCCGGACCGCCGGTGCGACCGGGGGACCTCCGGCGGCTCCTGCCGCACGTTGGCGATCTCGGAGAGCACCCGCTCACGCAGCGCCGGCGGCGGTGTGAGCGCGGAGGCGAGGCCCAGCTTGGCGGCCGTCGCGCTCAGCTCCCGTACCTCCTGCGTGCAGGACTCGCACGCCCCGAGGTGCCGCTCGAACTCCTCGCGCTCGGCGTCCGGCAACGCATGAACGCTGTAGGCGCCCGTCAGCGTGTGCAGATCGGCCGTGGTCATACGCTCACCCCCAAGCAGTCGCGCAGGCGGATCAGTCCGTCCCGCAGACGTGTCTTCACCGTTCCCAGCGGCAGCGCCAGCAGCTCCGCCACCTCGCGGTAGGTATGGCCGCGGTAGTAGGCCAGGGTCACCGACTCGCGCTGGACCTCGGTCAGGGTCCGCATGCAGCGGCGCACCTGCTCGCGTTCCAGTCGCGCCTCCACCTGCTCGGTGACCTCGTCGAACTCGGGCGTACGGTCCAGCAGGGCCGCACGATGCTCCCGGTTGCTCGCCGCCTGCGCGGACCGTACGCGGTCCACGGCCCGGCGGTGTGCCAGCGTCATCACCCAGGACATGGCGCTGCCGCGTTCGGGCTGGTAGCGCGCGGCGCACCGCCAGACCTCCACCAGCACCTCCTGCGCGACCTCCTCGGACTGCGCCGGATCCCGCAGAATGCTGCGGACCAGGCCCAACACGGGCCCGGCCACGGCCTCGTAGACGGTGGCGAACGCCTTCTGGTCGCCCCGCGCCACCTGTCCCAGCAGCTCGGGCAGGTCGGGACCCGGCTCCCGGGGGGCGTCGGTGAGCCGCGCGTCGTGCCTCATGAAGTCCCGCCTTCCGGCCTGGCCGGTCGCGGCGGTCGGGGCGGAGCGGCAGCTGCCATGTTTTCCTCCGGGTTGCCGGCGGCCCTGGAGGGCGCCGAGTCCTGCGCGGTGACGTGCTTGATTCGTCGCCGCCGCCTGCGTGGATTGGTCGTCGCGGCAGCACGACGGCACGACCGCCGAGCGTAGCGGCGGCCGTGCCGCGAAGCAGGACCCGGGCCGGGGCGGGGCGGGCCGGCGGGGGTGGAGTCAGCCCAGCCAGTTCATGGTGTCCGGGTCCGGCCCCAGGCGGGCCCCCGCGTCCAGGGCGGCGATCCGCTCCCTGTCCTCCGCGTCCAGCTCGAACCCGAACACGTCGATGTTCTCCCGGATGCGGGAGGGGGTGACCGACTTCGGGATCACCACGTTGCCCGTCTGGAGATGCCAGCGCAGCACGACCTGCGCGACCGTGACGCCGTGCTTCTCCGCGATCCCGCCGAGCACCGGGTCCTGCAGCAGGTCCTTCCCCTGGCCCAGCGGCGACCAGGCCTCGGTGGCGATGCCGTGGTCGGCGTGGAAGGCGCGGGGAACGGGCTGCTGGAGCCGCGGGTGCAGCTCGATCTGGTTGAGCGCCGGCACGGTGGCGGTCTCGTCGATCACCCGCTGGAGGTGGGCCGGGTTGAAGTTCGACACGCCGACGGCGCGGGCCCGGCCGTCGGCCAGAATGCGCTCGAAGGCCTTCCAGGTGTCGACGTACCGGTCCTGCTCGGGCACCGGCCAGTGGATGAGGTACAGGTCGACGTGGTCCAGGCCGAGGCGGGCCAGGGAGGCGTCGAAGGCCCGGAGCGTCGCGTCGTAGCCCTGCTCGCTGTTCCACAGCTTGGTGGTGACGAACAGCTCCGCACGCGGAATGCCGGAGGCGGCCAGCGCGCGCCCGGTGCCCTTCTCGTTCTCGTAGATCGCGGCGGTGTCGATGCTGCGGTACCCGGCCTCGAGCGCGGCGCCGACCGCGTCGGCCGCCTCGTCGTCGGGCACCTGCCACACGCCGAAGCCGAGCTGGGGCATCTCGACGCCGTTGTTCAGGGTGAGAGTGGGGACGGTGGGGGTGGTCACCGGTTGCGTCCTAACGAGTCGGCTGTGCGTTCTCCTGGGGCCAACGATCACCGGCCGCCGCACATTCCCGCGCCCCGCACCCGTCACCCGCCGGCCCTCCGCCCGCACCGGGCGTGAGGTCACCCGTGGTACAGGGCCTCGATCTCGACCGCGTACGCCTTCTCGATCGCGTTCCGCCTCAGCTTCAGGGACGGCGTCAGCATGCCCTCCTCCTCGGTGAACTGCGCCGCCAGGATGCGGAAGGTGCGGATCGACTCGGGCTTGGAAACCTGCGTGTTGGCCGCCACCACGGCCCGCCGGATCTCCGTCTCCAGATCGGGGTCGCGCACCAGCTCCGCCGGGCCCATCAGCGGCTTGTGCCGCATGGCGAGCCAGTGCTCCACGGCCTCCGCGTCCAGGGTGACCAGCGCCGACACGTACGGCCGGTCGTTGCCCACCACGATGCACTGCCCGACCAGCGGGTGCGCGCGCACCCGGTCCTCCAGCGCGACCGGTGAGACGGTCTTGCCGCCGGAGGTCACCAGCACCTCCTTCTTCCGGCCGGTGATCGTCAGGTACCCGTCCTCGTCCAGGTGCCCGAGGTCGCCGCTGGCCAGCCATCCGTCGCGCAGCGTCGCGGCGGTGGCCTGCGGGTTGTTCAGGTAGCCACCGAAGACCTGGCCGCCGCGGAGCCACACCTCGCCGTCGTCCGCGACGCGCACGGTGGTGCCGGGAACCGGCCTGCCCACCGTCCCGAACCGGGTCTGCTCGGGCGGGTTCGCCGTCGCCGCGGCCGTGGTCTCGGTCAGGCCGTACCCCTCGAAGATGCGCACCCCCGCTCCGTCGAAGAACAGCCCCAGCCGCCTCTCCATCGCGCTGCCGCCCGACATCGCGTGCACGCACCTGCCGCCCAGCGCGGCCCGCAGCTTGGCGTACACGACCTTGTCGAAGAACTGGTGCTGCACCCGCAGCCCGGCGCCGGGCCCCGGCCCCTTGCCGAACGCGCGCTGCTCGGCCGCCTCCGCGTACCGGACGGCCACGTCGACGGCCTTGTCGAACGCCGTGGCCCTGCCCTCCAACTCCGCCTTCCGCCGGGCCGCTCCGAAGACCCGTTCGAAGATGTAGGGGACGGCGAGGATGAACGTCGGGCGGAACGCCTCCAGGTCGGGCAGCAGCGCGGCCGCGTTCAGGTTCGGCTGGTGGCCGAGCCGCACCCGCCCGCGGATCGCCGCCACCTCCACCATCCTGCCGAAGACGTGCGCGAGCGGCAGGAAGAGCAGGGTCGCCGCCTCGTCGCCCGGCCGGGAGCGGAACACCGGCTCGTAGCGGGTGACGATGTTGTCCGTCTCGGCCATGAAGTTGGCGTGCGTGAGCACGCACCCCTTGGGCCGTCCCGTGGTGCCCGAGGTGTAGATGACGGTTGCCACGGTGTCCGGGGTGAGCGCCAGCCGGTGCCGGTGCACCACCTCGTCGTCCAGATGCGCGCCGGCGGCCGTCAGCTCCGCCTCGGCGCCCGCGTCCAGCTGCCACAGCCGGCCCAGGCCCGGCAGCCGGTCCACCACCGACCCGATCGTCATGGCGTGGTCCTCGTGCTCCACGACCGCCGCGGACACGCCCGCGTCGTGCAGCATCCAGTACACCTGCTCCGCGGAGGACGTCGGGTACACCGGCACGGGCTGCGCACCGACCGTCCACAGCGCGAAGTCGAAGAGCGTCCACTCGTACCGCGTGCGCGACATGACCGCGACCCGGTCGCCGAACCGCACCCCCTGTGCCAGGAGGCCCTTCGCGAGCGCGAGCACCTGGTCGCGGAACGCGCCCGCGGTCACCTCGCGCCACACCCCGTCCTCGTCCTTGCGGGCCAGGGCGACCCGGTCCGGGTCCGTCGCGGCGTTGTCGAAGACGGCGTCCGCCAGTCCGCCGACCTGCGGTTCCGTCACCACGGCGGGGACGGTGATCTCGCGCAAGGGTTCCGCTCCTCCAAAGGGCAGGGCAGCACAGGCGTGGCGACCGTATCCGATACCCGACGCTCCGCGGGAGGAGCCGCGGAGCAGGGGGGTGGGGCAATTCTGGTCACTTCGGCCGGTGCACTGCCAGGGCGTTGCCGCTCCCCGACCACATCTGCACCGAACCTCCTCCATGCGGTCCGGACCAGCGATGCATCCCGGCCACCCGGGCTCGGGGAGGGGCGCGCCCGCCGTCCCGGGACCGGCCGGTGCCGGGCCGTCGCGGGGCGGACGGCTGCGGGACGCCGTACGGCCGTCTCTCCGACACCGTCCGTTCGCCCGCATGCCGTGGGATGGCGGGCACGAGGGGTCCCACGGCCAGGAGGGCCGCGGAGAGGGACGCCGAGCCCCCGAAGGCGGGGCCCGGCCCCGTCCCCGGCAGGACGTTCACTCCAGGAAGGCGCCAGCAGCATGCGGGACCCGCGCACACAGATGGTCGGCAAGGGACTGCGGCGCCGGGGCCGGCTGCTCGCCGAGGCGCTGCGGCCCCCGGCCGGGGCAGCCGTACGGCCCCGGCCCCCCGCCGCCCCCGCCCGCCCCGACCGCGAGGAGAAGGGGTACGTCGCGCCGCACGCCGGCCGGCTGGTCCCGTCGCCGGTCTTCCTGCTCTCCCCGGTGCGTTCGGGCTCCACCCTGCTGCGGGTCCTGCTCAACAGCCACTCGCGGATCCGCGCCCCGCACGAGATGCACCTGCGCACCGTGCACGTGCGGATGGGCCGCGACTTCACCCCGGGCGCGATGCGCGAACTGGAACTGGACAAGGAGGAGCTGGAGCACCTGCTGTGGGACCGCGTGCTGCATCTGGAGCTGGAGCGCAGCGGCAAGAGCCTGATCGTCGACAAGACCCCGCCCAACACGCTGATCTGGCCCCGACTGGACCGTTGCTGGCCGCAGGCGCGCTACCTGTTCCTGCTGCGCCACCCGGCGGCGATCGTCAGCTCGCTGGTCAACCGCCGCCAGGACCCGGACCCGGCACAGATCCACGACGAGGTCCTCGCGTACGCGGAACGGCTGGAGGAGGCCCGGCAGAGCCTCACCGGCCTGACCGTGCGCTACGAGGAGCTCACCGCGGAGCCGGAGAAGGTCACCCGGGAGATCTGCCGGCACCTCGGCGTCGAGTGGGAGGCGGGCATGCTCGACTACGGAAGCCGCGACCACGGCGCGTTCCGTCCGCACATCGGCGACTGGAGCAGCAACATCCGGTCCGGGCGGATCCAGCCCGCGCGCGGCGGCGCCACCCTCGACGGCCTGCCGCCGCGGCTGGCCCGCCTCGCCGAGACCTGGGGCTACGGGCCCGGCGACTGAACCGGCAGCGGCTCCAGGCGTCCGGCACCGGCGTACACGTTCATCGAGCTGCCGCGCAGGAAGCCGACGAGGGTCATGCCCGTCTCGTCCGCCAGCTCCACGGCCAGCGACGAGGGTGCGGAGACGGCCGCCAGCGCCGGGATGCCCGCCATCACGGCCTTCTGCACCAGCTCGAACGACGCCCGCCCGGACACCATCAGCACTGCTCCCGCCAGCGGCAGGAGCCCTTCGCGCAGTGCGCGGCCGACCAGCTTGTCCACCGCGTTGTGCCGGCCCACGTCCTCCCGCAGGTCCAGCAGCTCACCGGCGGGGGAGAACAGCGCGGCCGCGTGCAGCCCGCCGGTGCGGTCGAAGACGCGCTGCGCGGAACGCAGGGTGTCCGGCAGGCCGCTGAGGACCGCGGGCGTGAGGTGCAGCGGCGCCGCCGAGCCCTGCTCGGGCCGCCAGCGCGCGGTGGTGCGCACGGCCTCCAGGCTCGCCTTCCCGCACAGGCCGCAGGAGGAGGTGGTGTAGACGTTCCGTTCCAGCGAGACCTCCGGCACCGGGACGCCGTCCGCCAGCCGTACGTCGACGACGTTGTAGGTGTTCGCGCCGTCCTCGGTCGCGCCCGCGCAGTAGCGGATGTGCGCGACCTCGCCCGCGGCGGCGACCACGCCCTCGCTGACCAGGAAGCCCGCCGCCAGCGCGAAGTCGTCGCCGGGGGTGCGCATGGTCACCGCCAGCCGCCGCCCGTTCAGCCGGATCTCGAGCGGCTCCTCGACCACCAGCGTGTCCGGCCGTTCCGAGACGGCGCCGTCCCGGATGCGGACGACGCGGTGTCGTGCGGTGACCCGTCCCATGCGGCGGTCCTCCTCCTCGTGCGGCCTGCGGTCATTCTCCCGCACGGGTGCCCGCGCCCGCCCCGCGGCGAACCGGAACGCCCCGGTTCGCGCGGTGCGCCGGACCGCCGCGGTGGACCGGGGCGCGGTGGACGGGGGCGGCGGCTAGTCTGGCCCGATGACGGAGAAGCGGCCGCTCGCGGTGTTCGACCTGGACGGCACCCTGTCCGACACCCGGCACCGGCTGCACCACGTCGCCTCCGCGCCGCGCGACTGGGACGCCTTCTTCCGCGCCGCCGTGGACGACCCTCCGCTGCCCGACGGCATCGCGCTCGCCCGGGACTGGGCCGAGCGCTGCGACCTCGGGTACGTCACCGGACGGCCCGAGCGCTGCCGCCGGGACACCGAGGACTGGCTCGCCGCGCAGGGGCTGCCCGCCGGCGAGCTGTGGATGCGCGACGACACCGACCGCCGCCCGGCCCGCGTCACCAAGCCGCGGCTTCTCCAGCGGGTGGCGCGCCGCCGCACCGTCGAGATCGTCGTCGACGACGACCGGCTGGTCTGCGACGCGTACCGCCGCGCCGGGTTCACCGTCGTCCTCGCCGACTGGATGCCGCCCTCGGAGGCTCTGGAGGAGGCCCAGGAGGACACCGGCCGCACCTGAGCCGCCCCGCGCGCCCCGTCCGGGCCACCGCGTCACGCGACGGCCCCCACCTCCCCCACCTCCCCCGACTCCCTCGGCTCTCCCGGCCGGAGCGCGTCCCGCAGGCGACGCGCCTCCCGCACCCGGCGCGACGACCCGCCGGCGGAGGCGACCGCGTCCAGCCCCACCACGGTGTCGCCCGCCGGACGACAGCGCTCGGCGCAGTCCGCCGCCACCTCCAGCAGCTCGCCCGCACCGCGGTGCGGCACCTCGCCCGCCAGCACCACCGGCAGCACGGGCCGCAGCACCGACCACGCCGTGCGGTAGGCGCCCGTCTCCGCCAGCGAACGCAGCGCCGACGTCAGCCGGTTGCCCTTCACCGCCCCGATCCCGACCAGCGTGCCCAGCTCGCCGCCCAGCGTCTCCGGGTCCAACTGTCGCCGTGCGGCCAGGACGAGCAGCGCGTCCACCGCCGCGAGGCGGTCCTCCGCATGCCGCGCGCCCAGGCCGTAGGCCAGCGCGAGGTGCAGCGCGACCCCCGCCGTACCCTCGGGGGCCGCCTCCGCCTCGGCGAGGGCCGGCAGGTCCCGGGCGGTCGTACGGGCGCCGCTGTCGGCGCATGCGGCCAGCGTGGCGAGCCGCCGGGCGGCGACGGCCTCGCGATGCCACGGCAGGACGCCGAGCCACGCCGCCGACTCCGCCCCGTGCCCGTAGTGGCCCGCGGCCGAGGGGGTCGCGGCGCCGATCCGGCCGAAGACCTCGTGGAAACCGTCGCCGCGCCCGGTCGGCAGGCCCTCGTCCCGGACGAGGATGCGGCGCGGACTCACCTCCGTGTACCACTTGGTGCGCCAGTGCGCCCGTTCCGGCTCGTCGACGCGTGCGCCCACCGGCGCCGGGAGCCCGCCGTTCGCCAGCCAGGCGGCCAGCCGTCTGCCGGGCCGCCCGCCCAGCTCGGCGGCGGGCGCCGCCCACCGGGTGTCCGGACGCACCCGCAGCAGCGCCTGGTCGAAGTCCGCGGCGCCGGGCCGCAGGCCGAGCCGCCGGTACGTCCGCAGCCGTTCCAGCAGGGTCTCCGGTTCCAGGACGCCGTTCTCCCCGTCGGGAGCGGCCAGGAGCATCGGCATCCCTCCCGTGAGGATGCCGGCGGCGGCCTCGCGCACCCGCACGGCCCGTACTGCGGTGGGGGCGTCGTAGTGCCCCGCTCCGGTGGCGGGTTTGCGCAGGTCCCGGCGGGAGAGTTCGCCGACGACGGCGGCGACCGCGTCCGCGACGCCCCAGCTCCCGCCATGCCGCAGCAGCCATTCGCGGGCGATCGGCTGCCTCGCCCAGACCGGACGCAGCGCCTCCGCCAGCCCCGCCCGGTCCCGGTGGGCGTGCCGCACGAGGCCGTCCAGCACGCGCTCGAACGCGGGGACGCCGGCCGGCGTCCAGCCGCGGTTCGACGCGGCCGCGACCTCCTCGACCAGTTCGTCCACCGTCTCCGGCGCGGGGGCCGCGCGGGCGGGTTCCGGCGCGGGCGGCAGCAGCTCCTCGTACGGTTCCTCCTCCGGTGCCGCCGCGACCCCGCCGAACTGCTCGGCGGCGCGGCGGCGGAGCGACGGGCCCAGCAGCGCGGCGGCGGACGCCACCTCGGACCGTGCAGCCTGGTCGGCCTTCCGCCAGTGCCGGGCGGCCAGCCCCAGCGCCCGCTCCTGCACCTCGGCGTCCGGGTGGCCGAACGCCTCGGCGGTGACGGGGAGCAGTACGTGCACGGCCTCCGGGTCCCGGCTCATCGCCTTGCCCAGCAGCACCAACTGGGCGCGCACCAGCTTCCGTTCGCTGCGGAAGAGCACCCCGCGGGACGCCTCCGCCAGCGGCTCCGCCGCCAGCCGGCCGGCTTCCCACAGCCGCCGCAGCGTCCGCTGCGCGTCGTCCGCCACGGCGGCCGGCGCGTCGGCCGCGAGCCGCACCCAGTCCCGTTCGCGCGCGGCCAGTTCGTCGTCGTCCGGGGCCATCGCGGTGAGCAGGTCGCGGAAGAACCGCAGGTTCCCCGGCCGGTCCCCGCGCAGCAGGCGGGCCACCGCCCCGTCCAGCAGGGCCGCACGGTCCAGCACGCCCTCACCCGCCAGCGCGGCGAGCGGCTCGGACCATCCGAACTGCGCCAGTACGGCGCCCGCGTCCTGCGCCTCGAACAGCCGGGGCACCAGCACGGTGAGGAACGGGTCGAGGCGCAGGCGTGCCGTCAGCGTGTCCCCGGTGTCGCGGCGGCGCACCGACGACCGGCCCCGTACCCAGCCGCGGACGAACCCGTCCGACGTCGGCGGCGGGCCGCCGGACAGCCGGGTCAGTTCCGCGACGAGGGGGAACAGCTCCTCGGCGCGCGAGGGGCGGTCGGCGAGGCGGTGGGCGACGTCGGCGTACCAGGCGGCTTCGCGGCCCCGCATCGCCGCGACCAGATGCTCGGAGCAGCCCCGTCCGCTCCACGCGAAGTCGCGTGACAGCAGCCATGCCGTCGCGCCGGAGGCCGCCGAGTGGCAGCCGGTGCCGGCGACGTAGAGCGCCGTGCGGCGCTGCCACTGTCGGAAGTCCCCGCGCATCGCGCCGCGCAGCGCCTTGAGTTCCGGCAGGCACGCGCGGCGTGCCGCGTCGTCCAGCGGCTCCAGCACGGCGAGCACCTCGTCGACGGGACGGCCCTCGCGCACCGCGTCGAGCAGTTTCTCCGCGGTCATCGCGTTCCCCGTGGTCATCGCGCGCCTCCGCCCGTCCGCACGGCCGGGGCGGCGTCCGCCGCGCTCGCGCCGCGGCGCACCATCCGCACGGCCAGCGCGTGCTTGCACGGTCCGCGCCCGCCCCGGTACTTCGCCCACCAGGGGCAGGTGCAGCTCGGCACGCCGGCCGCCTGGCGCACCCGGTACGGGTGCCCGTCGGACAGCACGGTCGCCGTCTCGCCGTCGCCCGGGTCCAGGGCCACGGCTCCGGACGCCACCAGGGCGCGTGCCGCGCGCAGCCTGGGGTTGTGCTGTTCGGCGCGGTCGGCGTCGTAGGGGAGTTCACGATGGAAGTAGGCGGCCTCGGCGGTGTCGTAGCCGATCCGGCCGGCGGTGCCCAGCCGGGTCAGAGCAGCGCGTGTCCGCTCGGGCGGCAGCCCCGCCTGGTCGGCCAGGTCGGCCACGTCGATCCGCGGCTCCCACGCCAGCAGCACCGCGACCAGCTCCGCGTCGGCCGCCGCTTCGTCGGTGGCGAGGGCGTCCAGCACGGCGCCCTCGCCCGAGAAGCCGCGGGAGGCGTCGGGGGAGAGGGTGAGGGTCAGCCGCATCCCCGGCAGCACGACCTCCCACGCGGCGGCGAGCGGTCCGGTGCCCGCCGCGACCGGCGGCCCGTAGACACGCAGCGCCTCGGCGTGCCGCAGCACCCGCTGGAGCGCCACCAGCCGCTCCGGGCCCGGCAGGCAGACCGCGCCGGGCACCGGCCGGGTGGTGGGCCGCAGCGTCCGCCCCGCCGGCACCACCCAGCGGGGCGGTGCCGCGCGCCCGGCGCCGCCGCGCGGCAGCGACCGCAGGAACCGTACGGCCTCGCCCGCCGGCAGCTCGGCCCGCAGGTCGAAGCCGGCCGCTATCACCTGCGTCTCGGCGAAGCCGCGCAGCCAGCGTTCCGGCAGCGGCACCTTCTTCTCCAGCACCGGGCCGTCCAGCGTGGTGACCGCCAGCTCCTCCGGCCCCACGCGCAGGTGCAGCGGGTCGCCGGAGCCGGTGCGGGACAGCGCCTCCCGCAGCGGGTTGTTGACATCCACGTTGGTCGTGCCGTGGCCGGTCTCGCCACCGTCCAGGCCCTCCCGCAGCACGTCCAGCCGGGCGTAGACGCCGCAGCACCCGGAGAAGGACTCGAAGCGCAGCCGGTCGCCGTTCCCCGTCACCACCGGATCGAGTGACGCCGGCGACAGGCGCTGGTAGTAGCGGGCGGCCGCGACGTCGGCGACGGCCAGCAGCGCGTGCGCGGCGGCCTGGGGATGCGTCAGGAAGCCGCGGAAGAAGCCCGGATGGGCCTCGGCGCCGCGCGGGGTCAGCCCGCCGGAGGTCTCCAGCCCCAACAGGCCGCCGGCCGGGCCGGATCGCACGGACGAAGCTCGAAGATAGGCGTACGCCTGGGTCGTTCGCGTCATGATCGGAACGCTAGGGCCCGGGACTGACAACGCCCCTTTGTCCATTCGGGGGAGAAAGTCTGACGGATTTCTGCACGACTTCTTCCCTCCCCGGGGAGCCGCTGCTACGTTTCCTGGGAAATCCGGCCCCGAGGCCCGCTCGCGGAGCGGGAGGGCCACCGAGTGACCGGAGTTCCCCATGCCGGAGACCAGGGGAGGGAGAGGCAGCGTGAGGCGCATGACCGCTCGACCGGGCAACGCCCATCAGGCGCGGCTGCTCGGCCTGCTGCGCGACGGCGGCCCCAGCTCCCGGGCGCAGCTCGGGGACGAGGTGGAACTCTCCCGCTCCAAGCTGGCCGTCGAGGTCGACCGGCTGCTGGAGACGGGCCTGGTCGTCGCCGACGGTCTCGCCGCCTCGCGCGGGGGCCGCCGGTCGCACAACATCCGCCTCGCGCCCGGACTCCGCTTCCTCGGCATCGACATCGGCGCCACCTCCGTCGACGTCGCCGTGACCAACCCGGAGCTGGAGATCCTCGGCCACCTCAACCACCCGATGGACGTGCGGGAAGGGCCGGTGGCCGTCTTCGAGCAGGTGCTGACGATGGTCGGCAAGCTGAAGGACTCCGGGGTCGCGGAGGGCTTCGACGGCGCCGGCATCGGCGTTCCGGGGCCGGTCCGCTTCCCCGAGGGAGTGCCGGTCGCCCCGCCGATCATGCCCGGCTGGGACGGCTTCCCGGTCCGGGAGGCGCTGAGTCAGGAACTCGGCTGCCCGGTCATGGTCGACAACGACGTGAACCTGATGGCCATGGGCGAGCAGCAGGCCGGAGTCGCCCGCCACGTACCGGACTTCATCTGCGTGAAGATCGGCACCGGCATCGGCTGCGGCATCGTCGCGGGCGGCACGGTCCACCGCGGCACCACCGGCAGCGCCGGGGACATCGGCCACATCCAGGTCGAACCCCGCGGCCGGCAGTGCGCCTGCGGCAACCGCGGCTGCCTGGAGGCGTACTTCGGCGGCTCCGCCCTCGCCCGCGATGCCGAGTCGGCGGCCCGGGAGGGCCGTTCGGCCGAACTCGCCAGCAGGCTGGAGACGTCGGGCAGGCTGACGGGAGCCGACGTGGCCGCCGCCGCGGCCGCCGGCGACGGCGCCTCGCTGGACCTCATCCGGGACGGCGGAGCCCGCACCGGTCAGGTCATCGCCGGCCTGGTCAGCTTCTTCAACCCCGGCCTGGTCGTCATCGGCGGCGGGGTCACCGGCCTCGGCCACACGCTGCTCGCCAGCATCCGCACTCAGGTCTACCACCAGTCCCTGCCTCTGGCGACCGGCAACCTCCCCATCGTCCTGGGCGAACTCGGCCAGGTCGCGGGCGTCACCGGCGCCGCACGGCTCATCAGCGACCACCTGTTCTCCCCGGCCTGACGGCCGGGCCGCACGTACAGCGCCACCGGAAACCACCCGCCCGACCCGGCACCGCCCTCGCGGAGCGCACGCCTCCGCGAACCCGTGAACCGTGAACCCGTGAGAGCGCTCGCACCCGCGGCGCCGCCCCGCGTGGCGCCGTACCCGCCCGGCACGCACGTCCCGTACGGCTCCCTGCCCGCACGCACGTAAGGCCCGCGCATGGCACCCCTGCTGACGATGTCCGGCATCACCAAGACCTTCCCCGGCGTCCGCGCCCTGGACGGCGTCGACCTCGACGTCGAAGCCGGCGAGGTGCACTGCCTCCTGGGCCAGAACGGCGCCGGCAAGTCCACCCTGATCAAGGTCCTGGCCGGGGCCCACCAGCCCGACGCGGGCCGGATCACCTGGCGCGGCGAGACCGTACGGCTGCCCACCCCGGTCGCCGCGATGCGCCTGGGCATCGCCACCATCTACCAGGAACTCGACCTGGTGGAGCACCTCTCCGTCACCGAGAACGTCTTCCTCGGCCACGAGATCACCCGCGGCGGCCTGGTGCGCCCCCGCGAGGCACGCGCCCGCACCGCCGACCTCCTCTCCCGCCTCGGCCACCCGGAGATCGACCCCGGCACCCTGGTCGGCCGGCTCCCCGCCGCCGGGCAGCAGATCGTCTCCATGGCGCGGGCCCTGTCCCACGAGGTGCGGCTGATCGTCATGGACGAGCCCTCGGCCGCCCTCGACCCGGACGAGGTCGAGAACCTCTTCCGCATCGTCGGAGCCATGACCTCCGCAGGCGTCGCCGTCGTCTACATCTCGCACCGGCTGGAGGAGATCCGGCGCATCGGCGACCGCCTCACCGTCCTCAAGGACGGCTCCACCGTCGCCCGCGACCTGCCCGCCCGGACCACCGCCACCGCCACGGTCGTGTCGCTGATGACCGGCCGCGACTTCGCGTACGCCTTCCCCGCCCGCCCCGACGTCCCCCCGGCGCCGGCGAAGGACGCACCGCCCCCGCTGCTGCGCGTCGAATCCCTCTCCCGCGCGGGGGAGTTCGCGCCCCTGGACCTGGAGGTGCGCCCCGGAGAGATCGTCGGACTCGCCGGGCTCGTCGGCTCCGGACGCTCCGAGATCCTGGAGACGGTGTACGGCGCCCGCCGCCCCACCACCGGCCGCGTACGGGTCGGGGGACGGCCGCTGCGCCCCGGGTCGGTCCGTTCCGCCGTCCGCGCGGGCATCGGCCTGGCGCCCGAGGAACGCAAGGCGCAGGGCCTGCTGATGCTGGAGTCCGTCACCCGCAACGTGTCCGTCTCCACGCTCTCCCGCTTCGCCCGCGGCGGCTGGCTGGACCGCCGCCGCGAACGCGAGGCGGCCCGCGCCCGCACCCGCGAACTGTCGCTCGCCCCCGACGACCCCGACCGGCCGGTGCGCACCCTGTCCGGCGGCAACCAGCAGAAGGTCGTCCTCGCGCGCTGGCTGCTCCGCGAATGCCGGGTCCTGCTGCTGGACGAACCCACCCGCGGCGTCGACGTCGGCGCCCGCTCCGAGCTGTACGCCCTGATCCGCCGCCTCGCCGACGCGGGCGTGGCCGTCCTGCTGGTCTCCAGCGAGGTTCCCGAAGTCCTCGGCCTCGCCGACCGCGTCCTCGTCCTGCGCGAGGGCCGCGTCGTCCACACCGCGCCCGCGCGGGAGCTCGACGAGCACCGCGTCCTCGACCTCGTCATGGAAGGAAGCCCGACGTGCTGAGCACCGTGTCCAAGGGGGGACCGGCCCCCGCACCCCCGGAACCGGCCCCGTCCCGGACGCGTGCGGCGGCCGGACGCGTCGACATGCTGCACGTGTCCCTGCTCGCCGTCCTGGGCGTGCTCGTCCTGGTCGGCGGCATCACCCGGCCCGAACAGTTCCTCAGCCTGGACAACGTCGAACTGATCCTCACGCAGGCGTCCGTGATCGGCGTCGTGACGGTGGGCGTCACCTTCGTCATCATCGGGGGCGGCATCGACCTGTCCGTCGGCGCGATCGTCGCCCTCGCCTCCGTGTGGGCGACGACCGTCGCCACCCAGTCCTACGGCCTGGCCGGCATCCTGTTCTGCGCCGTCGTCGTGGGCGTCGGCTGCGGCCTGGTCAACGGCCTCCTGATCGCCTACGGGCCGATGGTGCCGTTCATCGCCACCCTGGCCATGCTCGCCTCCGCCCGCGGCCTCGCCCTCCAGATCAGCGAGGGCCGCACGCAGATCGTCGAGGTGCAGTCCGTCCTCGACCTGGGCCTGCCCGACAGCCACGTGCTCGGCGTCCCGCCGCTGGTGCTCGTCTTCCTGACCGTCAGCGTCGTCGGCTGGCTGGTGCTCACCCGCACCACCTTCGGACGGCGCACCGTCGCCGTCGGCGGCAACCCGGAGGCCTCCCGGCTCGCCGGCATCGACGTGCGGCGTCAGCGCCTGATGCTCTACCTGCTCTCCGGCCTGTGCTGCGGCATCGCCGCCTTCATGCTCATCGTGCTCACCGGCTCCGGCCAGAACACCAACGGCAACCTCTACGAACTCGACGCCATCGCGGCGGCGATCATCGGCGGCACGCTGCTCAGCGGCGGCCGCGGCACGATCACCGGCTCGGTCCTCGGCGTCCTCGTCTTCACCACGATCACCAACCTGTTCGCTCTGAACAACCTCCAGAGCGACGTCCAGCAGATCGCCAAGGGCGCCATCATCGTCGCCGCAGTCCTGGTCCAGAAGGGTCGGTCCACCTCATGAGAAAGCTCCCCCGCGTCCCCGCCGGCACCGACGCGCCGCCGCTGGCCTCCCGCCGCGGCGTCCTGCTCGGCACCGCCGCGGCCGGCGCCCTGTTCGCCGCCGGCTGCACCAGCAACCAGAACAACGAGGACCCGGACACCGGACGGCAGCCCGCCGGTTCGGCCGACGACGAGCCCGGCAAGGAGGTGACCATCGGCTTCGCCGGCCCGCAGGCCGACCACGGCTGGCTGAACGCCATCAACGAACAGGCCCGGAGTCGCGCCGAAGCCTACGAGGACGTCACCCTCGTCACCACCGAGGGCTCCAACGACATCGCCCAGCAGAGCGGCCAGATCGAGACCCTCATCAACAAGAAGGTCGATGTCCTGGTCATCCTCCCCGCCGACGGCAAGGCACTGACCCGCATCGGTCTCAAGGCCATGCGCCAGGACATTCCGGTGGTCAACCTCGACCGCGTCTTCAACACCCCGCAGGCGTACCGCTGCTGGATCGGCGGCGACAACTACGGCATGGGCCTGAACGCCGGCCGGTTCATCGGCGAGCGACTGAAGGGCAAGAAGAACGCCAAGGTCGTCGAGCTCGCCGGGATGGACAACCTCGAACTCACCCAGGAGCGCACCCGCGGCTTCGACGACGCGCTGAAGAACTACCCCGGCATCGAGAAGGTCGCCCGCCAGGCCGCCGAGTTCACGGTGGAGTCGGGGCAGAAGAAGATGTCCGCGCTGCTCCAGGCCGTCCCCGAGTTCGACGCCCTGTGGAACCACGACGACGACCAGGGCGTCGGCGCGGAGCGTGCCATCGAGCAGGCCGGCCGCGACGAGTTCCTGATGGTCGGCGGCGCCGGCTCGCGGCACGCGATGGACGCCATCCAGGCCGACGACTCCGTACTCAAGGCCACCGTGCTGTACCCGCCGACGATGGCCGCCTCCGCCATCGACCTCGCCCGCGCCCTCGGGCAGTCACGCGGCGTCGGCGGCCTCGCGGGCCTGGAGATCCCGGCGTCCCTCACGTGCTACTCGGCGGTCGTGACCAAGGACAACGTCGAGGAGTACCTGCCCACCGGCTTCAACTGACCGGTTCCGCCACCCCGACAGGAGGCCATCCATGTCGCACGACACCGCCGCGCCCGCCGCAGCACCGCAGGCAGACGCCGTGCCCGAGCCGGCCGGTACGCCCCCGGCGGGCGCCCGGCCGCTGCCCACCCTCGGCGTGGGCATGGTCGGTTACGCCTTCATGGGCGCCGCCCACTCACAGGGCTGGCGCACCGTGGGCCGCGTGTTCGACCTGCCGCTGAACCCGGCCATGGCTGCCGTGTGCGGACGCGACCCGGCCGCCGTACGGGCGGCCGCCGGGCGGCTGGGCTGGGCGGCGGCCGAGACGGACTGGCGGGCGCTCGTCGCCCGCGACGACGTCCAGCTCGTCGACATCTGCACCCCCGGTGCCAGCCACGCCGAGATCGCGATCGCGGCGCTGGAGGCCGGCAAGCACGTGCTGTGCGAGAAGCCGCTCGCCAACACCGTGGCCGAGGCGGAGGCCATGGTGCGGGCGGCCGCCGAGGCCCGCAGCCGCGGGCAGGTCGCCATGGTGGGCTTCAACTACCGCCGCACCCCCGCCCTTGCCCTCGCCCGCGACATGATCGCCCGCGGGCGGGTCGGCACGGTGCGGCACGTACGCGTCGCCTACCTGCAGGACTGGCTGGTCGACCCCGGCTTCCCGCTCGCCTGGCGGCTGCGCCGGGACCAGGCCGGCTCCGGTGCGCTCGGCGACCTCGGTGCGCACGCCGTGGACCTGGCGCAGCACCTCGCGGGGGAGCCGCTGGTGCAGGTCACCGCGCAGACGGAGACCTTCACCACGCGCCGGCCGGTGCCGGGGGAGGGGCCGGGCGTGCTCGGCGAGGTCACCGTCGACGACGCCGCGCTGTTCGGCGGCCGGCTGGCGTCCGGAGCCCTCGCCGCCTTCGAGGTCAGCCGCGTCGCCGCAGGCCGCAAGAACGCCCTGCGGGTCGAGGTCAACGGCACCGCCGGCTCCCTGGCGTTCGACCTGGAACGGCTCAACGAACTCCAGTTCCACGACCACACGCAGGACGCCGCAGAAGCCGGTTTCCGGCGCATCCTCGTCACCGAGGACACCCACCCGTACCTGGACGCCTGGTGGCCGCCGGGCCACGGCCTGGGCTACGAGCACACCTTCGTCCACCAGGCCCGGGACCTCCTCCGGGCGGTCGCGGACGGCACCGACCCGGCACCCTCCTTCGAGGACGGCCTGCGGGTGCAGCGCGTGCTCGCCGCCGTCGAGGAGAGCGCCGGCAAGAGCAGCGTCCTCATCCCCGTTCCCCAGACCTGAGACCCGACGTCCCGCGAGGAGTGCACGATGCCGCGATCCTTCACCCTCTTCACCGGGCAGTGGGCCGACCTTCCGCTGGAGGAGGTCTGCCGCCTCGCCCGCGACTTCGGCTACGACGGCCTGGAACTGGCCTGCTGGGGCGACCACTTCGAGGTGGACCGGGCCCTGAACGAGCCGGGCTACCTCGCGGGCCGCCACGCCCTGCTCGAAAAACACGGACTCCGGTGCTGGGCCGTCTCCAACCACCTCGTCGGCCAGGCCGTCTGCGACGCCCCCATCGACGAACGCCACCAGGCCATCCTGCCCGCCCGCATCTGGGGCGACGGGGAGGCGGAGGGCGTACGGCGGCGGGCCGCCGCGGAGATGGCCGACACCGCCCGCGCGGCCGCCGCGTTCGGTGTCCGTACGGTGGTCGGCTTCACCGGCTCCTCCATCTGGCACCTGGTCGCCATGTTCCCGCCCGTACCGCCGCACATGGTCGAGCGCGGCTACGAGGACTTCGCCGAACGCTGGAACCCGGTCCTCGACGTCTTCGACGCCGAGGGAGTGCGGTTCGCCCACGAGGTGCACCCGAGCGAGATCGCCTACGACTACTGGACCACCCACCGGGCGCTGGAGGCCATCGGCCACCGTCCCGCCTTCGGCCTGAACTTCGACCCCAGCCACTTCGTCTGGCAGGACCTCGACCCGGTCGGCTTCCTCTACGACTTCCGCGACCGCATCTACCACGTGGACTGCAAGGAGGCCCGCCGCCGCCTGGACGGCCGCAACGGCCGTCTCGGCTCCCACCTTCCCTGGGGCGACCCCCGCCGCGGCTGGGACTTCGTCTCCGCCGGGCACGGCGACGTCGCCTGGGAGGACGTGTTCCGCATGCTGCGCTCCATCGGCTACGACGGGCCGGTCTCCGTCGAGTGGGAGGACGCGGGCATGGACCGGCTCCAGGGAGCGCCCGAGGCGCTGCGCCGCCTCAAGGCGTACGACTACGAGCCGCCGCAGGCGTCGTTCGACGCGGCCTTCGGCGGCGGCGACGACGGAAGCTGACACCTCGTCATTCTTTGTCCTGACAGGGGACGAAGACGGGCGATTTCTGTCGTCAAGGTCTTCCCAACCGGGCGGAAGGTGACTACGGTTCCTGACGTGTACGGACCAGCCTGACCCCTTGGCTCCCTTGGGTGGAAGCGCTCCCGGACACCCCTCGGGCCCCTTTCCCCCGGCCCTCGCAGCGCAGGCCCCGACAGCGCACGACCGTTACCGCCAGAGCGCCCCCGACGGTTCAGCGAAACCCGCGCCCCACCCGTGCCCCACTCACGCCCAGCCGCGCCCGGCCGTCCCGCGGCGACGCCCGCACGGCGTCGCCGTCGCCCTTCCGACCCGTCGCCCGCGATCCGAGGGGGGTCGCGGACGGCGCCAGGCGACGGACGGGGAGAACGCCGACTCCCCGTCCGTCGCCGCCACCCGAACCCCACCCCAGGGAGGCACCCGTGACCGCGCACGCGCACGACGAACGCACCGGTGTCTGGCTGATCGGAGCCCGCGGCTCCGTCGGCACCACCACCATCACGGGCTGCGCCGCGGTCGCCGCGGGCCTCGCCCCGCCGACCGGCATGGTCACCGAGAGCGCCGCCTTCCCCGACTGCGGCCTGCCACCGCTGCGCCGGCTGGTCTTCGGCGGACACGACACCGCCACCACCCTCCTGCCCAAACGCGCCGAGGCCCTCGTCGCCTCCGGAGTCCTCCCGCACGGCCTCCCCACCGCCGTGCTCGACGAACTCGCCGCCGCCGACGCCGCGATACGGCCCGGAGGCACACCCACCGCGGACGCCCGCGGTGAGGAGCAGCTCGTCGCCGCCTTCGCGGCCGACCTGCGCGCCTTCACCCGCACCCACGGCCTGGCGCGCACCGTCGTCGTCAACGTCGCCAGCACCGAACCCGCCCCCGTCGGCGAGGCGTTCCCCGCCAGCTCCCTCTACGCGGCCGCCGCGCTCCGCGCCGGCTGCCCGTACGTCAACTTCACCCCGTCCGCGGGCCTGCACCATCCGAGACTGCGGCCCGCCGCCGCGCGGTCCGGCCTCCCGCACGCGGGCCGGGACGGGAAGACCGGTCAGACCCTGCTGCGGTCCGTGCTCGCCCCGATGTTCGCGCAGCGCGCCCTCGACGTCCGCGCCTGGTCCGGCACCAACCTGCTCGGCGGCGGCGACGGCGCCTCCCTCACCGAACCCGGCGCCGCCGCCGCGAAGAACGCGGGCAAGGCCCGCGTCCTCGCCGACACCCTCGGCGAACTCCCCGACGGGGCGCTGCACATCGACGACGTCCCCGCCATGGGCGACTGGAAGACCGCCTGGGACCACGTCGCCTTCGACGGCTTCCTCGGCTCCCGGATGTACCTCCAGACCATCTGGCAGGGATGCGACTCCGCCCTCGCCGCCCCCCTGGTGCTCGACCTCGCCCGCCTCCTCGCCCGCGCCCACGCGGCCGGCCTCACCGGCCCGGTCGACGGCCTCGGCTTCTACTTCAAGGACCCCGACACCGGCCCCGGCGGCCTCCCCGAGCAGTGGCGCGCGCTCCTCACACTCGCCGAGCGGCTGCGGGTCGCCCCGTGACCCCCGGCGCCGCGCCACGCAGCGCCCGCAGCACCGCGCCGCGGCTCCGCACGGCGAGGGCGGCAAGGGCGGCCCGGACGGCCGGTGCGGTCCGCACGCCCCGCTCCGCCGCGCGCCTGCGCGCCTGGGCGGAACTCCTGCGCGTCTCCGCCCTCTTCAGCGTCCCCGGGGACGCGCTCGCGGGTGCCGCCGTCACCGGCCGCCGCCCCGGCCGCGGCACCGTGCTCGCCGTGGGGACGTCCCTGTGCCTGTACGAGGCGGGCATGGCGCTCAACGACTGGTCCGACCGCGAGGAGGACGCCCGCGAGCGCCCCGGACGGCCCCTGCCCTCCGGACGCGTCACCCCGCGCGCCGCCCTCACAGCGGCCGCCGCCCTCACGGGCACCGGCCTCGGCCTCGTCGCCCTCGCCGGGCGCCCCGCGCTGACCACGGCCACCGCCCTCGCCGGCACCGTCTGGGCGTACGACCTGGGGCTGAAGCACACCCGTGCCGCCCCCGCCACCATGGCCACCGCCCGCGCCCTGGACCTCTTCCTCGGCGCCCTCGCCGCCGGCCGGACGCCGGCCGGACGCGGCAGACGCACCCCGCTGCGCGAGGCGCTCGGTCCCGCGCTCGCACTCGGCACGCACACCCTCGCCGTCACCGCCGTCTCCCGCCACGAGACGACCGGCGGCTCCAGCGCCCCCGCGCTGCGCGCCCTCGCCACCGTCGCCGTGCTCGCCGGCGGCATCCCGGGCCGCCGCGCGCGCGGTCCCCGGGTGACGCCACGCCCGCACGACCGCGTGCTCGTCGCGACGGCGACCGCCGCCTACCTCGCCACCGCCGGCCGCCCCCTCGCCCACGCCGCCCTCAACCCCTCCCCGCCGCTCCTCCAGCGCGCCGTCGGCGGCGGCATCCGCGCCCTGATCCCGCTCCAGGCCGCACTGATCGCCCGCGCCTCCGGCCGGCACGGCGCCTCCGGCACCGCCACCGCCACCGGCGTACTCGCCCTGCTGCCCCTCGCCCGGCACTTCTCCCGAAAGGTCAGCCCCACGTGACGTCCCACGTGACACCCCACGGGAGCGCGAAGCCGCCCCTCCGCTACGCCTACGGCAGCAACGGCCTCACCGACCTGCGGCTCGCCGACGCCCTCGCGCTGCTCGCCGACCTCGGCTACGACGGCGTCGGCCTGACGCTCGACCACATGCACCTCGACCCCCTCGCCCCCGGGCTCGCCGCCCGCACCGCCGCCGTCGCCCGGCTCCTGGCCCGCCACGGCCTGACCGCCACCGTCGAGACCGGCGCCCGCTACGTCCTGGACCCGCGCCGCAAACACGGCCCCACGCTGCTGGACGACGCCCCCGAGGACCGCGCCGCCCGCCTCCGCCTGCTCCACACGGCGGTGCGCGTCGCGGCGGACCTCGGCGCACACGCCGTCCACTGCTTCAGCGGCGTCACCCCGCCCGGCGTGCCGGAGGAGACGGCCTGGCGACGCCTCACCGCAGCCCTGCCCGGACTCCTCGACACGGCGTCGGCCACCGGCGTACCGCTGGCGGTGGAACCCGAACCCGGCCACCTGCTCGGCGACCTGGCGGGCTTCCACCGCCTGCGCCGCGCCCTGGACGACCCGCCCGCCCTCGGCCTGACCCTCGACATCGGCCACTGCCTGTGCCTGGAGGCGGACCCGCCCGCGGACTGCGTGCGCGCGGCCGCGCCCTGGCTGCGGCACGTGCAGATCGAGGACATGCGCCGAGGCGTCCACGAGCACCTGCCGTTCGGCGACGGGGAACTCGACGCCCCACCCGTCCTCGCCGCCCTCCGCGACGCCGGATACGCCGGGCTCGTCACCGTCGAACTGCCCCGCCACTCCCACGCGGGACCCGAACAGGCCGCCGCCGCCCTGCCGTTCCTGCTAGCCGCCGAACGCGCGAGCGCGGCGCACTCCCCGGCGGGGGCCCGCCCGTGAACGGCGGCGGCGCCGACACCCGCGCCCTGCGCAGCACTCTCACCGGCCACCTCGCCCCCGCATCCGCCGCCTGGCTCGCCACCGCCCTCTGCGATGCCGAAGCGACGACGACGTCCCCCGGCGGCCTCCCCGCCTGGGAACAACACTTCGCCTCCGCCGGCCGCCACTGCCGCCCCGGCCCCGGGCCCGTCGGCGCAGGCGACGTCGCCGAGGCGGCACGCGTCCTGATCCTGCAGGCGGCCCGGCCCGGCGCACCCGCCCTGACCCGCCTCTACACCCGCGGCAGCGCCGCCGAACGCCGCGCCGTGCTGCTCGCCCTCCCGCTCCTGCCCCACCTGGGACCCGACGCCGTGCCGCTCGTCCAGGACGCACTGCGGGCCAACGACACCCGCCTGACCGCCGCCGCGCTCGGACCGTACGCCGCCACGCACCTTCCGCCCGACGCCTGGCGGCAGGCACTGCTCAAGTGCCTCTTCACCGGAGTCCCCCTCGCGGCAGTGGCCTCCCTCGCCGAACGTGCCGCAGGCGACGCCGAACTCGCCCGCATGCTGACCGACTACGCCGCCGAACGCACCGCCGCCGGCCGTCCCGTTCCCGGCGACCTGCACCACGCCCTCGCCCTCACCGGCGCCGCCGCGCCTCCGGCCCCGCCCGCGAAGGAGCCCTGAACGCCATGCGCATCTTCGACCCCCACATCCACATGACCTCGCGCACCACCGACGACTACACCGCCATGTACGAGGCGGGCGTACGCGCCGTCGTCGAGCCCTCGTTCTGGCTCGGGCAGCCCCGTACCGCACCGGAGAGCTTCTACGACTACTTCGACTCCCTCCTCGGCTGGGAGCCCTTCCGGGCCGCCCAGCACGGCATCGCCCACCACTGCACGCTGGCCCTCAACCCCAAGGAGGCCAACGACCCGCGCTGCACACCCGTGCTGGACGCGCTGCCGCACTACCTGCTGAAGGACTCCGTGGTCGCCGTCGGCGAGATCGGCTACGACTCCATGACCCCCGCCGAGGACACCGCGCTGGCCGCCCAGCTCCAACTCGCCGCCGACCACGAACTGCCCGCACTCGTCCACACCCCGCACCGCGACAAGGCCGCCGGCCTCGCCCGCACCCTCGACGTCGTCCGCGAGTCGGCGCTCCCCGCCGAACGCGTCCTCGTCGACCACCTCAACGAGACCACCGTCGACGCCGCCCTCGACAGCGGCTGCTGGCTCGGCTTCTCCCTCTACCCCGACACCAAGATGGACGAGGCCCGCATGGTCCGCATCCTCGCCGACCGCGGCCCGGACTGCCTGCGCCGCACCCTGGTCAACTCCGCCGCCGACTGGGGCCACAGCGACCCCCTGACCCCCCGCCGCTTCGGCGACGCCCTGCTCGCCGCCGGTTTCACCCCCGACGACGCCGACCAGGTCCTGTGGCGCAACCCCGTCGCCTTCTACGGCCTCAGCGGACGCCTCGACCTCGACGTCGCCCCGCCCGCCGCGACCCACGAGGGCAACTCCCTCCTCCGGGGCGGTGACTGACGGTGCGCTTCCGCCACCCCGACGGCTCCACCGTCCACCTCTCCTACTGCACCAACGTGCACGCCGCGGAGAACCTCGACGGCGTGATCCGGCAACTCCGCGACCACGCCGAGCCGGTCCGCCGCCGCCTGCACCGCGACCGCCTCGGCATCGGCCTGTGGCTGGCCCACGAAGCCGCCCGCGCACTGACCGAGGACCCCGCCGCACTCCGCCGCCTCCGCCGGGCCCTCGACGCCCGCGGCCTGGAGGTCGTCACCCTCAACGGCTTCCCCTACCAGGGATTCGGCGCACAGCGCGTCAAATACCGCGTCTACCGCCCCGACTGGACCGACCCCGCACGGCTGGACCACACCGCCGACCTGGCCCGCCTGCTCGCCGCGCTCCTCCCCGACGACGTCGACGAGGGCACCGTCTCCACCCTGCCGCTCGCCTGGCGCACCGGTTTCGACCAGGCCGCCCGCCACACCGCCCTCGCCGCCCTGACCACCCTCGCCCACCGGCTGGACGCCCTGCAGGAGACCACCGGCCGCTCCCTGCGCATCGGCCTGGAACCCGAACCCGGCTGCACCGTCGAAACCACCGCCGACGCCGTCGACGCCCTCACCGGCGGCGGAGCCCCACCCGCCCACCGCATCGGCGTGTGCCTCGACACCTGCCACCTCGCCACCGCCTTCGAGGACCCCGGCCAGGCCGTCGACTCCCTCGCCGCGGCCGGCATCCCCGTCGTCAAGTCCCAGCTCTCCGCCGCCCTGCACGCCGCCGACCCCGCCCGCCCCGCCGTACGGGCCTCGCTCGCCGACTTCGCCGAGCCGCGCTTCCTGCACCAGACCCGCACCCCCGGCCCGGACGGCGCCCTCCTGGCCACCGACGACCTCGACGAGGCCCTGGCCCCCGGCGCCCTGCCCACCACCGCACCCTGGCGCGCCCACTTCCACGTCCCGCTGCACGCGCCGCTCGCGCCGCCGCTCACCGCCACCCTCGACGTGCTGCACGCGGCCCTGGCCCGCCTCGTCGGCGGCCCCGCACCCCTCACCCACCACCTGGAGGTCGAGACGTACACCTGGCAGGCGCTCCCGCCCGGCCTGCGCCCCCGCACCCGTGCACAGCTCGCGGCCGGCATCGCCGCCGAACTCGACGTCGCCCGCGACCTCCTCACCGACCTGGGTCTCAAGGAGCTGCCATGACGGCCCCCGCCCCGGCACGCCCCCGGCCCCTGCTCGTCCTCGACGTCGTCGGCCTCACCCCGCGCCTGCTCGCCCACATGCCGCGCCTGAAGGCGCTGGCGGACGGCGGCTCCCGAGCCGCCCTGGAGACCGTCCTGCCCGCCGTCACCTGTGCCGCGCAGTCCACCTTCCTCACCGGCACCCTCCCGGCCGTGCACGGCATCGTCGGCAACGGCTGGTACTTCCGCGAACTCGGGGAGGTCCTGCTGTGGCGGCAGCACAACGCGCTGGTCGCCGGGGAGAAGCTGTGGCACGCCGCCCGCGACCGGCACCCCGGCTACACCGTCGCCAACATCTGCTGGTGGTACGCCATGGGCGCCGACGTCGACTGGACCGTCACCCCGCGTCCCGTCTACTACGCCGACGGACGCAAGGAACCCGACTGCTACACCCGTCCCCCCGCCCTGCACGACGAACTCACCGCCGAACTGGGCACCTTCCCCCTCTTCCGCTTCTGGGGACCCGGCGCCTCGCTGCCCTCCTCGCAGTGGATCGTCGACGCCACCCGCCACATCCTGCGCACCCGCCGCCCCGACCTCGCCCTCGCCTACGTTCCCCACCTCGACTACGACCTGCAGCGCCACGGCCCCGACGACCCCCCGGCCCACGCGGCCGCCCGCGACGCCGACCGCGTCCTCGCGCCGCTCCTCGACGACGCCGCGGCGGAGGACCGTACGGTCGTCGTGCTCTCCGAATACGGCATCACGCCCGTCTCCCGTCCCGTCGACGTCAACCGGGCCCTGCGCCGCGCCGGGCTGCTGGAGGTCCACACCCAGGACGGCATGGAGTACCTGGACCCCACCACCTCCCGCGCGTTCGCGGTCGCCGACCACCAGCTCGCCCACGTCTACGTGCGCCGCCCCGGCGACCTGCCCGCCGTCCGCGACCTGCTCGCCGGCCTGCCGGGCGTCGCCCTGCTCCTGGACGACGACGGCAAGAAGGCCCACGGACTCGACCACCCCCGCTCGGGCGAGCTGGTGGCCGTCGCCGCACCGGACGCCTGGTTCACCTACTACTACTGGCTCGACGACGACCGCGCCCCCGACTTCGCCCGCCTGGTCGAGATCCACCGCAAACCGGGCTACGACCCGGCCGAGCTGTTCCTGGACCCGCTCGACCCCTACGTGAGGCTGCGGGCCGCGGCCGCACTCGCGCGCAAGAAGACCGGCATGCGGTACCGGATGTCCGTCGTCCCGCTGGACCCCTCACCCGTGCGGGGCAGCCACGGCCGGCTGCCCGAGGACCCCGCGCACGGGCCCGTGCTGCTGTGCGACCGCCCCGGCGCCCTCCCCGGGCACGGAACCGTCGCGGCCACCGACGTCAAGGGCCTCCTCCTCGACCTCGCCCTGCCCCCGACCCCGCGCCCCGCCCTGCATCCCACCCCGCAGCCCGCGCCGCCTCCCACCCCGCCCTCCAGGCCGACGACAGGAGACTCCTGATGCCCCACCAGCCCGACCCCGGCCCCCTCGCCCGCCGCCTCCGGCGGCGCGGCCTCCTCGGCGTCGCCGCCGGCACGGCCGCCACCGCGCTGCTCGGCACCGCGACCACCCCGGCCGCCGCGGCGGGCGCCCGCGGACGGGGACGCCCGGTGCTGCCCCCCGGAAGGCTCGGCATCCAGCTCTACACCGTCCGCGACCAGGTCCAGGAGATCGGCTTCGCCCGCCTCTTCGAACGCCTCGCCCGCCACGGCTACAGCGAAGTCGAGTTCGCCGGCTACACCCAGGGCACCGGCGACCTCTCGCTCCCCGCCCTGCGCCGTCTGCTGCGCGACAACGGACTGCGCGGCGTCGGCAGCCACGTCGCCTACCACGCCGACGGCGGCGACCCGGACGCGTACAGCTTCGCCACCAGCCTGGAACGCGTGCTCGACGACGCCGAGGCCCTCGGCCTGCCCGCCGTCGGCACCCCCTGGGCCCCGAACCGCTACGGCGACACGGTCGACGCGTGGAAGCGCGCCGCAGACGACTTCCACACCTACGGCGCCGCCGCCCGCGCCCGCAGCCTGATGTTCTACCAGCACAACCACGCCGAGGAGTTCGGCTTCGCCGAGGACCGCCCGGACGTGCGCCTCTACGACCTGCTGCTCGCCGAGACCGAACCGGACCTGGTCCACTTCGAGATGGACGTCTACTGGGCGTACGTCGGGCAGTACCGCTTCAGCGTCCGCCCCGACGGCACGCCCGCCCCGTTCGAGCCGCTGGACTACGTACGGGCCGCCCCCGACCGCTTCCCGCTCTTCCACGTCAAGGACGGCGAGCGCGAGGACGGCACCCGCGACGGGTACCGCATGACCGACGTCGGCGACGGCGACCTCGACTACCGCCACTTCATCGACACGGTCGGGAGCCTCCCCCGGCAGCGGCGCCGCCACCACTGGCTGGTCGAGCGCGACGACGCCCCCGACCCCGTCGCCAACCCCGCCGGTTCGCTCAGCACGGCCCGCCGCTCCAGCCGCCACCTCCGTTCCCTCCGCTCCCGCGGAGACTGCAGCTGAGGCCCGCACACCACCCGGGCGGCCGGACCCGGTCCTCCCTTCCACTACGCCGCACGGGTGGACACGTCGATATCGACCCGGTAAACACACGAATGCGCCCTGTTGATGCGGTATATCCGTTGCTCACTTAGCGTCGTGGGGGCATCACCCCTCCGATCACACAGGAGCATCGACATGCGCGTTGTATCCCTCGCTGCGGCGGCCGCCCTGGGCGCCTCGGTCCTGCTGACCACCGTGGCCGCACCGGCCGGCGCCGACGCGATGGGCGGCGGCAAGCACAAGGTCACCGGCTGGGCCCACCTCGACGGCCGGCAGGAGGTCCCCGGCCCCGGCGACCGGAACGGCGAAGGCCGCTTCCGCTACAAGATCGAGAACGGCACCCTCTGCTACAAGCTGAGCGTCCGCCGCGTCGCCACCCCGACCGCCGCCCACATCCACTTCGGCCCCCGCGGCGAGGCCGGCCCGATCGCCGTCACCCTCAAGACCCCGCCGCGCAACGGCACCGTCTCGGACTGCATCCGCGCCCGCAGCTGGCAGAACCCGAACAACGCCGCCCGCGTCCTGACCTTCTGGGAGCTCGAGGGCATCAAGAAGGACCCGTTCTTCTTCTACGTCAACGTCCACAACGAGCGCTTCCCGGCCGGCGCCGTGCGCGGCCAGCTGATGAAGAGCCACCGCTGACGCCGAACCCGCGAACCACGGAGGAGGGCCCCCGCCCGGGGCTCTCCTCCGTCCCGGTTTACCCAGGTGAGGAGCACCGGGGATCCTTGGTATGGTGTTCCCCGTCAGCACGGCGCACGCCGTGCGGGACACCCTGTCCGGGTGGCGGAATGGCAGACGCGCTAGCTTGAGGTGCTAGTGCCCTTTATCGGGCGTGGGGGTTCAAGTCCCCCCTCGGACACCACGCGAACCCCAGGTCGGTGACCTGGGGTTTTCTGCTTGGGCTCCCTCGCGCACGAACGGTGCCGACCAGGGGGGAGCGCCGGTCACAGACTCGCCAGGAGGTCGTCGAGGGGCGCGGGCGTCCGGCCGCCGTCGAGGGCTCCGACCAGGAGTGTGCCGTAGCGGATCTTGCGGCCCTTCTTCGTGCCCAGGAAGCGCCGCAGCTGCTGCTCGGGCGACTGGCTGCGCTGGGCGGGCTGGCGGACGAAGGTCCGCCAGGCCCGCAGGTCGCCCTCGTCCTCCACGATCTCCTCGACCCTCGCCACGCCCAGCGCGCGGATCAGTTCCTCCTCCAGGTCCCGGACGCACACGAAGATCCCGTCGCGCGGCGCGCGGGCCCGGTCCAGCGCACGGTCGTAGTAGCCCCGCTCCCGCTCGTCGCACAGGCCGGTCAGCCGCAGCCCCAGCCCGGTGCGCCCGAGGATGCCTGCGTAGCGGCCGACGCTCATCGCCCCGCCCATCGGCACCACGCACACGCCCTCGTCCGCCAGGTCGCGGCCGCGGAGTGCGGCCAGCGTCTCGACGGCCGCGAGGTCGCTCGGCCCTTCCAGCAGCACCGCGGTCCGCACCTCCAGCTGCGCGGCCAGTGCGTGTGCGGGTTCGTCGGCGCCGCCCGCCGCCCAGTCGGTGACCGCGTCCCGGAACGCTCGCATGTCCGCCATGGGCCCGATTCTGCTCCGGAGCGGGGCGTCGGCGCACGGCCATTTCGTCCGGCGGGTGTGTATTGCTCGCTCCATGCTCCCGGTCCACGCCCCTGGAGCGGGAGCCCGGAGCGGTGGCGCCGGGGCGGACTGATGAAGTCCTCAGACATCCCCCGGGGCGGCACCCGTGCGGTGCGTGCGCTGGCATGCTGCGGCCATGTCGGCGTACCACGTGGCTTTCATGCCGCTTCCCGAGTTCGGACACGTCAGCCCGACGCTCCCCATCGTCGAGGAGCTCGTACGGCGCGGGCACCGCGTCACCTTCGCGACCACCCGCAGGTTCGAGGAGAAGGTGACCGCCGCCGGAGCCCGGGCCCTGTGCTACGAGTCGTGGCTGACGTCCCGGAAGCTGCCGGACACGATGGACGCCGAGTACATGGTCCACGAGCCCGTCCGGTCGATCGACGAGGGCATCGCCACCGTCCCCGTGCTCGAGGAGGGGTTCGGCGACGACATCCCCGACGTACTGCTGTACGACGTCAGCACGTTCGCCGCGGGCCGGGTGCTGGCCCGCAAGTGGAAGCGCCCGGCGATCGAGATGTTCGGGACCCTGGCGTCCAACGAGACGTACTCGCTCACCCAGCAGATCGGTTCGCTGTTCGCCGACGAGATCGATCCGCACCACCCCGCGCTGATCGACTTCTTCGTCAAGCAGGGACAGTTGCTGAAGGACCACGGCCTGGCACACGTGACCCTGGAGGAGTTCAACGCGCCCGCCGACGAGTCGAACCTGGTGTTTCTCCCGCGTTCCTTCCAGCCCGCGCAGGAGACCTTCGACGACCGGTTCGCGTTCGTCGGCCCCGCCGTGGGCGGCCGGGACGACGAGCCCGACTGGGACGAGCCGGAGCCGGGCCGGCCGGTCGCCCTGGTCAGCAGGGGCAGCATGCAGATCGACGGCCAGGCGGCGATCCTGCGCACCTACATCGAGGCGTTCGCCGGCAGCGACTGGCACGTGGTGGTCGCGGCCGCCGACCACGTCGACCGGGACGAACTCGGGCCGGTGCCCGACAACGTGCGGCTGATGAGCTGGGTGCCTCAGCTGTCGGTACTGCGGCGCGCCGACGTCTTCGTCTCCCACGGGGGGACCAACAGCGTGATGGAGGCGATGTACCTGGGCACGCCCGTGGTCGCCGTGCCCTACACGCCCGAACAGCACTTCATCGCCGAGCGGCTGGCGGAACTCGGCCTCGGGGCGCACCTGCCGCACGACGACGTCACGCCCGAGCGGCTGCGCACCGAGGTCGAGCGGCTCGTCGCCGACGAGAGCGTGCTCGCCGGTGTCCGTGCGCTGCAGCGGGAGATGCACGCCGTCGACGGCCCGGCCTGGGCCGCGGACCGCGTCGAAGCAGCCGCCCGCGGCTGACCCGCCGCGCGCCGGGGACCATGCGGAGCCCGGGGGCGGCGGAGCCCGCGCAGGAGGGGCCGTGCGAAGGTGGTCCGGATGACCACTCCACCCCGCGCAGGCAACGGACTCGTCTACGGATGCATGGGTCTCGGCGGCAGCTGGCAGCCGGAACCGTACGGTCCGGCCGACGTCGACGCCGCGGAGGTGGCGGTCGCGGCCGCGCTCGACAGCGGCATCACGACCTTCGACCACGCCGACATCTACCGGCACGGCAAGGCGGAGGCCGTCTTCGGCGAGGTGCTCGCCCGCAGCCCCGGCCTGCGTGAACGGCTCACCCTGCAGACCAAGTGCGGCATCCGTCTCCCCGACGACGACCGTCCGGGCCACTACGACCTGCGGGGCGCGTCCGTCGTGCGTCGCGTCGAGGAGAGCCTGACCCGGCTGCGCACCGACGTCGTCGACGTCCTGCTGCTGCACCGACCCGACCCGCTCGCCGACCCCGACGACGTCGCGGAGGCGCTCACCTCGCTGCACCGGCAGGGGCTGGTGCGCCGCTTCGGCGTCTCGAACATGAGCGGCCCGCAGATCGCCCACCTCCAGGCGTCGCTGCCCTTCCCGCTGGAGGTGAACCAGCTGGAGATGAGCCTGCACCACCGGGACTGGCTGGAGTCCGGCGTCGTGGTCAACACCGCAGAGGCCGCCGGCAACGGCTTCCCGCACGGGACCCTCGAGCACTGCCGGGCTCACGGGGTCGCGCTGCAGGCCTGGGGTTCCCTCGCCCAGGGCCGGTACACCGGCCGCCCGGCCACCCCGGAGGACCGGGAGACCGCGGCGCTCGTCCGGCGGCTGGCCCGGGAGAAGGGCACCACGCCCGAGACGGTGCTGCTGTGGTGGCTGCAACGCCACCCCGCGGCCGTCGTCCCGGTCGTCGGCTCCACCCGCCCGGAACGCATCCGTGCCTGCCGTGATGCGGCGCTGGCCGCGCCCCGCCTCGACCATCAGGAGTGGTACGACCTGTGGCTCGCCGCCCGCGGCGCCCCTCTGCCCTGACCGGTCGCGCCACCACGGCCCGCGCCACCACCGGATGGGCCCGCCGCGCGGGCCCGTTCGTCCGCTTCGGCTCACCTCCGGCGGCGCAGCGCGGCGGCGAGTTCCGCGCCGAGTGGCTGGGGCAGTCTGGTGCGGCCCTGTGCGGTGGCGACCAGGGCCATGGCGACGTCGCGCAATTTGGTGTTGGTGTGCTGCGAGACCTCCACCAGTACCTCCCAGGCGACCTGCGGAGGGCAGCGGGCCATCACCATCACCATGCCGCGTGCCTGGTCGATGACGCTGCGGCTCGCCATCGCGTGCCGCAGCTGCGTCACCTCGGTGCGCAGCCGGTCGATCTCCGCCTCCAACTCGGCCACGGTGAGGCCGCTTTCGGCCTCACCGTCGGCCGGCACCCGCGCCGGTGAGGTCACCTCGCGGTCGGCGGGGTCGATCGTGCTCATTCCTGATCCCTCGGGGGTGGTGACCGGAGACGACTCCGGTGCGAGGCGGTGGCGCCGGGGACCGGTCCGTCGGCGGCCGGCGGCGCGTGTCGCGCCGCCACGGACGTGCGGGCGTGCGGAAGGGCCGGCTGAAGGGCGCGTGACAGGGCGGAGGAAGGCCGGTGCTGCGGCGGAGAGAAGGGGCGCCGGGGGTGGGGGCCTGCCACGGCGGTGTGACGACCGTCGCCGGGGCCGGGCGGCTCGACCTCCCGGGCCGCTCAGGCGGGCACGGGCCGCCCCCCGTGGCTTCCGGAGCCGGGGAACGGGCAGGGCCGGGGGCGGCGCCGCGTGCGGGCGGCCGGCGGAACCGGTGTACTGATCACGGCGGGGTCCTCTCCCGTCCAACTGTCCGGACAAGCAGACAGCGCGGGAGAAGACACACCCGGCCACGGCGTCCCGAAGGTCCACGGGAGGCGCCCCGGCCTCGCACGGGGCCGCATCGGCTCCGCGCTGTGTGCCTCTCGATCTGAAGCACTAGAAGAAGTCGCCGCCCCCGCCGTGACCTGCGCGAACATCGCGCCGGTGAGGTGCCGGAGGAAGCAGAGACAGGCGTGGGAAGCCTACACCACCGGGAACGGAGTGATCTCGTTCCCGGTGGCCGGCTCCCGTTGTGCCGGGCGGCGGACCCGGCTACTTCGGGTCGTCGTCGAACCAGGCGTCGAGGACGGCGTCCAGGTCCTCTGCCCACTGCTGGAGGGTCTTGCGGGTCGGCGCGATGACCTCGGCGTCGAAGCGCCGGCGCGGATCGCGCGTGCCGACGGCGACCTCGAAGCGCTTCGCGAAACGGGAGGCGCCGATCTCGACGGAGCCGATGTCGGACCACCGGAAACGCGCCTCGGTGTCGTCCAGCCGGAAGACCACGCCGCGCCCGTCCGCGAGGATCGCCCCCCGGTGGTCCCGCACCTCGAACGCGGGCCCCTCGGGCGGCTCTTCGTCGTCGTGGGGGTCGTGTTCCGCCGGGCCGTCGGCGTCCGCGGTCCCGCCGTCGGCCTCGGCCTCGCGGTCGGTCTCGGCCTCGACGTCCGTCTCGGTGTCCGGCTCGTCGTCGCCCTTGACGTCGTCGGGGGCCGCGCCGGGGGAGTCGTCGGTCCGGGGCGGCTTCGGTGCCTGCGGCTCGTCGTCCGGTCCTCCGTCGGTGGCGGGCTCAGCCTCCGCCGCCGTCGCGTCGGGGGACTGCTGCCGTTCCGCCGCCGCGGTGGCCGGTCCGGGCAGGCCGGGGATGTGCGTCGGGTCCGTGCCGGCGCTGAGCACGGCCGGTTCGGGGGATTCAGGTCGTTGCTCCACGAGGGACAGTATGGCCGTGCCGCCACCCCCCGGGTCCAGCCGCCCCACCCTCCGGCGCGCGGCCGTGCGTCTGCGGCGTGTCCGGGCGCGTTCAGCCCAGCAGGTCGGCCTGGTCGGCCAGCGACCGCAGCCGTTCGGCCGGGTCGGGGACGAGCTTGCGCGTGGCGAGGTCGAGGATGCCGGCGAGGGCCGTGACCTCCGCGGCCACGGCGTCGTCCACGGTCAGGATCTCCTGCCGGATGCGGAACGTCCGGCTCCGGGTGAACTCGAACCGGCAGGTGACCCGTACCTCGTCGCCGCCGCGGAGCTCACGCCGGAATTTCAGCGTGGTCTCCAGCGCCACCGGCCCGACCCCGTCCGCCAGGAGCTTGTCCTGCGGCAGCCCGGCCGCCCGCAGCAGCTCCCACCGTGCGTGCTCGGCGTACTGGAGGTAGACGGCCTGGTTGAGGTGCCCCTGGGTGTCGAGTTCGTAGCCACGCACGGTGACCGGCACGGAGAACGTCATGCGGACGCCAACGTCCGCGCACCGGGGCATATTCCCGGGCTTCCGCGATCCGCTCCGCTCCTCTTGACGGGCTCCGGACAATCATTAAGGTCTAGACCAACGGTGAGGTTGGTCTGTTCCTTTGGCTGCTCCTGCGGACCCGCTCCGCCCCCACCGGACCCTGGCCCGTGCGTCCTCGACAGCGAAGGAGTCGGCATGAACCCGAAGCGAAGACTGGCGGCCGTGATCGGTGCGGGCATCGCACCCCTGCTCGCGGTGAGCCTCCCCGCCCAGACGGCCAGCGCGCACGGCTACGTCTCCACGCCCCCCAGCCGCCAGGCCCAGTGCGCGGCCGGCGACGTCGAGTGCGGCCAGATCAAGTACGAGCCGCAGAGCGTCGAGGGCCCCAAGGGCCTGCGCAGCTGCAGCGGCGGGAACCAGCAGTTCGCCGAACTCGACGACGACGGCAAGGGCTGGCGCGTCACACCGGTCGGCAGCTCGACGCACTTCTCGTGGACCCTGACGGCCCGCCACGCCACCAGCACCTGGCAGTACTTCGTCGGCGGCCAGCAGGTCGCCGAGTTCAACGACGGCGGCGCGCAGCCGGGCGCCACCGTCACCCACCGGGTCGACTTCGGCGGAATCTCCGGGCAGCAGAAGGTCCTCGCCGTCTGGAACATCGCCGACACGGCCAACGCGTTCTACGCCTGCATCGACGTCAACATCGGCGGCGGCGGCGACCCGGGCGACCCCGGCGACCCGGACCCGGGCGACTGCACCGCGCCCGCCTGGAACCCCACGGCCACCTACCTCGGCGACGACCGCGTCACCTGGGAGGGCCACACCTGGCGCGCCAAGTGGTGGGTCAAGGGCGACGAACCCGGCACCACCGGCGAGTGGGGCGTCTGGGAGGACCTCGGACCCTGCGCCTGACCCCTCACCGACCCGCGCCCCGGGGCCGACGCGCCCCACTCGTGTGGGAACGGCAACCCGATGGCCGTTCCCACACGACCGCGCACGCCCGGGCGCGGGCGCGGACGTCCGGCGCGCCGCGTCAGACCCCCGCGGCCGTACGGTCCAGGGCCAGCCGCGCGTAGAGCGCCGCACCGTCCGCCAGCACCGCGTCGTCGAACGCGGCGTGCGGTGAGTGGTTGTTCGCCGACGTCTCCGGGTCGGCCCCCGCGGGCGGGGCACCGAGCATCGTCATCGCCCCCGGCACCTCGTCCAGGACCCGCGAGAAGTCCTCGGCCCCGGCCAGCGGGTGCGCCATCGGCTCGAAACGCTCCTCCCCGTGCAGCTCGGCGACGGTCCGCTGAACGAACGCCGCCTCCCGGGCGTCGTTGACGGTCACGGGGTAGAGCTCGGTGAACTCCGCGTCCACCCGCAGCCCGTGGCCCGCGGCGATGCCCCGGCACAGCTCGACGGTTCCGTCCTTCAGCCTGGCCTGCGTGGCGGGGGAGAACGAGCGGACCGTCGCCTCGAAGGTGGCGGATTCCGGAATCACGTTCTGCTTGGTACCCGCGTGGAAGCTGCCGACGGTGAGCACGACCGGGTCGAAGACGTCGAAGGTGCGGCTGATCCAGGTCTGCAGCGCGGTCACCATCTCGCACGCCGCCGGCACCGGGTCGGCGGCGCGGTGCGGCATCGAGCCGTGCCCGCCCGCGCCCCGGACGGTCACGGTGAGCACGTTCGACGCAGCCATCGCCGGCCCCCCGCGGGTGAAGAACCGGCCGGAGGCGTGCCCCGCCGACAGCACGTGCACCGCGTAGGCGGCGACCGGGCGCGTCCCCGAAGCGTCCAGGACTCCGTCCTCGACCATCAGCCGCGCCCCGTCGAACCCCTCCTCGCCCGGCTGGAACATGAAGACGACGTCGCCCGCCAGCCGGTCCCGGTGCGAGGCCAGCAGGCGCGCGGCCCCGGCCAGCATCGCCGTGTGCAGGTCGTGGCCGCAGGCGTGCATCGTGGACCCGGTCCGGGAGGCGTAGTCGAGTCCGGTGCGCTCCGCGACCGGCAGGGCGTCCATGTCCCCGCGCAGCAGCACGGTGGGGCCCGGCCGCGCCCCGCGCAGCACCGCCGTCACGGAACTGAGGCGCCGTCCCGTCGTGACCTCCAGGCCCAGTCCGTCGATCTCGGCGAGCACCTTCTCCTGGGTGTGCGGGAGGTCGAGTCCGGTCTCCGGGTGCTGGTGCAGGGCGCGCCGCAGCCGTACCAGGTCGTCCTGGACGGCGGCGGCGTCCTCGCGCAGATTCATGATGTTCCTCCAGTCGCTCCGTACGGGGTCGGTCCGGCCGTCAGGCGTGCGCCGGGCGGCGGATGAGGAAGGTCGCTGCGAAGGAGACGGCGCACGCCGCCGCCGCGAGCCACGGCACCATCGCGATGTGCCCGGCGCCGGCGAGTGCCTCCGCGACCATCGGGAAGGTGCCGCCGAACAGCCCGACGGCGGCCGTGAACGGCAGGCCCATCGCGACCACCCTGATCTGCACCGGGAACAGCCGGGCGAAGAAGACGTTGAACAGCGCCAACGGCGCGGCCAGGCACAGCAGGTGCAGGACCGTCGCCACCCACACCGGCAGCACCTCGGCCTCCATCGCCTGGAAGACGGGCACGGTGCAGACGGCCAGCAGCCCCAGCCCGGTGCGCACGGTCCGGGTGGATCCGACGCGGTCCGCCAGGATGCCGGACGCGGCCATCGCGACGATCAGCAGCGTGAGCGGCACCAGCATGGCGGCCGTGCCCTCCGCGCCGGAGCTGAGACCGAGCCGTTCGGCGTACTGCGGCAGGTAGGTGGTGCCGAAGTAGTAGCTGACCGTGATGCCGAGCGTCGTGAGGAACACGGCGGTCATGTTCCGCGCCGAGACACGGAACAGCGCGCGCCGCTCCGCCGCCGCCACCGCGGACGGGGCGTCCGTCGTCCCCGCCGTGAACTCCTCGGACTCCCGCGCGGTGCGCCGCACCCACAGCGACAGCAGGCCCAGGAGACCCGCCACCACGAAGCCGATGCGCCAGCCGCCGTCCGCCACGCCGTCCTCGCCGAGCACGGCCAGCATCACCGTCAGCACGCCGAAGCACAGGATGTTGCCCAGGATGATGCCGCTGTAGCTGATGCCGCTGTAGAGGAAACGGAGCCGCTTCGGCGCGGTCTCGGTGACGTACGCGGCGACGCTCGGGTTCTCCCCGCCCATCGACAGGCCCTGGACCAACCGGATCGCGACCAGCAGGAGCGGCGCCATCACCCCGATCTGTGCCGCCGTGGGCAGCGCGGCCAGCAGGAACGACGCACCGGAGATGAGGATCATCGACAGCATCAGACCGAAGCGGCGCCCCCGCCGGTCGCTGATCCGGCCGATGACGTAGGAGCCGAAGGGCCGGACCACGAACCCGACCGCGAAACCCAGGTAGGCGCCCAGCAGCTTGGCCACCGGATCGTCGCCGGGGAACATCTCCGAGGCGAAGTACGGGGCGAGGACGGCGTAGATCGTCCAGTCGAACGACTCCACGACGCCGCCGACCGTGGCGGCCAGCAGCTCCCGCCGCCCGTTCCCGCCCGCCGCCCTCGGGCCCTTCGTCGCGGGCGGTGCGGCAGCCGCCTGTGCGGCTGTCGCCTGTGCGGACACCGAGCCGGCGTCGGCCATGGTGTGTCCCTCCCTGTCGGTGGAGTGCGGCGCGCCGACCGGGGCGTGTGCCCCGGAGCACGCGGGTTGCAGGAAAAGGTGGAGGGCGACGACGGATACGGGAAGGTCTACGCTGCACATTGCAGGAATCCCGCAGAATCAACGTCGGAACGCAGGATATGGACACTGCCGATCACTCTTCCGGGTCGACGGCCGGCCCTCTCAACGCCCACGACGAAGCGCTGATCCACGCGCTCCAGATGGCTCCCCGGGCCTCCTGGAGCCTGCTCGGCAAGGTCCTCGGAGCGGATCCCGTGACCGTGGCCCGCCGGTGGGAGCGGCTGCACGGCACCGGGCGCGCCTGGATCACCGCATACCCCGGGCTCTCCCTGCGCAAGAGCCTCGAAGTGGCGCTGGTGGAGGTCGACTGCCGGGCCGGGCGGGTCGAGGCCGTCGCCGACGCCCTCGCGCGGGAACCCCAGATCGTCACGGTCGAGCACATGGCGGGCGGCCGGGACCTGCTGGTCACCGTCTTCGCCCCCGGGCTCACCGGCATGTCACGGCTCATCCTGGACCGGATGTCCCGGCTGCCGGGAGTCGTCGGCACCCGCGCCCAGCTGGCCACCCAGGTGTTCGGCGACGGCAGCCGATGGCGGCTGCGGACCCTCACCGAGCAGCAGCAGAGCCGCCTGCGGGCCGCCGCGCCCGCGCCCGGCCCCGCCCCCGGTCCGGGCCCCGGCCCCGCTCCGGGTTCCGCAGCGGGCCGTACGACCCTGCGCCCGGACGCCGTGACCCGCGCGCTGATTCCCGCCGTCGCCGCCGACGGACGCCGCTCCGCGTCGGAGCTGGCCGCAGCGGCGGGCGTGAGCGCGGCGACGGTGCGGCGCAGGCTCCACCAGCTGATCGAGGCCCGCGACCTCGTACTGCGCTGCGAGGTCGCCCGCGAGCTCACCGAATGGCCGGTGTCGGCCACCCTGTGGGCGAGGGTCCCGGCCGACCGGGTCGCCGCGACGGCCCGCGGCCTGCTGTCCATGGCGGAGGTCCGCCTCTGCGCCTCCGTCACCGGACCGCAGAACCTCCTCTTCACCGTCTGGCTGCGTTCCGTCGCCGACGTGCAGCGCCTGGAGGCCCAGCTCGCCGAGCACCTGCCGGAACTGACCCTGGTGGACCGCGCCATCGCGCTCCGGCAGACCAAGCTGATGGGCCGCCTGATCAGCCCCGCGGGCCGCGCGGTGGACGTCGTCCCCCTGGACATCTGGGCCCCCGGCTGACCCCGCCCTGAGACCGGAGTTGGATAGCGGCTACAGAGACGAGTGCTGCTCGACCCGGCCTGCACGGCCGTCGCAATCTCGGAGTGGCGCGAAATACCCGCTTGTATGTTCTGCCCTCTTTCCTCCCCTGGGGTGTGGCGGGCACCGTGGTGCCCGCCGCGGGGGACTGCGAAAGGCGGGGGATGGGGCTCGGCACCGGTTTCGAGAACATTGACGACGGCGAGGCGCTCGCGGCGGGGCGCGAGAGGAGAGCGCGAGTCAGCCTCCGCAAGCCGCCCACGATGCCGAGGCCAACCTGCTCGCCGGAGGAGGCGGGCGCTCATGAGCAGCGGGACGCGACTCAGGTGTCACCGGAGAATGCGCTGTCCGACGTCGCCGGCTGGCTATGTGCTGCTGCGTACTTGCGGCACGACCATGTTGCTGCAGTCGCCCGGATCTGTTCGCGTTATGTGCGTGTCGCACCGCGCGCGTTGTGGATCGTCCTCACGCGTCGGCGAGTGAAGCGCAAGCCCGCGCTGAAGAAGATCGCTGTGCGTCTCACGGCTGACAAGGATCAGCCGGGCATCCTGCTCGGTCACGAATACGCGAGCTGGGTGCGGCGCCGAATCGCGGTTGGCCATCCGGTGCCGCCGCACGGCTTCCACCTGACTCCTGTACTTCAGACGGCTGCGACGGCAGAAGGACTCACTCATCTTCGACGGCTCCTGCTGTGCGTGGCCGTGGTCGGGACTACCGTCGCAGGCATCCGATTCGACCTCACTGCAGCCACCGCGGCTGCCCTCGCCGGAGGGTGGGCCGCCTGCTATATCGACCGGATGTGTGCACGCCGTCGAGTACGGATCGGCCGGTGGGCGTCTCGACGATCCGGTTCGGACCTGCGGTGGTGGGTGGGGCGGAAGCGCCGTCTAGCGCTCCATCGTTCCCCGCCATTCCGCGATGGCCGTGTGGTTCCCTACCGTCTCAACCTCCGCCGGTACCGGTCGCCCACCCATGCCGTCGTGGGTGCGGGGCGGCTTTGGTCGGAGCACGCGATCGGCATCGACGTGGCTCCGGCGGTGTCGGCCGATGTGGAGCAGAACGAGACAGAGGAGGAGCGTCTCGTTCGCCAGGTTTTTCGAAGCGTTGCCGACATGGTTCACGGCAATACCCGTGGTTTCGAGCCGTTCACTCCGGACGAGTTGCATCGCCACGTGGGTGAAGAGCTCGAGAAGCTGCTGGACCCGCAGTCGGACTACCAGCCTGAGAACCGGCTCGATACGTTCGATGTAGCAGCCGTGTCGGCGACGGGCTGGGATCGGATTAGTCAGGCCGAATGGGATTCTCTACAGACGTTGGCTGCCGACGGTGCCCAATCGTTTGGTGCGGCCCGGGAGACTCAACGGGCACGCAGGCTGTTGTGCACGCGCATTGTGTCCTGGGACGGAGACCTGGTCACGCTGCTGTACGTCAGTTTCGCATACGAGCACCACTATCTCCGGATCACGGTGCGCCCGCACGTGGTCAACCCTGTCAACACCCGGCTCAGGAAGGCGCTCGCGGCTGCGAGACGCAGCGGGCCGCGTCGAGAGGCTCAAGAGGCGCTCAATGCTCTTCTCGACGTGTTCGTGCTGCTCGGTCGGCTCCGCCGGCCTTTCACCCGTGCCCGTCCGGAGGAAGACAGGGAGGACCCCGCAAGCCTGCGAGAGGCATACTCCTGCAGTCATATGGACGACATGCTGCAGTACGACGACGCCAGGCGCCACGTCGCGTGGATGGAGCGCTGCGTCTTCCGAGCCGTCCTCGACTTCCTCCAGAAGAAGGGGGTTGATGTCAGCGCCTTCCTGAATCAAGCCACCTACATCCTCCAGAACTCCGGCGTCGTCAACACCGGAACCATGGGCGACGTGCAGAACCGACCCGGAGAATTCCACCCGACAGCGACGATGAACTCCACCCCCTTGACCGAAGGAGGCGCCTGATGAGCATCTTCAACCGCCGCTCAGCCGATCCGGCATCGCGCGGATTCCATAACTCCGGAGTGGTGAACTCCGGATCGATGGGCAACGTTCAGAACCAGCCGGGAGCTGTCGGCTCCCACCAACGCCAGATTGACGTCGCAGCAACTGAGGACGCTGTGGCGAAGTGGCCTCAGCTCATGGAGAACCTCGAGCAGGCCCTGACGGATGGGCAGAATCACGTCACCGATCCTGAAGTGTGCCGTTCCCTGCTCACGGTCCTCCGCGAGCAGGACCTCTCCCGCGCGGAGGACCAGCAGATGGCGCGATCGCTGCTCGGCAGACTCTCCGAGAGGTGTGGAGGGGCTCCCGGTATCTCGACCCTGATCGCTTCGGGAATGTCTCTGCTGAGCGTTGCTATGGGGTGAGATCCAGCTTGAACTGCGCGGGCAATCCCTCCTGGAGCACCGCGAGGCAACTGTCACTCTGGATGGTTCACGTCGTACTCCGCCCAGACCGTCTTGCCGGGCGCGCCGACGCGGCGGCGGTAGTCCCAGCGGGACGCGAGGGCGTCGACCAGGATGAGCCCGCGGCCCCGGGTGGAGTCGGTGCGCGGGGTCAGGGCGACCGGGAGGCGTTCGGAACGGGTGTCGGTCACCTCGACGCGGACGGTCGCCGGTCCCACCGTCGAGAGGTCGAGGCGGAAGTCCCGCCCGGCCACGCGACCATGGCACGCGGCGTTGTTGCACAGCTCCGCGACGATCAGCGTGAGCGCGTCGTGTGCGGTGCCGCCGTAGGGCAGCCCCCACGTGTCGAGCCATTCCCCGGCAAGGCGCCGGGCGAGCCGCGCTCCGCGCGGAGTGGAGCTGAAGAGCATGCTGAAGTGCCGTGCGGGCCGCAGGGCGCCGCTCCTGCGGCCCGAGGGGGCGGGGCGGACGGGGGAGGTGAACTCACTGGTCATGCCTTCACCGTTCCGCCCGACGGCGTAGCGTGACCAGGGGTGACCCGCTGCACATGAGCCTTTGTGTGCGGTGCCCTGCGGCCTGTGTGCGGTGAGCGGCGTGACGAGCCGTCACCTCCGGGTGTTGGCCGGTAGAGGCGGTTGCGTGGGGACGAGAGGTGCCATGGAGAACGGTGAGTACGAAGGCGCGGGAGACCGTCCGGACGACGAGGGCGGGACGGGCGTCGTCACCGCCTTCGGGCGGCAGTTGAAGCTGTTGCGGACGCGTGCGGGCCTGGACCGCTCCGAGTTCGGCGGCAGCACGGGCTATGCGGCCCCGACCATCGCGGCGTTCGAGCAGGGACGCCGCATCCCGCCGGCCCGGTTCATCGACCGGGCCGACGAGGTCCTGGACGCAGGGGGAGTGCTCAGGGCCCTGAGGGAAGAGGTGCTCCGGGCCCAGTACCCGTCGTACTTCCGGGACGCGGCAAGGCTGGAGGCGGGTGCCGTCGGAGTGTGCGTCTACGCGGCACACCTCGTTCCCGGACTGCTGCAGACAGAGGACTACGCCAGGGCGGTCTTCCAGTGGCAGCGGCCCTTGCTGGAGGAGGACGTGATCGAGCAGCGGCTCGCTGCCCGCATGGCACGCAAGGAGGTCCTGAGCCGTCACCCGGCTCCACTGCTGAGCTTCGTGATCGAGGAAGCCGTCCTGTACAGGACCGTCGGCGGCTCTGCGGTACTCGACGGGCAGCACGACCACCTTCTCGACCTCGGGCAAGCCCGCAACGTCGAGATCCAGGTCATGCCGACCACCTGCACGGATCATGCAGGTCTCGGTGGCCCGTTCAACCTGATCCAGACCGAGGACGGGCGCCGCATCGCCTACACGGAGGTTCAGGACGACAGCCGTCTCTACACGGACCGACGCAAGGTCCACGAACTGGAGGCGCGCTATAACCTGTTGAGGTCGCAGGCACTCACTCCCAGTGAGTCACTGGCCTTCATCGAGAAACTGCGGGGAGACGCATGACACTTCATGGCGCCGAGCCGACCGTGCCCGAGTCTGCTTGGTCGAAGAGCAGCTACAGCAGTGGCGGGGGCGGCGAATGCGTGGAGGTCGCAGCCGCTCTCGCCACCGTGCACGTGCGTGACTCGAAGGACCCTGACGGGCAGGTACTCACTGTCAGCCCGGCGGCCTGGAGCCCTTTCGTCCGGCTGGTCGGCGAACGGCTCGGCTGACGGTCTCGGCCTGCGGCTGGAAGGCAGGGTAAGGGCATGCCCGCGTACGAGACGATGCCGTTCCACCTGGAGACCGAGCGGCTGTGTCTGCGGCCGTGGGCCGAGTCGGACGCCGAACCGCTCCGCGACCTCCAGTCCGAGCGCGGCAACGGGACGCCGACCCTTGAGCACACCCGGGCGGTCATCGCGAAGCAGCTCGCCGCAGCGGCGACGACGGGGATCGCCCTGCTGCCCATCGAGCGCCGCAACGAAGGCGACTTCATCGGCTACTGGGGGCTGATCGTCGGTCGTACCACCGTGGAGGAGCCCGAGATCGCGTACGAGCTGTTCCGGCGCGTGCACGGGCACGGCTACGCCACCGAGGCGGCCACCGCGGTGCTCGGCGCCGCCACGGCCACCGGGCGGCAACGCCTCTGGTCCACCGTCGGCACGTGGAACACGCCTTCGCTCCGTGTCCTGGAGAAGCTGGGGTTCGAGCGGGACCACGTCTCCACCGAGGACAGCGGCGACGTCGTATGGCTCACCCGCGCGCTGTCGTGAAGCGGGCCGGCGCCCCGGGGCAACGGTGACCGCCTGCTCCGGGGCGGCGTGTACGGGCTCGCGGGCCGGTGACGGTGAAGCGTGGAGCCGTCGCCGGCCGTGACGAAGTGGCCGGCCCCTGTGAACCGCCTTATGGTCGATGCGTGGCGGAACCGAAGCGGCTCAGCCCCGACGACGCCCGGCTCCTGGCGCTCGAGTCGGCGGCGATCGCCGGCCACACGCTGAAGATGATCGTGGTCGAGCCCGGCCACGACGCGATGGACCTCGACCGGCTGCGCGCCCACGTCGATGCACGCCTCGGCGCCGGTTCACGTGGCCGCGAGCGGGTGGCGCTGCCCGAACCGCACTGGATCACCGACGACGCGTTCGACGTCGCCGCCCACGTGCGCCGCCGCGACGGCACGGCCGGGATCGACGAGCGCGGCGCGTGGGCGGTGGCGGGTGAGCTGATGTCCGAGCGCCTCGATCACCGTCGCCCGCTGTGGGCGTTCGACCTCGTCGGTCCGCTCGCCGACGGCCGCGAGGTGATCGTCTCGCGGATCCACCACGCCATGGCCGACGGCATCAGCTGCCTGCGGTTCCTCGACGAGGTCCTGTGGGAGCAGGCGGGCGGCGCCCCGCCTTCGCGCCGGGCCGCGCCCACCCCGTCGGCGCAGGAGGCGGTCCGCACGCGCCGTCACGAACTGCGACGGCTCCCGGCCACCCTGGTGCGCGAGTTCGGCCACCGGGCGAGGAGGTCCGCCCTCGACCGCGAGATCGGTGCCGCGCGCGAACTGGCCGTGACCTCCGTGCCGCTCGCCGAGCTGAAGGCGATCGGCGCCTCGCGACCGACCCGGGCCACGGTCAACGACGTCCTGCTCGCCTCCGTCTGCGGCGGTCTGCACGCCTGGCTGGACACCGTCGGCGGCCACGCCGTCCGGCTCCGCGCCCAGGTCCCGGTCAGCCTCCACCACCGTGAAGAGGACCCGGCCGACCTGGGCAACCGCGACTCGTTCCTGAACGTCGACCTGCCGCTCGCCGAGCGCGATCCGCTGGCCCGGCTCGACCGGATCAGCGGCGAGACCGCAGTCCGCAAGGCGGCAGGTGACGCTCAGGAGCTCTACGACCTGTTCCATGCGCTCGCCCGCTGCTCGCCGTTGGAGCGTGCCGCCGGACGCATTGCCGCCGGCCCGCACGAGTTCAGCCTCGCGATCTCCAACGTGCCCGGCCCGCGCGGCGCGCTCACGGTGGTCGGCCGGCCGGTGGGAGCCCTGCACTCGGTCGCCGAACCCGCGCAACGGCACGCCCTGCGGGTCTCGGCGCTCTCCTACGCGGGAACCGTCGCCGTCGGCGTGTGCACCGACCCCGAGGCACTGCCCGGCATCTCGGGCCTGGCCGACGCCATCGGCGCCTCCCTCACCGAACTGCGTCACGCCACGACCGCCTGAGCCAGCTGCGCGCCGCTTGGTTTCAGCGAAGCTGCGCCGCATGCATAGGTCTCGTTCTCGTCCGTTCGTGATGGCCATGAAGGCACAGAACTTCCCCGCTGACGAATCGTTGTCGGCTCGCGGCTCTTTGCAGTCTCGGGCCTGGTGGCGCCCCTCCTTCGCCGTCCCCCGCCGTAGCCTCGCGCGTACACTTCGACAGCTGAATATCCGGGACGGAGAGGCCCGTCGTGATCTGCGCCAGTGACGCCTTTCTCCCGGTTACATGCTACGCGCACGAATGAGCGACCCGCGGTGCCTGACCCCGGCGGCTGTCGGATAGTCGGTGTGTACGATGAGCTGTGCTGAATGAGGCGCCGATCAGCTCCAGTCGAGCCGGCGGTCGCCGCGCGAGTCGTCGACAGGGGATCACCACGTGACCGTGCAATGCTGTTCTGCCGTCCAGCCGACAATCAAGAGTCTTCCGATCCGGACTGCGACAGCCGTCGGTCAGCTACCTGTCGGTGATGGCTGCGGCGGTGAAGTGCGGTGAGAGTCGTGGTCACTCTAGCGGCGCCTCATGCCGATGGCTCTCTCCCGATCTGGGGGTGGGTTATCGTCGGCGTCCTTGGTGCGTTGGGAGCGAGCGCGCTGATCCTGTCTTTTGCCGAAGGAGTTAGAGGCCGCAAGGTTCCAGTGGGAACCCAGGAAAGGAAACTCACCGAGGACCTGAATGCGGCGCTCGTCGACAGGCGCGGCTATGTGCGACTCAGTCGTGGACGATACCCCAGCCTGACGGAAGCAGAGGCGGAGCGCATCGCGGCGCAATCCGGCTTCTCCAGGCAGAAATTCGGTACGAAGGCGGGGACCTGGTTGTTCCGGCCGGCGCGTGACCGGGCGGAGGACGGCACTCTCGTTCCGGGGTCCGGTGCCACTCCGGTGGGAGAGCGAGCGGATGGATGCTCCTCTCGTCCACGGAACACGGACGGGAGGATCATGGGGGGTACGTTGCTGCTCCTCGCCGGTGTAGCTGCAGCCCTCGCGCATATCACCAATTGGCTCAACGGGAACATGATCGAGTTCATCGAGCTCGGTGACGGGCCATCGCTCCTGGTGACGCACGCAGTCACCATTCTGGTGTTGGTTTGGGGTATCCGGATCACGTTTACGCCTCCCAAGCGGTAATCCCGTCCTGTGGGAGGCGCTGACGTCTGACTCATCCAGCGAGTCATGGAGGGGGAAATGTCAAGCTCCAGTTTTCAGGTCGATCTCGATGAGTTGCGCACGTTGAAGAGGAAGCTGCAAGACAGCAAGGAACGACTCGAGGAATCCCTTCGTCGCATGAAGGACACAGGGCCGAAGAATCTCGGTAAGCGATCTCTCGACAGTGCATGCGAAGACTTCGAGGATGACTGGGAGCACGGTCTCAACGAGACGAAGAAGCGGATCCAGACGCTGGAAGAAGGCGTCGATCGAATCCTGAGGAACTACGAAAAGACGGAAGCTGAGATTCAGAAGAGTCTGAGTTCGAGTACGGGGGGTCGGTAGTGAGCGAAGACTGGAGCGGGCTGGGGTGGAATCCAACCCCGGGGCATCCTCGCTTGGCGACGAACCTTGCGAACCACTTGAAGGGCACAGCAGAGGTTCTGAAGGAGACTCACAGCCTACTGGACTCCCTGCACAAGGAGAGTTCGCACTGGCGAGGCGACGCTCGAAACACTTTCGTCGAGAAGATGTCGGATCTCCCGAAGTACCTCGCTGACGCGAAGGACTCTCTGCGTTCTGCCGGGAAGGAGATCCAGTCGTGGAGCGACGACCTTGAAGAGATGAAGTCGAAGGCCGCGAGCTATGAAAGTGACGCGAAGGCGGCGCGTGGACGAGTTGCTGCCGAGGAGAAGAAATACGAGAACGCACGTAACGACCCGGACCTGCGTCTAGCGGGCCAGAGGTTCTCAACTCAGCCTGAACTCGACGACGCGCAGCGGCGGCTGGACCTCGCGAACGGTGAGGTTCAGTCGGCATGGAACCGTCTCGACGCCGCGCAGACGGAACTTCAGGACCTGATCGATGCTGCGGAGACGCTCGAACGGAACCACTCCGACACGGCGCAGACCCATGCCGACCAGATTCGTAAGCACGCTGCGGACTACGCCCCCGAGAGCGGCTGGCTGGACGGTCTCTCCGACTGGTGGGACAAGCACGGTGGTGACCTGCTGACTGTGGCGGCTACGGTGGCCGGCATCGTAGCCATCTTCGTGCCGCTGCTTGCTCCCGTGGCTATTGGTCTCAGCCTGGCCGCTGCAGCGCAGCACACCTATCAGTACTCGAAGAGCGGAAAAGACATGTGGCCGCCGACATCCAGCAACCTGGGTGAGTGGGCGACCATTGGCGGAGACCTTCTCGGAGCTGTTCCTGGAGTGGGCCCCGCCGTGCGCGGCGTCCGAGCCGGCATCGCTGCGACTCGAGGAGCCAACGGGGCGCGCCTGGGGGTGACCGGGGGGTCGCGAGCCGTTCAGGCCATGAAGAGCGGTGCTACTCACTTCAAGGAGTACGCCAAAGCGGCGGATCCCTCGAACCCCTTGTTCAACAAGCCCATTGGCTGGGCGACACGAGCCCTCGGAGGGTCGGATGCCGCAGCGGTGATGGTTCCGGACGTCACACAGGCTGTGGTGACCGGTGGTCTGGCGGCGCCGACCGCTGCCACGCTCTGGGACTCCAGTGACTCGACGGCCAACCTGGCGAAGTGGGGCACGGTGATCAATGACGGAGTCGTAGCGGGTGGGACGGTGGCAGGTCCACTCGGAAAGATCGGCGCGATCGCGAAGGCCCTGTGATGAGCGAGTTTCCGGACCGTGGCCAGTTCGCTGCGATACCCCTGCCTCTCTGGTACCGGGTGCCCGAGGGGTTCCATCCCATCGACCTGGAGCAAGACCCCGACGAACGTCTGGAACAGACGGCAGATGCCCTGGCCCGCGTCTATCCGTTGGCTACTCGTGAGCAGCTCGTCGCCACTACCCTGGGGTTCGAGCTGACGTTGGCGAGGGTTACTTCCGCTGGAGTGGTCTTCTTCAGCTCGTTCGTTCTCCGGACGGAAGAGGACGAGCTTGTCGCAGGCATTTGCCAGCTGTCCGTCGCCGAACGTCCACTTGGCGACCCGAACCTCTACCCGCTCAACGTCCTGGAAGCTGCGTCACCGCCCGAACAGGGTGTCCATCAGGGCATCGTGGAGCTTCCGGGAGGCCTCGCCGCCGTTACGGTCGCCGGTCACGAGACGTCGGTGCCCGGGGTGCTGTTCGGGGTCGAGGGCGTCGTCAGCTCCTTGGTTCGGACCGTCACCTTTCAGATGGCCATGCCGCACTCCCCGGAAGCGGTCACGATCTCCTTCGCCACCGAGGATCTGGAACACGATGACGAATTCCTCGAACTCGCCACGGTCTTCGCAGCCGGCGTTTCCTTCAGGCGACCCCCCGAGCCTCCGAGTGGGGAGGATGTCGCTGCGGCGGAGCGCGTTCAGAATGATGTGAGAGCGACTTTCGGCTGACCCGGAGGGGCGGCCCCAGGTGTCGGGGCCGCCCCTCCGCGTATGAGCCGCCGTCCTCAGGACTGGGGGCGGCTGCCGTGGTTGGCGCCGTTCTTGCGGCGGGCCTTCTTCTTGCGGCGACGCTTCGAGGACATCGCGACCTCCTGTTCCACTGGACTGATCGGTGCTGGATCAGGGGTATCACGTGGCGGTGTGCGCACGCGAAACCCGGGGGCCTGCCGGAGGGCTACTCGCGTTCCAGGGCGGCTTCCTCGAGGTCGAGTTCGCGCATGACGCGGCGCATGACCTCCTCGTCGATGCGGCGCTCGTTCCGGAGGCGGACGAAGACCTCGCGTTCGGCGGCGAGCATCTCGCGGCGCAGGCGGCGGTGGACGACGCTGGGGCGTTCGGCCCCTTCGGGTTCGGGGCGGCCGAGGCGTTCCCATGCGGCGTTGCTGCGGGCCTCCGCCTGGCGGCGCAGGCTGTCCAGGACGGGCTGGTGGGCGGGGGTGTCGTCGGCGAGGGAGTCGAGGCGCGCGAGTGCGGCGCGGGCCGCGTTGTGCTGGGCCTCCGCCTCGTGCAGACGGTCCAGGTAGTCCTCGCCGCCCTGGACGCCCAGGCGCCGGATGAGGGCGGGCAGCGTCGTGCCGTGCAGCAGCAGGGTGGCGACGGTGACGAAGAAGGCGAGGAAGACGATCTCCTCGCGGGCCGGGAAGGGCGCACCGGAGTCGACGGTCCGCGGGATCGCGAACGCGGCGGCCAGCGACACCACGCCCCGCATCCCGGCCCAGGAGAGCACGGTCGGGTACTGCCACGGCGGCGCCGGGTCGCGGGTGCGGAGGCGTGCGGAGAGCCGGCGGGGCAGGTAGGTGGCGGGGAAGACCCAGGCGAAGCGGGTCAGCACGATGACGACGGTGAGCAGCGCACCGGCCGCGAGGAGGTGTGGGAGGCCGGTGTCGAGGTCCTCGACGATGCCGCGGAGCTGGAGGCCGATCAGTGCGAAGACGAACGCCTCCAGGACGGTGTCCGCGGCCTTCCACACCGCCGCGTCCTGGAGTCGGGAGGCGGCCGCGACCTCCGGTGCGCGGTGGCCCAGGTAGAGCCCGGCGACGACGACGGCGAGCACGCCCGAGGCGTGCACCTCCTCGGCGACGAGGTAGGACCCGAAGGGCACCAGCAGGCCGAGCGCGCCGGCCAGGTCGCCGGGCAGTACCCGGCGGAGGCGGTGCACCGTCCAGCCGACGACCCAGCCGATCGCCGCCCCGCCCAGTGCCGCCAGCGCGAACACGCCGAGGCCGGACAGCAGCGTGTACCCGGCGCCGACGACGGAGGCGACCGCGACCCGGAACGCGGTGAGCGCGGTGGCGTCGTTGACCAGGCTCTCGCCGCTCAGCACGGTCATCACGCGGCGCGGCAGTCCCAGCCGGCGGCCGATCGCCGTGGCGGCCACCGCGTCCGGCGGGGAGAGGACGGCGCCGAGGACGAGCGCGGGACCGAGCGGCATCCCCGGCACGATCCACCACGCCGCCAGACCGATCATCAGCGTGGTGAACAGCACCAGGCCCACCGCCAGCAGGCCGATGGGCCGCAGGTTGTCGCGGAAGCGCAGATAGGAGCTGTCCAGCGCGGCCGAGTACAGCAGCGGAGGGAGGACGAGCAGGAGGACCAGTTCCGGTTCGATCCGGTAGTCCGGGATGCCGGGCAGGAACGAGAGCGCGAGCCCGACCGCGACGAGCAGCAGCGGGGCGGACACGCCGAGGCGGCGGGCCAGCGCGGAGACGGCCAGCGCTCCGGTCAGCAGCGCGATCAGCGCGGGGCCTTCCACGTCACGATCCTCCCGACGGCGCGTTCGTCGTACCGTTACAGCATGGCCGCCTGTCACGATCTCGCCGACGCGCCGGAGGACACCGCCCCGGCGCCGCCCACCGACGGCTGTGCGGACTGCCTCGCCGAGGGCCGCCGCGACTGGGTGCACCTCCGGCTCTGCCTCGCCTGCGGGCACATCGGCTGCTGCGACAGCTCGCCGGGCCGGCACGCCACGGTGCACTACGGCGCGGCCGGGCATCCCGTCGTACGGTCGTACGAGCCGGGCGAGGCCTGGCGCTGGTGCTTCACCCACGCGGCGATGGGATGAGCCCGGCAGCGGGGGAGCGCCCGGCGCGGGCGCGCGACCTCGGCCTGCTGGCGGACGCCGGCACACCGGGGCCGCTCGGCGCGATCACCGACGTGCCCGGCGTGGCCGTCGGGCACCGCACGCTGCGCGAGCCGCCGGACGTGCACACCGGGGTGACCGCGCTCGTGCCCGCCGGGATCGGTCCGGTCCCCGGCGGCCGGCGCCCGGCCGGGCTGTTCGCGGGAAACGGCTACGGGAAGCTGATCGGCGCCACGCAGGTCGCCGAGCTGGGCGAGATCGAGTCGCCCGTCGTCCTCACCTCCACGCTCTCCGCGTTCCGTGCGGCCGACGCCGTGGTCGGCTGGATGCTGGACCGGCCCGACTGCGCCGACGTGCTGTCGTTCAACCCGTTCGTCGGGGAGTGCAACGACGGCCACCTGTCCGACATCCGGCGCCGTCCCGTCCACGAGGAGCACGTGCGGGACGCGCTGGCCGCGGCACGCGGCGGTCCGGTCGAGGAGGGATGCGTCGGCGCCGGGACGGGCACCTGCGCGCTCGGCTTCAAGGCCGGTGTCGGCACCGCCTCCCGCCTCACGCGGGTCGACGGCGAGCAGGTCACGCTGGGCGTGCTCGTCCAGGCGAACTTCGGCGGCACGCTGCGCGTCGGCGGTGTGCCGGTCCGGCCGGAGGCGGAGCCGCCGCCGGACGACGGCTCCTGCATGATCGTCGTGGCCACGGACGCCCCGCTCGACGCCCGGCAGCTCACCCGGCTGGCGCGCCGCGCCGTCTTCGGACTCGCCCGCGTCGGGGCGTCCTACGGGAACGGCAGCGGCGACTACGCGCTCGCCTTCACCGTCCGCGAGAGCCCCATGTCCGTCCCGGACCGACACCTCGACCCGCTGTTCGTCGCCGCGCTGGAGGCCGTCGAGGAGTCGGTGCTCAACGCCCTGTGCGCGGCCGTCACCACGACGGGACGTCTCGGCCGGGTCGCCCGGGCCGTCCCCCACATCCGCCTGCGGGCGGCCGTGGGCGGGCCCTGAGCAGTCCCCGGACGCGTCCGGGCGCGGAGGCGGCACGCGAGGTGCGCGGGACGGACCGTTCGCCTCGGCGGCACTCTCGGGCCCTGGCCCGCGCACCGGCCGCCCGGCCCGGAAATCGCGGGTGCACCCGGCGGACGGCGGGGTACTCGGCGGCGCGCCAGGGTCCGGGGCGGATGTCCCGGAGGGGACCAGGCCGGCTGAGCGAGGGCGGACTCACCGGGAGACGCACCACGGCAGCGGGCCGTAGCCGACAGCCACCGCAGGAGGTGTGCCGTGAAAGCAGTCGTCTACAAGGAGCCGTTCGACGTCGCCGTGGAGGAGGTGCCGGACGCGAGGATCGAGCAGCCGACCGACGTGCTCGTCAAGGTCACCACGTCCTGCATCTGCGGCTCCGACCTGCACATGTACGAGGGGCGCACAGGCGCCGAGCCGGGCATCGTGTTCGGCCACGAAAACATGGGCGTCGTCGAGGAGGTCGGCTCCGGCGTCGCCACCGTGCGCAAGGGGGATCGCGTGGTGATGCCCTTCAACGTCGCCTGTGGCTTCTGCAAGAACTGCCTGGCGGGCCGGACGGGCTTCTGCCTCACCGTGAACGAGGGGTTCGCCGGCGGGGCGTACGGCTATGTCTCGATGGGGCCCTACCGGGGAGGGCAGGCGGAGTACCTGCGCGTGCCGTTCGCGGACTTCAACTGCCTCCAGTTGCCTCGTGGCGAGGAACACGAGAACGACTTCGCACTGCTCGCCGACATCTTCCCCACCGGCTACCACGCCACCGAACTGGCGCAGGTGTCGCCGGGCGAGACCGTGTGCGTCTTCGGTGCCGGGCCCGTGGGCCTGATGGCCGCCTACTCGGCGATGCTCCGTGGTGCCTCCCGCGTGTTCGTCGTCGACAGGCAGCCCGACCGGTTGCGGCTGGCCGAGCGCATCGGTGCCACACCGATCGACTACAGCAGGGCGGACGCTGCCGAGCAGATCAAGGAACACACCGGTGGCGAGGGCACCGACAAGGGCATCGACGCCGTCGGCTACCAGGCCACCGTGCCCAGTGGCGAGGAGCAGCCCGCCATGGTGCTCAACACCCTGGTGGAGTCCGTGCGGCCGACGGGCATGCTGGGGGTGGTCGGGCTCTACGTCCCCGCCGATCCAGGCGGCCCCACCGAGGCCGCGCAGCACGGCCAACTGCTGTTCGACGTAGGCCGGTTCTTCGAGAAGGGCCTGCGGATGGGTACCGGTCAGGCCAACGTCAAGGCCTACAACCGGCAGCTCCGCGACATGATCATCAGTGGCCGGGCGGAGCCGGGGTTCGTCGTCTCCCACCGCGTGCCCCTGGCGGAGGCTCCCGACGCGTACCGGCACTTCGACCACCGTGACGACGGGTGGACCAAGGTGCTGCTCGCGCCGGGCACCAACGGCGCGAAGGCGGCCTGACCGCCCACGGCCCGGGACGGCGACGGTCCTCGCCCACCGCTCCGGGCCCCGGCGACCGTACGGGTGATCACCCGTACGGTCGCGCCGCCGGGGTACCGGCTCTAGAGTTGAGTGGCGCATAGCACATAATTCGGGCGCCGCTCGGTCGCGCCGCGCCTCGCTCGTCCCCCAGGGAGGGCACATGAACCACATCTCGGTGAAGGTGGACGGCACCACGTACGAGGACGAGGTCGAGCCGCGGCTGCTGCTCGTGCATTACCTGCGCGACCGCCTCGGCCTGACCGGCACCCCCATCGGCTGCGACACCGGCAACTGCGGGGCCTGCACCGTCGACGTCGACGGCGAGAGCGTCAAGAGCTGCTCGGTGCTCGCCGTGCAGACCGACGGGTCCACTGTGACGACCATCCAGGGCCTGGCGTCCGACGGCGAACAGCACCCTCTCCAGGAGGCCTTCCACCGGCAGCACGCCCTCCAGTGCGGCTACTGCACGCCCGGCATGATCATGGCGGCACGCGACCTGCTCGCGGAGAACCCCGACCCCTCGCCCGACGACGTCCGGCAGGCCCTCGAGGGCAACCTGTGCCGCTGCACCGGCTACCAGAACATCGTCCGCGCCGTGCTCGCCGCAGCCGGCGAGCTGCGCCGCCGCAAGGCGCCGCCCGCGCCCGAGGACGGCGCTTCGCGCGACGTCGCGCCGGCCGGCACCGCGGCCACCGCCGCGCAGAGCGACACACGCGGAAAGAAGGCGTCGGTATGACCACGCAGGAACGCCCCGCCGAGGCACCGGAACGCGAGGTCGGCCGAGCGCGGGTGCGCCGCGAGGACGCCCGCCTGGTCACCGGCCAGACCACGTGGACGGACAACATCGCCCTCCCCGGCATGCTCCACATGACGCTGCTGCGCAGCCCCATGGCACACGCCCGCATCGACCGCATCGACGTCGCCCCCGCCCGGGAGAGGCCCGGAGTGGTGGCCGCGTTCAGCGGCCGGGACCTCGCCGCCGAACTGGGTTCGCTGCCCTGCGCCTGGCCGGTCACCGAGGACATCGTGCTGCCCGACCACCCGCCGCTCGCCGTGGACGAGGTGCGGCACGTCGGCGACCCGGTCGCCGTCGTCATCGCGCGCGACCGCTACGAGGCGGCCGACGCGCTGGAGGCCGTCGAGGTCGACTACACCCCGCTGCCGCCCGTCCTGGACATGGAGGCGGCGCTCGCCGAAGGGTCCCCGCTGGTCCACACCGACAAGGGCACCAACCGCTGCTTCGACTGGCCGCTGACCGCCGGCGACTACGACGACGCCCGCGGCCGCGCCGACGTCGTCGTCCGGCGCCGCTTCCGCCAGCAGCGGCTCATCCCGAACGCCATGGAGCCGCGGGCCGTGGTCGTCACCCCCCTGACCGCCTCGGGGGAGTACACCGTCCACTCCGCGACCCAGGTGCCGCACATCCTGCGCGTCATGCTGGCCATGGTCACTGGAATCCCCGAGCAGAAGCTGCGCGTCGTCGCGCCCGACGTCGGCGGCGGGTTCGGCTCCAAGCTCCAGGTGTACGGGGAGGAGGCGCTGGCCCTGGTCGTCGCACGGCGCCTGGGCCGCCCCGTGAAGTGGACCGAGTCCCGCTCCGAGGGCTACCAGGCCACCCACCACGGCCGCGACCAGATCCAGGACGTCGAGATCGCGGCGACCTCCGAGGGCAAGCTGCTCGGCCTCAAGGTCGACCTGCTCGCCGACATGGGCGCCTACCTGATGCTCGTCACCCCGGGCATCCCGATCCTCGGCGCGTTCATGTACCCCGCCATCTACAAGATGGACAGCTACGCGTTCCACTGCACCGGGGTCTTCACCACCAAGACCCCCACCGACGCCTACCGCGGCGCCGGCCGCCCCGAGGCGACGTACGCCATCGAACGGATCATGGACGACCTCGCCGCCGAACTCGGCCTCGACCCCGTCGAACTGCGCCGCCGCAACTGGATCGGCCGCGAGGAGTTCCCGTACACCACCGTCGCCGGGCTCACCTACGACAGCGGCGACTACGAGGCCGCCACGGACAAGGCCCTCGGCCTCTTCGACTACCGCCGCCTGCGCGACGAGCAGCGCGAACGCCACGACCGCGGCGACCCGGTGCGCCTGGGCATCGGCGTCTCCACGTACACCGAGATGTGCGGACTCGCGCCCAGCCGGGTGCTGCGCGACCTGCGGTACGCGGCCGGAGGCTGGGAGGCGGCGAGCATCCGCATGCTGCCGACCGGCAAGGTCGAGGTCGTCACCGGCACCAGCCCGCACGGGCAGGGCCACGTCACCTCCTGGAGCCAGATCGCCGCCGACGTGCTCGGCGTGCCCTTCGAGGACGTCGAGGTCGCGCACGGCGACACCCGCATCGCCCCCCAGGGCATGGACACCTACGGCTCCCGTTCCCTGGTCGTCGGCGGCGTCGCCGTGCACCACGCCGCGCGGAAGGTCGTCGAGAAGGCCCGGCGGGTCGCCGCCCACCTCCTGGAGGCCAACGAGGACGACCTGGAGTTCTCCGGCGGCGCCTTCGCCGTACGGGGCTCCCCGGAGGCGCGGAAGACGATCCAGGAGGTCGCCTTCGAGGCGTTCTCCTCCCACGACCTCCCCGACGGCATGGAACCCACCATCAACGCCGAGCACGTCCTCGACCCCGACAACTTCTCCTACCCGCACGGCACCCACCTGTGCGCCGTCGAGGTCGACACCGAGACCGGACGCGTCCGCATCCGCTCCTACGTGTGCGTCGACGACGTCGGCAAGGTGATCAACCCGATGATCGTCGAGGGGCAGGTGCACGGCGGACTCGCCCAGGGCATCGCCCAGGCGCTCTACGAGGAGGCCGTCTACGACACCGACGGCAACCTCGTCTCCGGCACCCTCGCCGACTACCTGGTGCCCTCCCCGCCCGACCTCCCGGACTTCGTCACCGACCGCACCGAGACCCCGGCGACCTCCAACCCGCTGGGCGTCAAGGGCGTCGGCGAGGCGGGCACCATCGCCTCCACCCCCGCCGTCGTCAACGCCGTCGTGGACGCGCTGCGCCCGCTCGGCGTGACCGGCATCGACATGCCCTGCACGCCGGAACGCGTCTGGCGGGCCGTCCAGGAAGCCCGCCGCGGCGCCCCGGAGGCGTCCGGCACCGAGGGAGGAACGGCATGATCCCCGCCGCGTTCGACTACGCACGGCCCGAAACCCTCGACGAGGCCGTCACCACCCTGGCCGAGGGCGGCGAGGACGCCAAGGCCCTCGCGGGTGGCCAGAGCCTGCTGCCGATGCTCCGGCTGCGCCTCGCCTTCCCGGAACTGATGGTCGACCTGTGCCGGGTCCCCGGCCTGCGGGGCGTCCGCGACGAGGGCGACCACCTCGCCATCGGCGCCATGACGACCCATCACGACGTGCTGGCCGACCCGCTGGTACGGCGGCACGCCGCGCTGCTCGCGAAGGCCACGGCGACCGTCGCCGACCCGGCGGTGCGGCACCGCGGCACCCTCGGCGGCTCCCTCGCGCACGCCGACCCGGCCGGGGACCTGCCCTCGGTGGTCCTCGCCATGGACGCCGAACTCGTCGCCGCGGGCCCGCGCGGCCGCCGTACCCTCCCGGCCCGTGACTTCTTCGACGACTACCTCCAGACCGCCCTCGAACCCGACGAACTGCTCGTCGAGATCCGGGTGCCGAAGACCGACGGCTGGGGCTTCCACTACGAGAAGTTCCACCTCTCCGCCCAGGCCTGGGCCGTCGTCGGGGTCGCCGCCCTGGTCCGCCGCGACGACGGACACATCGCCGAGGCGCGGGTCGGGCTGACCAACATGGGCCCCACCCCGCTGCGCGCCGCCGCCGCGGAGGCCGCCCTGGCCGGCGCCGACGCCACACCGGACGCCGTCGCCCGCGCCGCGGACCTGGCCGCGGAGGGCACCAGCCCCGCCGCCGACCTGGGCGCCACCCCCGCATACCGCGCCCACCTGGCCCGCGTCCTCACCCGCCGCGCGGTACTCGCGGCCGCGGGAGTGGAATGACGCGGCCCCCCGACGACAGCCCCCCGGCGGCACGGGAAGCGGCCCACGCGCCGGACGGCCCGCCGCCCGGCCCGGCCCCGGAACCGTCGATCCCCGGCGGGCCGGACGGCGTACGGGCGCGGCTGGAGGAGACCGGGTACCTCGTCGACGAGGGGCTCGCCATCGCCTGCCACCTCGCGCTCACCCTGCACCGTCCGCTGTTCTGCGAGGGCGACGCCGGCGTCGGCAAGACGGCCCTCGCCACCGCCCTCGCCCGCGCCCTGGACGCCGAACTGATCCGCCTCCAGTGCTACGAGGGCATCGACGTCTCCCAGGCCCTCTACGACTGGGACTTCCCCCGCCAGCTCCTCCACCTGCGCGCCGCCGAAGCCGTCGGCGCCACCGACGCCGACCGGCTGGAGAACGAGCTGTACGCCCGCCGGTTCCTCATCGCCCGCCCCCTGCTGCGGGCTCTGGAGACCCGGCCCGCCGTGCTGCTCGTCGACGAAGTCGACCGCGCCGACGACGAGTTCGAGGCGTTCCTGCTGGAACTCCTCTCCGACTACGCCGTCACCGTCCCCGAGCTCGGCACGCTGCGCGCCGAGACCCCGCCCGTCGTCGTCCTCACCTCCAACCGCACCCGCGAGGTGCACGACGCGCTCAAACGCCGCTGCCTGTACCACTGGTTCGACCACCCCGGCTTCCACCGCGAGCTGGCCATCGTCCGCAGCCGTCTGCCGCGCGTCACCGCACGCCTCGCCGCCCAGGTGACCGCCGCCGTGCAGGCCCTGCGCCGGGAGGACCTGCTCAAGCCGCCCGGCGTCGCCGAGACCATCGACTGGGCCGAAGCCCTCGACGCCCTCGGCGCCGACGAGCTCGACGCCGAACTCGCCGTCACCACCCTCGGGTCGGTCCTCAAATACCGCGAGGACATCGACCGGGCGCGTACCCTCGACCTCACCGCCGTCCTCGCCGCCCCCGGGGGAGCGTGACCGCCGTGCACCGCGAACCGGCAGCCCTCACCGCCGACGCCCCCGCCGTGCTGGTCGGCTTCGCCCGCGCCCTGCGCGCGGCGGGCGTGGACGCTGGACCCGACCGCGTGCAGACCTTCCTCACCGCCGCAGCCCACCTCCGGCCCGAGCACCGTGGCGACGTCTACTGGTCCGGACGCCTCACCCTGTGCGGCGAGGAGGACGACCTCGAACGCTACGACCGGGTCTTCGCCGCCTACTTCGCCCCGCGCGGCGACCGGCCCGGCCCTGTCCGCCGCACGCCGCCGCCCACCCGCCTGCACGTCGCGGACGACTCCGGGCCCGGACCCCGCGCCGACGGCGGGACCGACGACGCGCCCGGCCCGCCCGCAGCGGCCCTGGCCAGCACCGCCGAATTCCTCCGGCACCGCGACGTCGCCGCCCTCGACCCCGCCGAACGCGCCGCCCTGCGCCGCCTGCTCGCCGCGTTCGCCCTTCCCGGCGTCCAGCGCCGCACGCCCCGCCGCCGCCCGGCCGCGCGCGGCGACGTCGACCCGGGGCGCACCGTCCGCGAGCTGCTGCGCGCCGGCGGAGAACCCGCCCGGCTGCGGCACCGGGCACGAACCCGCACGCCGCGCCGCGTCGTCCTCCTCGTCGACGTCAGCGGCTCGATGACGCCCTACGCCGACGCGTTGCTGCGCTTCGCGCACGCCGCCTCGCACGGCGGGCGGCGCGGCCCCCGGGGCGCCGCCCGGGGCCGGGCCCGCGCCGAGGTCTTCACCCTCGGCACCCGCCTCACCCGGGTGACCCGCGAGATGAGCCACCGCGACCCGGACACCGCGCTCGCGGCCGTGGGAGCGGCCGTGCCCGACTGGAGCGGCGGGACCCGGCTCGGCCGCATGCTCCGCGGCTTCCTGGACCGCTGGGGTCAGCGCGGCACCGCACGCGGCGCCGTCGTCGTGGTGCTCTCCGACGGCTGGGAACGCGACGACCCCGCGCTGCTCGCGGCACAGATGAGCCGCCTGCACCGGCTCGCGCACCGCGTGGTGTGGGCCAACCCCCGCAAGGCCAGGCCCGGTTACGCACCCCTGGCCGCCGGGATGGCCGCCGCCCTGCCCCACGTCGACACCTTCGTCGAAGGGCACAGCCTGGCCGCTCTGGAACACCTCGCGGCCGTCGTGAGGGGAGCCGTCGATGCGTGAGATCCTTCCCGCCCTCCACCGCTGGTACGCCGCCGGCGAGGTGTTCGGGCTGGCCACCGTCGTGGACGTCAGCCGCAGCGCACCGCGCGGGCCCGGCGCCGCCATGGCCGTGGGCCCTGACGACGAGGTGGTCGGCTCCGTCTCCGGCGGCTGCGTCGAGGGCGCCGTCTTCGAACTCGCCAAGGACGTCGTCGAGACGGGCGAGGCACGCCTGCAGACCTTCGGCTACAGCGACGACGACGCGTTCGCCGTCGGCCTCACCTGCGGCGGCGAGATCACGCTGCTGGTGCGCCGCGTCTCCGCCGCGGACGACCCCGCGCTCGGCGACGTCGCCGCGTCCGTCGCCGCACACGAACCGGTCGCCCTCGCCACCACCCTGGACGGGCCCGCCCCGCGCGGCGCGGCGCTCGCCGTCTGGCCCGACCGGACCGCGGGGACGCTCGGCGCCGAAGGGCTCGACGCCGCCGTCACCGACGACGCCCGCGGCGAACTCGCCCAGGGCGCCACCGGCCGCCGCCACTACGGCCCGGAAGGCGAGCGCCGCCGCGACGACGTCGCGGTCTTCCTGCACTCCTTCGCCCCGCCGCCGCGGATGCTGGTGTTCGGGGCCATCGACTTCGCCGCCGCCGTCGCCCGCATCGGCGTCTTCCTCGGCTACCGGGTCACCGTGTGCGACGCGCGACCGGTGTTCGCCACCCCCCGGCGCTTCCCCGAGGGCGTGGAGGTCGTCGTGGAGTGGCCGCACCGCTACCTGGAACGGACCGAGACCGACGCCCGTACGGTCGTCTGCGTCCTCACCCACGACCCCAAGTTCGACGTGCCGCTGCTGGACGTCGCGTTGCGCGCGCCCGCCGCCTACATCGGCGCCATGGGCAGCCGCCGCACCCACGACGACCGGACCGCCCGGCTGCGCGACGCCGGGCTCGGGCCGGACGCACTGGGACGGCTGCGCTCGCCCATCGGCCTGGACCTGGGCGCCCGCACCCCCGAGGAGGTCGCCGTCTCGGTGGCGGCCGAGATCGTCGCCCTGCGCTGGGCCGGCAGCGGCGTGCCGTTGACCGAGACCGGCGGCGCCATCCACGAGACGAGGAGCTGAGGACACGATGGAACTGCGCCACGAGTTCACCGTTCCGGTGCCGGCCGACGAGGCGTGGCGCGTGCTGCTCGACATCGAGCGGGTCGCGCCCTGCATGCCCGGCGCCACGGTGAACAGCTTCGACGGCGAGACGATCGACGGCATGGTCAAGGTCAAGGTCGGGCCCATGTCGGTCACCTACCGGGGCACGGCCGCCTTCCGGGAGCGCGACGAGGCCCGGCGCCGCATCGTGCTGGCCGCCGACGGCAAGGAGGCACGCGGGCAGGGCACCGTACACGCCACCGTCACCGGCTCCCTCCTCCAGAACGGCGAGGGCGACGACGCCGTCACCACGGTGACCGTGACGACCGACCTGACGGTGACCGGGCGGCCCGCGCAGTTCGGGCGCGGCGTGATGGCCGAGGTGGGGGACCGGCTCATCGGGCGGTTCGCGGACTGCCTGGCCGGCGAGGTCGCCGGAACGCTGCCCTCCGAGGAGGAGGCGGCGGCGCACGGCGCGGCCGTACCCGCCGCGGGGGAGCCGCACCCGAACGGCGGGGCTCCGGCCGCGGTCGCCGGGGCGGCGGGCGACGAGGAACCGCTCGACCTGCTGCGCCTGGCCGGGATGCCCGTCGCCAAACGGGCCGCCGCGGCCCTCGCCGGCATGGCCGGGCTCGCCGCCCTGCTGTCCTACCTGCGCCGGCGCCGCAAGCCGCACCGCCTGGCCCGCGCCCGCCGCTGAACGTCACCCCTGCCGACGGAGCCGCCCGCCGGGCCGAGCGCGGCATGGACGTCGCGTAGGGGCCGCCGCCCGACCGACCGGAGAGGCAGCGGCCCGGGGCGCTCAGCGGACGGTGAGGACCACCTTGCCCCGGGCGCGGCGCTCGTCCAGCTCCCGGAGGGCCTCGGCCGCGCCGTCCAGCGGGTACGTCGCACCGAGCAGCGGGTCGAGGCGGCCCGCCTCCAGATGCGGCATCAGGCCGTCCCACTGCTCGCGCAGGTACGCCGGGCGAGGCAGCCAGAAGGCGCCCCAACCGACCCCCACGACCTCGATGTTGTTCAGCAGCAGCCGATTGACCTTCACCGTCGGGATCTCGCCGCCGGTGAAGCCGATGACCAGCATCCGCCCCTCGGGTGCCAGGCTGCGCAGCGAATCCGTGAACCGGTCGCCGCCCACCGGGTCGACCACCACGTCCACGCCGCGGCCGTCCGTGAGCGCCGCCACCGCCGAGCGGAACCCCTCGGCCGGCACCGTCTCGTGCGCCCCGGCCCGGCGGGCGGTCTCCGCCTTCGCGTCGGAGGACACCACCGCGATCACCCGCGCGCCCATGGCCCGCGCCAACTGCACCGCGGCCGTGCCGACGCCGCCCGCCGCCCCCTGCACGAGCACCGTCTCGCCGGCCCGCAGCCGTCCGCGCCGCACCAGGCCGAAGTGCACGGTCAGGTAGTTCATCGGCAGCCCCGCCCCCGCCGCGTACGACATGCCGTCCGGCAGGGGGAAGACCATCGCCGGGTCCACGGCGGCCTGTTCGGCGAAGCCGCCGAAGGCGGGGAACGCCGCCACCCGGTCCCCGGGCGAGAAGCCGGACCCCTCGGGTGCGCTGCGCACCGTCCCGGCGACCTCCGACCCGGGCACGAACGGCAGGTCCGGCTTGATCTGGTACTGACCGCGGGTCAGCAGCACGTCGGGGAAGGTCACTCCGGCGGCGTGCACGTCGATGACGACCCGGCCTGCGCCTGCCCCCGGGTCCTCGACGTCCGCGACGCCCACGTCGTCCGGGCCGGTCAGGGCGGTCACCTGCACTGCGCGCATCTGGGCGTTCCTCTCGTCACTCCGGTCGGCGGACCGGTCCGGGGCCGGTCTGTCCCGGACCCTAGCCCGAGGTCCGTGGCCGCACCAACCATTCCTCGCCCTCCCGCCCGGCGCCGGGGCCGCCGGAAAACCCCGTGGAACGGCCCCGGTCCGGGATGCGAGGGTGTCCGCACCGAGGGGTGTAGCTCAGCCAGGTCAGAGCAGCGGACTCCAAACCCGCGAGCCGCAGGTTCGAATCCTGCCGCCCCTGCTTCCGGCTCGCCTGCTTCCGTCCGCCGGCTTCCGCGCCGTCGCGTTGCGGCGCGCCCCCGTCAGGCGTCGGCGCCCACGTAGCTGCGCAGGTGACGGGCCGTGAGGGTGTCGCCGTGCGCGACCAACTCCGCCGGGGTGCCGGTGAAGACGACCTCGCCGCCGTCGTGGCCGCCTCCCGGCCCCAGGTCGATGAGCCAGTCCGCGTGCGCCATCACCGCCTGGTGGTGCTCGATGACGACCACCGTGTTCCCCGCGTCGACCAGCCGGTCCAGCAACGCCAGCAGCTGGTCCACGTCGGCCAAATGCAGCCCGGTCGTCGGCTCGTCCAGCACGTACGTCGCCGCCCTGGACGCCATGTGGATGGCGAGCTTGACCCGCTGCCGCTCGCCGCCGGACAGCGTCGTCAGCGGCTGGCCGAGGTGCAGGTAGCCCAGACCGACGTCCATCAGCCGGCCCAGGACGGTGTGCGCCTGCCCGGAGGGGAAGAAGTCGTGCGCCTCGGCGACCGACATGCCCAGCACCTCGCTGATGTTGCGGCCGCGCAGCGTGTAGCCCAGCACCTCCGGGGTGAAGCGCCTGCCCTCGCACTGCTCGCACACCGAGGCCACGCCCGCCATCATCGCCAGGTCGGTGTAGACCAGCCCGATGCCGTTGCACTTCGGGCAGGCGCCCTGCGAATTGGCGCTGAACAGGGCGGGCTTGACGCCGTTCGCCTTCCCGAAGGCGGTGCGGATGTGGTTGAGCAGCCCGGTGTACGTCGCCGGGTTGCTGCGCCGGGAGCCACGGATCGGCGACTGGTCGGCCACGACCACGCCGTCCCGTCCGGGCAGCGAGCCGTGGATCAGCGAACTCTTGCCCGACCCGGCGACACCGGTCACGACGGTCAGCACACCCATCGGGACGTCCACGCTCACGTTCTTCAGGTTGTGCAGCGAGGCGCCCTCGATCGACAGCTGCCCGGTGGGCTTGCGCACCTCCTCACGCAGCCGCACCCGGTGTCCGAGGTGCTCGCCCGTCAGCGTGCCGGACCGGCGCAGCCCCGCCACGTCGCCCGTGTAGCAGATCCGGCCGCCCTCGCTGCCCGCGCCCGGACCGAGATCGACGACGTGGTCGGCCATGGCGACGACCTCCGGCTTGTGCTCCACCACCAGCACGGTGTTGCCCTTGTCGCGCAGCCGCAGCAGCAGGCCGTTCATCCGCTGGATGTCGTGCGGGTGCAGGCCGATGGTCGGCTCGTCGAAGACGTAGGTGACGTCGGTGATGCTGGAACCGAGGTGGCGCACCATCTTCACCCGCTGCGCCTCGCCGCCGGACAGGCTGGCCGAGGCGCGGTCCAGGCTGAGGTAGCCCAGGCCGATCTCCACCAGCGACTCCAGCAGGTGCCGCAGACTCGCCAGCATCGGCGCCACCGATGGCCCGTCGACGCCGCGCAGGAACGCGGTGAGGTCGCTGATCTGCATCGCCGAGCACGCCGCGATGTTCACCCCGCCGATCCGGGACGAGAGCGCGGCGGCGTTCAGCCGGGTGCCGCCGCAGGCGCGGCAGGCCGTGAACTTCACGGCGCGGTCGACGAAGGCGCGGAGGTGGGACTGCATCGAGTCCCGGTCCTTGCTGAGGTAGACCCGCTGCACCTTCGTCAGCAGGCCCTCGTAGGTGATGTTGTGAGACCCGATCTTCAGCTTGGTGGCCGGCTTGTGCAGGAAGTCCTCCCACTCGGTCTCGGTGAAGTCCTCGAGCCGGGTGTCCGGGTCGTACAGGCCGGACTCCGCCAGCACCTGCCAGTACCAGGAGCCGACCGAGAAGCCGGGAGCCCTCACCGCGCCCTCGTTCAGCGACAGGCTCCGGTCCAGCAGTTCGTCCAGGTCGATGTCGGAGACCTCGCCGACGCCCTCGCAGTCCGGGCACATCCCGTCGGGGGTGTTGAAGCTGAAGGCGGTGGACGGGCCGACGTAGGGGGTGCCGAGGCGGCTGAAGACGATCCGCAGCATGGTGTACGCGTCGGTCGCGGTGCCGACCGTGGAGCGGGAGTTGGCACCCATCCGCTCCTGGTCCACCACGATCGCCGCGCTGAGGTTGTGCAGGCCGTCCACGTCCGGACGGCCCAGGCTGGGCATGAAGGACTGGATGAACGCGGTGTACGTCTCGTTGATCAGCCGCTGCGACTCGGCTGCGATGGTCCCGAACACCAGCGAGGACTTCCCGGAGCCGGAGACGCCGGTGAACACGGTGAGCCGGCGCTTGGGCAGGTCCAGCGACACGTCCCGCAGGTTGTTCTCCCGCGCTCCCCGCACCTGGATGAACCCGTGCCCGTCCGCGGGGTGGACGGGGCCCGATGCCCCGGACTGCGGGGCGGGCCCGGAGAGTCCGGGATCTTCGGAGGGTCGGGGATCTGCGGACGGTACGGGCAGTCCGGGCTCGGCGGGTGCGGGCGGCATGGGCGGATCCCCCTGACGGTGGCGGCTGAGCGGTGCTGCGGCGGACCGGCGCGTCCCGGCCCGCACCCCGCAGCGTCGCCCAACCTACCGACCGCCACTGACAACCCGCCTGACGTGCGGTTCCACCGCCCGCGGGGCGCGCTTCACCCGTCGCCGCAGCCGTCCGGCCGGTGCGGACAGCCGTCGGCTCAGACCTTCTCGAGCGGCCGGTGCGGTGCGGCGGGGAGCTCGACGGCGATCGGGTCGCCGGGGCGCACCACGCCGCCGGCCCGGACCACACCCATGATCCCGGACTTGCGCACCAGACCGCCGTCCTCGTCCCGGTGGACCATGCGCTTGAGCAGGCCGTCCTGGAAGCCGTCGATCTGGACGCACGGGTTGCGCAGCCCGGTCACCTCCACGACGGCGTCCGCGCCGAGCCGCAGCAGCGTGCCGGTCGGGAGGGCGAGCAGGTCGACGCCTGCCGTCGTGACGTTCTCCCCGAGATCGCCGGGGCGCACCGCGAAGCCCTCGGCGGCCACCTCGGCGAAGAGCTCCTCGTGGATGAGGTGGACCTGCCGCAGGTTCGGCTGCGTCGGATCCTTCGCCACCCGGGAGCGGTGCCTCACGGTCTCCCCGGCGTGCACGTCGCCCTCCACGCCGAGCCCGGCCAGGAGCGTGACGCTCGCCCGGTTCGGTTTGGTGAACGCGTACTCCGGGTTGCTGCTGACCGCCCTGACCGTTCCGCCCGTCATCCGGACCCCCTCGCATCGCGGTGCCTGAAGGCACATGACCGCCTCCGATCCTAGTCCCGCCCGCCGACGCGTCACGGAGGCGGCGGGCTCCGGGAGGCAGGCGGAGCACAGAGCACCCCTGGCACACGGTTAACGCGGTGTCATGGGATTGCTACAGTCGGATATCATGTCGCCCGCGACACGGCCCGGGGGTGGGGAAGAGACGTGAGCATCGACAGGGAGATGCGGCGGCAGTGCGGCACGGTGCTCCGCCTGTCGGGAATCGACCGGCTGCCCGACCCCGTCACGCCGGCGGACCTGTTCGGCGCCCTGTGCGCCGGGATGACCGCCCAGCGCGGCCGGCCGGTGCAGTTCCGGCTGGTGCCCTTCCCCGCCGGTACCGCCAGCGGGCTGTGGCTGGCGACGGACGACCGGGACCTCGTCGTGGTCGAGGAACGCACCGACCCGGACCACCAACTCCTCATCCTCGCGCACGAGTTCGGCCACATGGTGCGCGGTCACGCCGGGCACCGGCTGGACGGGGCGGCGGTCGCCGCGAGGCTGCTCGCCGACGACGTCGACCTGCGGCAGACGGTGGCCCGGGTCGCCGCCCGCACCCATCTCGGCGAGCCGGAGGAGCGGGAGGCCGAAGCGTTCGGACTGCTGCTGAGCACCCGCTGCCGCGCCGTGCTCCAGGGCCGGGGGCAGCGTGGCGACGGACCCGGCGGCCGGATCGGCACCTCGCTGGGCTACCGCGCCCGGCTGGACTGACGGCGTGCACGCCCTCGCGTACTACGTCCCGGCCGCCGTCGCCGCCACCGCGTTCCTCTGCCGGCTGCCCGGGCTCGTCCGCGACCGGCGCGATCCGCTGATGCTCTCCGTCGGCGGCCTGCTGCTCATCGCCGCCGCCGTGTTCTGCCTCGCCGCACCGCCGACCATCGCCGCCGTCAACGACGTCACCGGCGTCCCCAACTTCTCCGCCCCGCTGGTGTACTCGGTGCTCACCGCGTTCTGCGCGAGCTGCCTGATCCTCGTCGTCAACTGGCGCGGCGGGGACCCGCGGGCCGTCCGCCGCGCGACGCGCTGGTGCCTCGGCGTCTACAGCGCGGTCGTCGTGGCGCTGGTGGTGCTGTTCGCACTCGCGGAGGCCCCCGTCGAACGGCTCCGCGACCTCGACACCTACTACGCGCGCACGCCCTTCATGCGCGAGATGATCGTGCTGTACCTCACCGCGCACAGCGTCGCCGTCGTCGCCACCACCGTGCTGTGCTGGCGCTGGGTGCGGCACATCCACGGCTGGCTGCGCGCCGGCGTCGTCCTGATGGTCCTCGGCTACCTGCTGAACATCGTCTACGACTCGGTCAAGTTCGCGGCCGTCCTCGCCCGCTGGGCCGGCCGCGACTGGGACTGGCTGAGCACCGACGTCGCGCCGCCCGTGGCCTCGCTGTCCGGCGTGGTCATCGGGATGGGTTTCCTGCTGCCGATGACCGGCCAGCGGGCCTCCGCGCGATGGCGGGCGCACCGCACCTACCGGCGGCTGGAGCCGCTGTGGCGGGAGCTGCGCGACGCCGTGCCCGGCACGGGAGTGGTCCGCATGCCCCGCTGGTCCCCGCCCGAACTGCTGCTGACCCAGCGCCGCGCCGACATCCACGACGGACTGCTGTTGCTCACTCCGTACTTCGACGCGGACCTCCGGCGCCGCGCGCACGCGACCGCCCTGCGGTACGGGGCGACGCCGCAGGAGGCCGACGCCATCGCCGACGCCGCCGTCACGGTGGTCGCCGTCCGGGCCAAGACCGGCCGCCCGCCATCGTTACCCGCGGCCGCGCAGGGCGGAGACCCTCAGCCCTTCGCGCCCGAGCGCCCGTTCGACCTCGTCGAGGTGTCCGGGGCACTGCGCCACCCCGTCGTTGCAGATCTCCGTCATCGCGCGGACCGGCAAGGAAGCGTCGCCGCCTCATGAACGAGACCCCGGCCCCCGCACCCCCCGGAGACAGAACCGGCCCCGGCAGGGCCGTCGTCGTGGGCGGCAGCCTCGCCGGCATGCTCGCCGCCGCCGCCCTCGCCCGGCGGGCCGACGAGATCACCGTCGTGGAACGCGACACCCTGCCCCGGCACCCGCAGTCCCGCCGGGGACTGCCGCAGGCCGCACACGTGCACCTGTTCATGCCGGGCGGCGTGCGGGCCATGGAGCGGCTGCTCCCCGGCGTGACGGAGCGTCTGGAGGAGCGCGGGGCACGGCGCCTGGCGATGCCCACCGACATGCTCGTGCAGTCGCCGCAGGGCTGGTTCCCCCGCTGGCCGCAGACCCACAGCATCCTGCTGTGCAGCCGCGACCTGCTCGACCAGGTGGTGCGCCGTGAACTGGCCCGGCAGCACCCCCACGTGGCCGTGCTCGACAGCGCGGAGGCGCTCGGCCCCACCGGGGACGCACGCCGCGTCACCGGCCTGCGGCTGCGCACCGCCGGCGGCGAACGCACCCTCGGCGCCGACCTCGTGGTGGACGCCTGCGGGCGCGGGTCGCGCGCCCCCGCCTGGCTCGCCGGGCTGGGGGCCGCGGTTCCGCGGGAGACCCGGCTGGACACCGGCCTGGTGTACGCCACCCGCTGTTACCGGGCGCCCGAGGGCACCGAACCCTTCCCCGTCGTCTTCGTCCAGGCCGATCCGCGCTCCGGCGTCCCCGGGCGGGGTGCCGTCCTCGAACCCGTGGAGGGCGGGCGCTGGCTGGTGACGCTCTCCGGGACCCGCGGCGGCGAGCCGACGGCAGACCCGGACGCCTTCGTGGACTTCGCCCGCTCCCTGCGCCACCCCGTCGTGGGAGACCTGATCGCCGGCGCGGAACCGCTCACCGGCGTGGTCGTCACCCGCACCACCGCCAACCGCCGCCGGTACTTCGAGCGGCTGTCCGCGTGGCCCGACGGGTTCGTGGTCGTCGGCGACGCGGTGGCCGCGTACAACCCGGTCTACGGGCACGGCATGGCGGTCGCCGCGCAGGGCGCGGCCGCGCTCGGCGACACGGTCTCCGCGTGGGGCCTGCACGCCCCCGGTACGGCGCGGCGGGCCCAGCGGGCCGTCGCGCGGCACGCCTCCGCCGCCTGGGACCTGGCCGTCGGCCAGGACGTCTTCTACCCCGGCGCCGCCGGGCGGCGTCCCACGATCCGGGAGCGGCTCGCCGCCCGCTTCGTCGGCCGGCTGATGTCCACCTCCACCGGTTCCGGCGAGACGGCCCGGGCCGTCAACGACGTGATGACGCTGGAGAAGCCGCCCGCCAGCCTGCTCCGGCCGCGGGTGCTGGCGGCCGCGCTGCGCGGCCCGCGTGCGCCCGCCCCGCCGGGGCCTCCGCTGACCGCACGGGAGCGGGCCGCCGCACGGCTCAGTCCGGGCCCCCGGTCCGCCGCCTGACCTGGTGCGGCGGCTGCTGCGGGCGCGGCGGCGGCTCCGCTCCGGGAGCCGCCGGACCGTCGGCCGGTTGCGGTTCCCCCTCCAGTACGTTCTCGACGATCCGGGTCACGGCGGCCAAGCCCTCGGGCGACAACTCCAGTGCGCGCAGGGCGAGGTGGCGCACGCCCAGGTTGTGCGCCACCCGGGCGAGCTGGATCTCGGCGTCCGTGCCCGCGGCCGTGGGGTCGTCGAGGAAGTAGGCGACGGGGACGCCGAAGAACCGTGCCAGCGCGGCGAGCAGTTCGGTGGCGGGATTCCGCTTGGTGCCCTTGCGGAGCGCCGACAGGTAGGCGCCGCCCACCCGGATGCCCGGGTTGGCCCTGCGGATCGCCGTGGCGACCTCCTCGTTGGTGTAACGGCGGCCCCCGGCGCCGTGCGGTCGGATGTCCTCGAACAGCCGGTCCAGGTGCTCGGCCAGCGTCGGTCGCCCCTCCTGCTCGGGCACCGCTCCCTCACCTCCACGACGCACCGCTCGATCTCCCGACGATCTCACGTCGTCATTTTCAACCAGTGGTTGACATGAGCGGTCGTCACAAGTCTAGACTCACACAGTGCGACTGCTCAACTACGGGTTGAGTGGAACGGGTTGATGCACCAGACGGAAGTTGTTGCCGTTCACGGGGCGACGCGCAGCAGACCCGCGCTTCCCTCACGTCGGGAGAGGCCATCGATGACCACCGCTCACCGGGCGGCCGAGGAACACCCGGCGCCGTCCCCCGCCGACGCGTACTGCGAGACGTGCCGCAAACCCCTCGTCGACGGGCTCACCGGGGTGCTCGACCGGCACGAGTGGGACCGGCGCGCGACGGAGGCCGTCGCGGCCGCGCGGAACGGCGGCCTGCCGGTCGCACTGATCCTCGTCGACCTCGACTCCTTCAAGAGCGTGAACGACACCTACGGCCACCTCGCCGGTGACGCCGTGCTGCGCGCCGTCGCCGGCGTCCTCGCGGACGTCGAGGGCGGCATCGTCGGCCGCTACGGCGGTCACGCGGGCGACGAGTTCCTGATCCTGCTGCCCGGCGCCACGGCCGCCCAGGCGGCCGTCACGGCCCGTCGAACCCAGGCAGCCGTCCGGGCGCTGGTGATCCCGGCGCGCGCCAGCCGCAGCGCGACCGTCACCATCGACGGGCAGACCGTCTCCATGGGCATCGCCGCGGAGCAGTCCGCCGCCGGTGCAGCGGTGCGCACCGGCGCCGACGCGGTCTGCGACCTGCTGCTGGACGCCGACGTCGGCCTGCGGGCCGCGAAGCGGGCCGGCGGCGACCTCGTCTGCGGCGTGGACGGCGCCCCGGGGGAGGCGGCCGGGTCGTCGCTGCCGCGGCCCCGGCGCTCCCGCGTCCGGCGGCCGGCGCGACCCGTGCGCGGCGGCGGGGCGGGCGCTCCGGTGGGTGTTTCCGGGGGCGGTCCCGGTGCCGACGAGGTGCGGATACCCCTCGCCTCCTTCGGGCAGGACGCCCGCGGCGGGCCCGACGAACTCGTGCTCAGCTCCGCCGCGGCGGAGCACCTGCACCGGGTGCTCACCGAGGCGCTGGGGCGGCCACCGTCGCCACGCGTCGGGTTACCGTGAAGTAACCTCTGTCGGGTCCGCGGATTCCACGAACGGAGACACCGTGCCCCACCCCGACCGTACGGCGCGCCGCCTGGCGGCGCTGCTCATCGGTGCCGGCGCCCTGCACTTCGCTCGCCCGGAGCCGTTCGACACGATCGTCCCGCGGTCCCTCCCGGGTCCGCCCCGCCGCTGGACCCACCTGAGCGGCGCGGCCGAACTCGCCGTCGGCGCGGCCGTGGCCCACCCCCGCACGCGCAGGCTGGGCGGCTACGCGGCGGCGGCGCTCTTCGCGGCCGTCTTCCCGGCCAACGTCCGCATGGCCCGGGACTGGCGGGACCGCCCGGCGCCCCTCCGGTACGGCGCCTACGCCCGCCTCCCCCTGCAGGCCCCGCTGGTCCTCTGGGCCCTCCACGTCGCCCACCACGCGGAGCGCTGAGGCGCCCGCGCCCGGCGGGTCACGCGTCGACGTACAGGCAGAACGGGTGGCCGGCGGGGTCGAGCAGGACCCGCACGTTCGGCTGGGGCTGGTGGGAGGCCGGCTCGGCGCCCAGTTCGCGGGCGTGGGCCACGGCCGCGGTGAGGTCGGACACCTCGAAGTCGAGGTGCATCGTGATGCGCGGCTCGCCCTCCCGTGCCGGCCAGACGGGCCGCACGTACCCCGGCGCGTGCTGGAAGCCGAGATAGGCGACCCCGTCCGGCGGGATCAGCGCCGCGCCGTCCGCGTCCTCCTTGGCCAGCTCCCAGCCGAGCAGCTCGGCGTAGAAGCGGGCCAGGGCGTGCGGGTCCGGGCACTCCAGGACCGGCCCCCAGTAGTCGGCCCGTGCCGCCCGCGGCGCGCCAGGCGCCGCGACCCGTCGTCCCCGCATACCCCCGTCACCCTTCCCCGGCGACCGCCCCGGTGCCCGCATCCGACGACGTCCCGCCGGCGCGCAGCACCAGCGCGTACGAACCCAGCCCCGTCATCCGGCCCGCATCCAGCGCCTGTTCGCCGACCAGGACGGTGAGCAGCGCGCCGGACTCCGGGTCGAACTCGGCGTCGGTCGCCTCGCCCACCTCCTCGCCCCGGTCGGTCAGCACCCGTTTGCCGAGCACCTCGCCGTGCTTGACGGCGTGCTTGCTCAGCGCGGGCCCCTCGGCCGTCTCCGTGCCCTCCGCCGCGTCCGCGGGGGCGACCACCGCCATCACAGCGTCGGCGCCCACCGCCCGCACGCGCGCCCACGGCAGCACCGCGCCACGCCCTCCGGGGCGCCGCAGCCGCAGCGCGGCGAGCTGCGGTTCGTCCGGGCGCACCACGAAGCCGGACACCGTGCCCAGCGTCGACGCGTCGTCGACGCCCACCACCTTCCGGCCCAGCGCCTGCGTCAGCAGCATCACGGCGCTCCCTTCCGGAGCCGTTCACGGAAGGCCCGGACCGTCTCGGCGAAACCCGGCAGGTCCTCGGCGACGAACTCGGCCGCGACGGCCGGCACCACCAGCGACTCGCCGGAGACGGCGAGCGTGTCGGGCAGCGACAGGTAGACGCGGCGCTCCTGGCGGCCCAGTGCCGCCGTCGAGGCGATCTCGTACCCCACGGCCTTCGCGACCCCGGCACCCGTCTCGAGGACCACGTCGACGACCTCGCCCAGATCGGTGCCGTCGTCGGTCAGCACGCGCGCGCCCAGCACGTCCCCGCCCCGGGCCTCCGCCCGCGCCACGACGTCGCCCCGGCTCTCGAACACGTCCTCGTCCCGGATCATCACCGCGTCCCGGCCCAGGGCGTGGACGCCGGACCACGGCAGGCTCCTCCGCTTGGGACCGGAGAACAGACCGCGCCCGCTGAGCGTGAAACCGGCGACCGCGCCCGCCGCGCGGTCGAACACGGTGTCCTTGATCTGCGCCACCGCCTCGCCGCCCAGGGTCACCACCGGCCGCTGCGTCAGCTCGCCTGCGAGCAGCAGGGCGGTCACCTCGGACCCCTCCGGCCGCCGCGGCCGCGCCCGGTCGCGATCACGCCGCCCTGCCGCCTCCGCGCCTGCACCCACAGCAGGGAGCCGGCGAGGACGGCCGCGACCACCACGATCAGGACCACCCAGAGCCACCAGTCCATCGCTCGTCCCTCCGCATCACGGGGAAAGGGCCGGCACGGGCCCGTGCACAAGCCCTTCCCATGATCGGACGCCGGGCGCGCGCTGTCCACGGGGGCGGGACGCGGGCGGCCGGGCCGGGGCCGCGGCCCCGGCCCGGCACGGCGCGCGCCTCCCCGCAGCCGCCCCTACGCTCGAGCCCGGGACCGCCCAGCGAAGGGGATGCCATGGCCGCCGCCACCGTCGCCGACCAGCTCGTCCAGGTGCTGATCCAGTCGGGTGCCCGCAGGGTCTACGGAGTCGTCGGCGACAGCCTCAACCCGCTCGTCGACGCCATCCGCCGCTCCGGCGGTGCACTGGAATGGGTGCACGTGCGCAACGAGGAGGCCGGGGCCTTCGCCGCGGCCGCCGAGGCGCAGGTGACCGGCCGGCTGGCGGCGTGCGCCGGTTCCTGCGGCCCGGGCAACACCCACCTCGTCCAGGGCCTGTACGACGCCCGCCGCAGTGCCGCCCCCGTGCTCGCCGTCGCCTCCCACATCCCGGCCGTGCAGATCGGCACCGGCTTCTTCCAGGAGACCCACCCCGAGCAGCTCTTCGGCGAGGCCGCCGGCTGGTGCGAGCTGCTCTCCCAGCCGGAGCAGATGCCCCGCCTGGCGCGCATCGCCGCCCAGCACGCGCTCGGCGGCTCCACGGTGTCGGTGCTGGTGCTGCCCGGAGACGTCGCGGCGAAGCCCGCCCCGCTGCCCACCGGGCAGAGCGCGCCCACCCCGGCGTGCGGCACCGTCGTCCCGGCGCCGCACGCCGTCGAGGAGCTGGCCGGGGTGCTCAACGCGTCGCGGAAGGTCGCCCTCTTCTGCGGAGCCGGGGTCCGCGGCGCCCACGGGCAGGTGATGCGGCTGGCGGAGACGCTCCACGCGCCCGTCGGGCACACGCTGCGCGGTAAGGAGTGGGTGCAGTACGACAATCCGTACGACGTCGGCATGATCGGTCTGCTCGGCTACGGCGCCTGCCACGACGCCGTGCACGAGGCCGACCTGCTCGTGATGCTGGGCACGGACTTCCCCTACGACGCGTTCCTGCCGCAGGCGCACACCGTGCAGATCGACCACGACGCGCGGCGCCTGGGCCGCCGCACCCCGCTGCGGCTGGCCGTGCACGGGGACGTCGCCGCCACCCTGGAGGCCGTGCTGCCCCTGCTGCGCCCGTCCGCCGACGGGCGGTTCCTGGAGTCGATGCTGCGCCGCCACGAACGGGCCCTGACCACGGCGGTCGAGGCGTACACGCGCAACGTCGACCACCACGTGCCGATCCACCCCGAGTACGCCGCCAGCGTCCTGGACCGCCTCGCCGCCGACGACGCGGTGTTCACCGTCGACACCGGCATGAACAACGTGTGGGCGGCCCGGTACCTCACGCCCAACGGCCGTCGGCGCGTCATCGGTTCGTTCTCGCACGGCAGCATGGCCAACGCCCTCCCGCACGCCGTCGGCGCGGCGTGCGCCGACCCCGCGCGGCAGGTGGTCGCCCTCTGCGGGGACGGCGGACTGGCCATGCTGCTCGGCGAACTGCTGACGGTGCGGCAGTACGACCTGCCGGTGAAGATCGTGGTCTTCAACAACGCGTCGCTCGGCATGGTCCGGCTGGAGATGATGGTCGACGGCTTTCCCGCCTACGGCACCGACAGCCCCGCCGTCGATCACGGCGCCCTCGCGGAGGCCGCAGGCATCCCCGCCTGGCGCGTCGAGCAGCCCACCGGCGTGGCCGACGCGCTCCGCGAGGCCTTCGCCACGCCGGGCCCCGCCCTGGTCGAGCTGGTCACCGACCCCAACGCGCTGTCCGTGCCGTCACACGTCAGCCTGCAGCAGGTGCGTGGCTTCGCCCTGGCCGCCGGGCGGACCGTGCTGGAGGGCGGCGTCGGCGACATGCTGAACCTCGCCCGTGCCAACCTGCGCAACATCCCCCGGCCGTAGCGGGCGGAGGGGCTGCGAGGGCGGGCAGGCTGCGAGGGTCAGGCCGAGGTGCGCGCGACGGGGTCGCAGGCTCACTTCAGCAGCCGCGACATGCGCCGGTCCGCCAGCGGCCGGCCGCCCGTCTGGCAGGTGGGGCAGTACTGGAGCGAGGAGTCGCTGAACGACACCTCCCGCACGGTGTCGCCGCACACCGGGCAGGGCAGCCCGGTACGGCCGTGCACCCGCATGCCGGTCTTCTTCTCCGCCTTCAGGTCGCCGGCCGCCAGCCCCCGGGACCGCTCCACCGCGTCCCGCAGCGTGCCGACGACGGCGTCGTAGAGCCGGTCCGTCTCCTCCTCGGTGAGGTCGGCGGCGAGGCGGAACGGCGACATCCGCGCCACGTGCAGGATCTCGTCCGAGTACGCGTTCCCGATGCCGGCGATCGTGCTCTGGTCCCGCAACAGGCCCTTGGCCTGACGCCGTTCACCGCGCAGCAGTGCGCCGAACGCCTCCCGGGTGAAGCCCTCGCCGAGCGGGTCGGGTCCCAGCCGGGCGACGCCGGGCACCTCCTGCGGATCCCGCACCAGGTAAACCGCGAGACCCTTCCGGGTGCCGGCCTCGGTCAGGTCGAACCCGTCGCCCCCGGCGCCCGTCGCCGGGTCGTCGGCCAGCGCCATGCGCAGCGCCAGCGGCCCCCGCCCGGGGCGGGGCGGTGCGGCCGGCAGCGCGTCCTGCCACCGCAGCCACCCCGCTCTGGCCAGGTGCACCACCAGATGCAGCGCGCCGCCGTCCCCCGACCAGGCCAGGTCGAGGAACTTGCCGTGCCGCCCGGCCCCGGAGAAGGTACGGCCGTGCAGCGTCGCCGGCGGCGGGTCGTACGTCTTCAGCACGCTCACCGCCACCGGCAGCACGCGGTCGACCGTGCGGCCCGCGAGCCGTTCGGTCAGAAAACCGCGCAGCGCCTCGACCTCGGGCAGCTCCGGCACGGGGAACCTCCGGTGGTGCGCCGGCCGTCAGGCCAGCTTGGCCGACAGGGTGATCTCGGTACCCGTCAGCGCCTGGCTGACCGGGCAGTTCTTCTTGGCGTCCTCGGCCGCCGAGACGAAGGCGTTCTCGTCGAGGCCCGGCACCTCGCCCTCGACGGTCAGGTGGACGCCGGTGATGCCGGTGCCCGGCTGCAGGGTCACCTCGGCCTGCGTGGTGAGGCGGGTGGGCGGCGTGCCCGCCTTGCCCAGACCGGCGGACAGCGCCATCGAGAAGCAGCTCGAGTGGGCGGCCGCGATCAGCTCCTCCGGGCTGGTCCTCCCGTTCGGCTCCTCCGCACGCGACGGCCAGGAGACCGGCTGCGAACCGATGCCGGACGAGTCGAAGGTGACGGTTCCCTCGCCGTCCTGCAGAGCGCCGTTCCATACGGTGTGTGCGGTGCGCGTGGTGGCCACGATCAGTCCTTCCCTCTCATCCGTCCGGTCTGCGGGGCGCGGCAGCAGCCGCGGCGTCCCCGCGCCCCCGATCCTCTGCCCCCACGGGCGTGAAGTCGAGCGCGGCACGCGGCCGGAGCGTTCCCGCGCCGTCGTCGCGTCTTCGCCCCACGGCCACCGGGGGAGAGGCCGGCGGCGGAGTTCAGGGGGCCCACACCCCGGGTCCCCTGTCCTGTCACGTCGAATCCAGGCCGGTCCGGCATCAACGGGGGCATGACCACCACCGCTCCGCCCCCGCCCGCCGCCGCACCCACCCGCTACACCGTCTCCCTGGCCCGGGACGAGGCCCAGGTACGCGCCGCGCAGCGCCTGCGCCACGACGTCTTCGCCGGTGAGCTGGGAGCCCGGCTCACCGGCCCGGAACCGGGCCTCGACATCGACCCGTTCGACGCCTACTGCGACCATCTGCTGGTGAACGACACCCTCACCGGGGAAGCCGTCGGCACCTACCGGCTGCTGCCGCCCGAACGCGCCCGGATCGCGGGACGCCTCTACGCCGAGACCGAGTTCGACCTCTCCGCGCACGCGGGCCTGCGGCCGGACCTGGTCGAAGTGGGCCGCTCCTGCGTGCACCCCGCCCACCGCGACGGCGGTGTCATCTCCCTGATGTGGGCCGGCATCGCCCGCTACCTCACCGACCGCGGACTCGACTGGCTGGCCGGCTGCTGCTCGCTGCCGCTCGCCGACGGCGGCGCGGAGGCGGCCGCCGTATGGCGGACCGTGGCCGCACGCCACCTCGCGCCCGAGACGTACCGCGTGCGCCCGCACCTGCCCTGGCTGCCGCCGCGGAGCCACGACACGGCACCCGTCGCGGCGCACCGGCTGCCGCCGCTGCTCCGGGGCTACCTGCGGCTCGGCGCCCAGGTGTGCGGCCCGCCCGCGCACGACCCCGCGTTCGGCGTGGCCGACCTGTACGTGCTGCTCGACGTGCGCCGCATCAGCCCCCGCTACCTGCGGCACTTCCTCTCCCTGGTCCCCGCGTGACCGGCGCGGGCGTGACCGGCGCGGGCGGGGACGGCTGCCGGGGGAGCGGCACCCGAGCCGGGCCACACCCCTGGCTGCCCGTCCCGGCGTGCACCACCGCCCGCTGCCTGCCCGCCGCCACGCCCCTCGTCGGCCCCGCCCGGCGCCTGGCCCGGTGGGGCGCGCTGGCCGCCGTCCTCGCCGCGGGCCTCGTCTGCGCCCCCGCGGTCCGCGGGCGGCCCGTCGCAGCGGCCGCCGCCCGCCTCTGGGCCCGGACCCTGCTGCGCGCCCTCGGCGTCCACCTGCGGCCGACCGCCGTCCCGCCCCCCGCCGGGCCGGTGCTGGTGGTCGCGAACCACATCTCGTGGCTGGACGTCGTGCTGCTCGCGGCCGTACGGCCCGGACGGATGCTGGCCAAGGCGGAGATCGCGGGCTACCCGGCGCTGGGCCGGCTGGCCGCCTGGGGCGGCACGGTGTTCGTGGACCGGGCACGTCTCCGGGCGCTGCCCGGCACGATCGCCGCACTGGCGCGGCTCCTGCGCGCGGGATCCACCGTGGTGGCCTTTCCCGAGGGCGGCACGTGGTGCGGCCGCGGCCGGGGAGGCCGGTACCGGAACGCCGTCTTCCAGGCGGCCCTGGACGCCGGGGTGCCGGTGCAGCCCGTCGCCGTCCGCTACCTCCGGCGCCCGCCCGGCGCCGGGAGTCGTTCGCCGCGGGGCGGCGGGCGCCCGGACGGCACCGCGACCGTCGCCGCGTTCGTCGGCGACGACACCCTGCTCGCGTCCCTGCGCCGGGTGATCGCCGCGCGGGGACTGGCCGCCGAAGTCGCGGTGCTGCCGGTGATACCGGCCGGCGCGCACCGCTCCCGCGCCGCACTCGCCGGGGCGGCCGGGCGGGCGATCATCCGTGCGGGTAACCTCCCCTTCCCGGGCCACCGCAGGGGGCCGGGGGAAGGGGAAGGTGAGGTTCGGCGATGGCCGCGCACGGGGACGACCAGGTGGACGGCTCGGAGGAGCGCCGGGGGGAGGACCGTACCGTCGAGGAGCCCGCGGGTGCCGGCGCCGCGCCGCCCGTCTCGCTGACCACGAAGAGCCCGCCGACGCCTCCCGGCACCGCATCCCAGGACGGGCCCGGCGAGGCGTCCGACGGGGACCGCGAGTGCGACGGGGGCGACGCGGAAGGCGACGAGGACGAGGCCGAACTCCCGGAACCGCGCACGGGAATGACGCCGCGTCAGGCGCGCCGGGTGCGCGCGGTGGTGTCCGGTGTGGTCATGTGCGTCGTCGCCGTGGCGCTGGTGCTGCGCCTCGGCAGCGCCCCGTCCCTGCTGACCGTCGGCGGCTACGGCGTCGCCCTCATACTCTCCGGCACCGCGATCGTGCTCAGCCGCCGCGGCCGCACCCGTGTCGCCACGGCCGTCCTGGCGTGCGGATTCGTCACCATCATCCTCGCCGAACGGGCCCTGGCCGGCGCCTGACGTGACGTCCCCGCCCGCCCGGGAACCGTCCGGACGGGACGCTGGCGCGGCGCCACCGCGTGGGCTAGGTTCCGTGCCCATGACAGGCATGGGCAAGCTGAGGCGTACGGTGTCGGCCACGGTGTGCGGGGCGGTGACGGTCGCGTTGCTCGGCACGGGCGCGGCCACCGCGGACGAGCGGGGCGCGCGCGAGGCGCGCGGCGACCTCGCGAGGCTGCTGGGCGGCGCGGATTCGGGCTCCGTCTGGTCGCTGAAGGACACCGGTACCGACTCCCGCTTCCGCGGCCTGGACGCGGTCGACCGCCGGACCGCCTGGGTGGCGGGCAGCGGCGGCACGGTGCTGCGCACCACGGACGGCGGCCGCGGCTGGCAGGACGTCTCTCCGCCCGGGCAGGAACTGGAGTTCCGCGACGTGGAGGCCTTCGGCGCGCGCAGCGCCGTGGTGCTGGCGATCGGGGCGGGGGAGGACTCCCGGGTCTTCCGCACCGACGACGGCGGCGCCACCTGGAAGGAGACCTTCCGCAACGACACGCCCACGGCGTTCTACAACTGCATGACCTTCTTCGACCGGCGTCACGGACTGGCCGTGAGCGACCCCGTCGACGGCCGTTTCCGCATCCTGTCCACCGACGACGGCGGCCGGAGCTGGGAGGTGCTCCCCGACGACGGCATGCCGCCCGCGCAGACCGGCGAGTACAACTTCGCCGCCAGCGGCCAGTGCCTGGTCGCTCACGGCTCCCGCGACGTGTGGATGGCCGGCGGAGGCGCGGAGACGGCCCGGATCTACCACTCCGCCGACCGCGGCCGCACCTGGACCGTCTCCGACGCCGCGATCCCGGCCGGCGAACCGGCCCGGGGCGTCTTCGCCCTCGCCTTCCGCGACCGGCGGCACGGCCTCGCGGTGGGCGGCGACTACGAGCCGGGCGAGCCCTCGCCGAACGCCTCCGCCGTCAGCACCGACGGCGGCGCCACCTGGCGGGTCAGCGACCGTCCGGTGCCCGAGTACCGTTCCGGCGCCGCGTGGCTGCCGTGCTCCCGTCACCTCGCGCTGGCCGTCGGCCCCACCGGCACCGACGTCACCCTGACCGGCGGCCGCACCTGGCACACCGTCGACGACGGCTCGTTCGACACGGTCGACTGCACCGCCGACCTCGCCTGCTGGGCGTCCGGCGAGGACGGCCGCGTCGCCCGTCTGGGCTGGTAGCGCGCTCACCGCGGCGCGCTCTGCCGCCGGACGCCGGACGCCGGGACCGCCCCTGGCCCTGGCCCGGGCCCGGCGTCCGGCATCCGCGTCCGGCGGGGATACTGGACGGATGGACGATGCGGCGGTGGCGGCGTACCTGGAGCGGATCGGAGCCGAGCGCCCGGAGGGCGCGACGGCGGAGGCACTGCGGGACCTGCACCGCCGTCACCTGACCACCGTCCCCTTCGAGAACCTGTCGATCCACCTGGGCGAGGACATCGTCCTCACCGACGAGGCGCTGGTGGACAAGATCGTCGGCGCCCGGCGGGGCGGCTTCTGCTACGAGCTCAACGGGGCCTTCGCCGCGCTGCTGGACACCCTCGGCTACCGGGTGACCCGGCTCGCCGCGCGGGTGTTCTCCGACGGGCGCCCCGGCATCCCGTACGACCACCTGGCGCTGCGCGTCGAGGCCGCCGACGGATCGGCGTGGCTGGCCGACGTCGGGTTCGGCAAGCACAGCCACCACCCGCTCGACCTGGCCGGGACCGGTGACCAGCACGACCCCGGCGGGACGTTCCGGCTGGTCCCGGCCGCCGAGGGCGACCTGGACGTGCTCCAGGACGGCAGTCCGCAGTACCGGTTGGAGCGACGGGCCCGCGCGCTCCGGGACTTCGAGGTGGGCTGCTGGTACAACCGGACCTCGCCGCGGTCGCACTTCACACGCTCCCTGGTCTGCTCCCGGCTCACCGCTGAGGGTGGACGGGCCACCCTCAGCGGCCGGACCCTGGTCCTCAGCGCGCCCGACGGCCGGCGGGAGGAACGCGAACTCGCGGACCAGGACGAGGCGCTGGCCGCCTACCGCGACCACTTCGGCCTCGCCCTGGACCGCGAACCCGTGCTGCTCAGCGCGTCACGACCGTGAAACCGCCGGGAGCCAGGGCCACCCTCACCTCCGTACCGGGCCGGCTGTGCGACCGGTCCACGAGGCGGCCGGTCGCGTCGTGGACGCTCACGGTCGCCGGGCCGTCGCCGGGCACGGCGAGCATCACCGTGCGGCGGTCGGTGGCGAAGCTGCGCAGCAGGGCGCGGCCGTGCCGGCCGTCCTCGCTCGCCGTCACCAGGTGCTCGACCAGCGGTTGCAGCACGACCGCGTCGACCCGTGCCTCCGCGCCGCCCGTGCTGCGCGCCGTGACCGTCAACTCCCCCTCGCCGTCGGCCAGTACGCGAGGCAGGGTGACCATCTCCAGGGCTCCCGGTACGGCGGTGACGCCCTGCGTCCCGGCACCGTCGTGCCGCACCGTGCCCAGCGTCCGCCCGTCGCCGTCGCCGTCGCCGTCGCCGTCGCGCCAGCGCGTGTCCCCACCCGTGCGGTTCTCCGCCCGGTGCACGACGGGGAGCACGAGCCGGTCCTGCCCGCCGGCTTCGCCCGCGCCCACGCGCAGTCGCCCGCCGTCGGCCAGGGCGACGTAGGCGCCGCCGCTCCATTGACTCTCGCCGGTCCAGGCGGACCCGGGGGTCACGACCCGGGCCCCCTCGCCGGGACGGGCGTCCTCGGCCTCGACCGTCCGCCCCGTCTCCCGCGCCGTCACCCGGGCGACCCGGGCGCCGTCGCGCACGCCCGGGGCGTCGTCCAGGGCGAGCATCGTCAGCAGTCCGTGGATGGTCGACTCGGCACCGGAGTTGCGGTTCACCGTGCCGTCGGCGTTCACCCCGTCGTAGGTGCGGCCGGTCGCCGGGTCGTACATCCGGGCGCCGGCCGGGTTGGCGCCGAAGTACCAGGACGCCGCCGCGGCCGCGACGGCGCGCAGGCCGGGGCGCCCGGTCTCCCCGGCGACGGCCAGCAGGGTCTGCACCCGTGAGTCGGCGCCGTAGGCGATCTGCGAACGGTCGCCCGGGGTGGGGAGCCACCCGTTGTCCGGCCCCCCGGCGACCAGCAGGTGCGGGGTGAAGGAGGCGGCGTCCCGGACGGCGGGCCGCAGCAGCGTGCGGTCGTCCAGCACGTCGGCGGCGCGGGCCAGCCCGGCGGGGGCGAGGCCGCCCCAGCCGTGCCACATCGTGCGGGACTTCGCCCACGGCAGGACCGCGCCGAACGGCCACGTGCGGGTGCCGCCGGCGGACTGCTCGGCGACCCCGCGGGCGAACTGCCGCAGCGCGCGCCGTACCGCGCGGTCCTCTCCGTCCTCCCCGCCCTCGCCGACCTCGTCGCCGCTTCCGTCCTCCGCGGCCTCGAGGTACGCCGACAGGCCCAGCAGCGCCTCGCCCGTGGCGTCCGCGCCGTCCGCGATGAGCCAGGCCGGCACCCGCCGTCCGTCGGCCCGCAGGTACGTGTCGTAGTGCGGGTCCAGCACCTGCCGGTCCAGCGCGTCCACGGCCAGCAGCAGCCGTTCACGCAGGAAGCGGGCGAAGTCCGGGTCGGTGTCCTTCAGCGCCGCGTACCCCTCGCCGAGCGCCCACACCGTGCGGGCCAGCCAGTACGAGGGCGCCGAGTCGGAGGGGTCGGGCTCCTCCTTCGGCTCGGCGCTGCGGTTGAGGGTGCCGTCCGGCTGCATCCAGAGCACCACGTTCCCGGCGTCCGGGCCGGTGGTGGTCTGGAGATAGGTCAGGCCGCGCAGCAGGTCGCGGGCGGCGCGGCGGCTGTGCTCGTCGCCGTGGGCCCGGTGGTGCCGCAGGTGGACGACGGCCGCGCGGGAGACGTCGTCCGCGTTGAAGGCGCCCTGCGACCAGGTGCCGGTCTTCTCGTCGTACGTACCGCCGCCGATCCTGCGGTACGGGCCGTCCGGATGGGCCGGGTCCGGTTCCGCGTACGTCCACAGCACGCCGACCGGCTCGTCGGCGGGCCCGTACGTGGAGTGACCGTCCTGGACGGGCGGAGTGACCGAGTCCCGGAGGAAGTCCAGGTGCGCCAGGTTGGTGAGGCGGTCGTGCCGCCCGGCCGCCGAGCCGGCCGGGCGCAGCTCGGGAACGGCCGCCGGGGCGACCGCGACGCCGGTCACCAGACCCAGTGCCACCAGCAGCGACACCGTCACGCCGCGCCCTCGCACGGCTCTTGCTGAACGTACCCGCATGCCCGGCCTCCGCTGTCCTCGGGGCAGATCGTGTCGGGGTAGGTCCTATCTTCAAACCGGTTTGAAAACAAGGCGCGGAACGTCTTGACAGGGAAACGTTCAAACCGGTTTGGTAACCCACGAGCACCACGCAGCGTGACCGCCGCCCGAGGTCCCCACGGCCCTCCGGCGCCCCGCAGACCGCCCGCCGACCCCGGCCCGCCTGGAGAGCCCGTGCGCAGAAGCCCGACGATCGCCGACGTCGCCCGCGCCGCGGGCGTCTCCAAGGGCACGGTGTCCTTCGCGCTCAACGACCGGCCCGGCGTCGCCCCGGCCACCAAGGCCCGCATCCTCGCCGCCGCCGAGGAACTGGGCTTCCGCCCCAGTCACCGGGCCCGGGCGCTGTCCCATTCCCGCGCCTTCGCGCTCGGCCTGGTGATGGCCCGCCCGCCCGAACTGCTCGGCGCCGACCCGTTCTTCCCCGCCTTCATCGCCGGCGTCGAGACCGAACTGGCCGAGGCCGGGTACGCCCTGCTGCTGCGCGTGGTCACCGGCGGGTGGGAGGAGGAGGCCGAGGGCTACCGGCGGCTCGCCGCCGACGGCCGCGTCGACGGGGTGTTCCTCACCGACCTGCGCGTCGGGACCGACCCGCGGCTGAAGCTCCTGACCGATCTGCGACTTCCCGCCGTCACCCTGCAACTCCCCCACGCCGACGCGCCGTTCCCGGCCGTCACGCTGGACGAGCGCAGCGGCGTCAGCGCCGTCGTCGAGCACCTCGCCGGGCTCGGCCACCGGCGCATCGCGCACGTCGCCGGACCGCAGGAGTTCGTGCACGGCAGCGGCCGTCGCGCCGCCTTCCGGGAGGCGATGACGGGCCTCGGCCTGCCGCCCGGCCCGGAGGTCGTCGGCGACTTCACCGCGGCCGGCGGCGCCACCGCCACCCGCGGGCTCCTCGCATCCCCCGAGGCACCCACCGCCATCGTCTACGCCAACGACCTGATGGCCATCGCCGGCATCACGGTCGCCCACGAGCGGGGCCTGCGCATCCCCGACGACCTCTCCGTCACCGGCTTCGACGACACCGAACTCGCCGGCCACGTCCATCCGCCGCTGACGACCGTGCGGGTGGACGCGCTCGGCATGGGCCGGGCCGCCGCCCGCCTGCTCCTGCGCCACGTGGAACAGCCGGACGGCGGCACCACGGACCACGTCGCGCTGCCGCCCGCAGAGCTCGTCCCACGGCGCTCCACCGCACCGCCGCGGAGCACCCCCGGCACGCCCGCCTCCCCGCCCCCGCTCTCCCCACCCTCCGCGCCCACCGCACCCGAACCAGGGAGTCCCGCATGAAACGCGCCCGCGCCCTTCCCCTCGCCGCCGCACTGCTGGTGCTGCCACTGGCGGCCTGCGGCACCGGTTCCGGCCAGAGCAGCGACGAGGCCGCGAAGTCCCGGGGGCCGATCAAGATCTGGTACGCCAACAACCCGGAGGAGATCGCCTGGGCCGAGCAGATGGTGAAGGCGTGGAACGCCGACCATCCGGACCAGAAGGTCACCGCCCAGGAGATCCCGGCCGGCAAGTCCTCCGAGGAGGTCATCGGCGCCGCCATCACCGCGGGCAACGCGCCCTGCCTGGTCTTCAACACCGCCCCGGCCGCCGTGCCGAAGTTCCACAAGCAGGGCGGGCTGGTGCCGCTGAACGACTTCCCCGGCGCCGCCGAGCACATCGAGAAGCGTTCCGGGGCGCTCGCCGGTCAGTACACCTCCGAGGACGGCAAGTACCACCAGCTGCCGTGGAAGTCCAACCCGGTGATGATCTCCTACAACAAGAAGGTCTTCGAGAAGGCCGGACTGGACCCCTCGGACCCGCGCCTCGCCACCTACGACGACGTCCACGCCGCCTCGAAGAAGCTGGTGGAGGACGGCGGCGTCAAGGCCGCCCTCTGGCCCGCTCCCAGCTCCGAGTTCTTCCAGCCCTGGTTCGACTTCTACCCGCTGTTCGCCGCGGAGAGCGGCGGCAGCCAACTCCTCGAGGACGGCGAGGCCACCTTCGACGGCCCCGAGGGGCGGCGCGTCGCCGACTTCTGGCACACCATGTACGCCGAGGGGTACTCGCAGAAGGAGAAGTACAACGGCGACGCCTTCGCCGACGGCGAGGCCGCGATGACCATCGCCGGCCCGTGGGCGCTCAAGGTGTACGACGGCAAGGTCGACTTCGGCACGGTGCCCGTCCCCACCTCGAAGGGCGTTCCGGCCGAGCAGACCCGCACCTTCAGCGACGCCAAGTCCGTCGGCATGTACACCTCCTGCCAGAACCGGGCCACCGCCTGGGACGTGCTGAAGTTCGCCACCGGTGAGCAGCAGGACGGCAAGCTGCTGGAGCTGACAGGCCAGATGCCCGTGCGCGAGGACCTCACCACCGCGTACGCGGACTTCTTCGAGAAGAAGCCGCAGTACACCCCGTACGCCGAGGCCGCGTCCCGCACCGTCGAGGTGCCCAGCGTGCCCAACTCGATCACCGTCTGGCAGACCTTCCGCGACGCCTACTCGCGCTCGGTGATCTTCGGCAAGGAAGACCCGTCCGACGCGCTGCGGAAGGCCGCGGACCAGGCCGAGAAGCTGGCGGCGCGGCAGTGACGCGCGGCGGAGCCCGGCCCGGGGCGGCGCGGCGGCCCACGGGGGGCGCCCTGGGCCGCAACCTCCTCGGGCTGGGGTTCGTCGGCCCCTACCTCGCCTTCGTGGCCGTGGTGTTCGCCTATCCCTTCGGCTTCGCGGTGTGGATGTCCTTCCACGACTACTTCTTCGCCGCGCCCACCGCGGTCGTCGAGCACCCCTTCGTGGGCCTGGACAACTACGCGACGGTGCTGACGGACCCCGACGTCCGGCAGGCGTTCGGCAACGTGATCGTCTTCCTGCTCATCAACGTGCCGCTGACGGCCGGTCTCTCCCTCGTGCTGGCCGCCGCCCTCAACGCCAAGCTGCCGCTGCGCGCCTTCTTCCGCGCCGCCTACTACGTGCCCTACATCACGGCCTCCGTCGCGGTGGTGGGCGTGTGGCTCTGGCTGTTCAGCACCGGCGGACTGGTCAACGAGGTGCTCGGCCCGCTCGCCCCCGAGCCGTCCTGGCTGGTCAACAGCACCCTGGCCATGCCGCTGATCGCCGTGTTCGTCGCCTGGAAGCAGCTCGGGTTCTTCATCATGCTCTACCTCGCCGCGCTGCAGAACGTCCCGAAGGAGCTGTACGAGTCCGCGGGCATCGACGGCGCCTCGCGGCTGCGCACGTTCTGGGCGGTGACCGTCCCCGGCGTACGGCCCGCCACCACGCTGGTCGTCATTGTCGCGACCATCACCGGCGCCAACCTGTTCACCGAGCCCTACCTGCTCACCGGGGGCGGCGGACCGGACGGCGCCTCCGCCTCGCCGGTGCTGCTGATGTACCAGCGCGGCATCGAGCAGGGGGAGCCGGACGTGGCGGCCGCGATCGGCGTGCTGCTCGTGCTCTTCGTGCTGCTGGTGTCGCTGGTCAACCGCAAGCTGCTGGAGAGGGGCTGACACGGCATGCACGCCACCACCGCCGCCGCCACCACCGGGCCCGTCCGGCGTCGCGGCAGGAGCCGGACCGTACGCCTGCTGCTGCTGACCGCCGGCGCCGTCGTCTTCCTCTTCCCCTTCGCCTACATGGTGATCGGCTCGCTGCAGCCCGAGCCCAGCTCCGACCCGTCGGCGATCGTGCCCGACCCGTCGTCCCTGACCTTCGCCAACTACGCGGCCATCAACGAACGGGTGCCGCTGCTGCGGGCGCTGGCCAACTCCGGCGTCTTCACCGGGGGAGTGCTGCTGTGCACCGTCGTGTTCGGCCTGATGGCCGGATACGCCCTGGCCCAGATGCACTTCCGGGGGCGCGGCGCGGTCTTCGGCACCGTGCTGTTGGTGCAGCTCGTGCCGTTCCACCTGTTGATGATCCCGCTGTACGTCCTGATCGTGCGCGGCTACGGCCTCGCCGACACCCACCTCGGGATGATCCTGCCGTTCGCGATCAACTCCACGGCGGTGTTCGTCTTCCGGCAGTTCTTCCTCCAGCTCCCGCGCGAGCTGTTCGAGGCCGCCCGGATCGACGGCGCGAGCGAGCTGAAGATCATGCTGCGGATCGCCGTCCCGCTGTGCAGGCCCGCGCTGCTGACGACCGTTCTGCTCACCTTCATCGGTCCGTGGAACGAGTTCCTGTGGCCGTTCCTGGTCACCAAGGACCCGGACATGCAGCCGCTCGCGGTCGCGCTCGCCAACTACATCTCCAACGTCGCCGGGCGGGCAGCCAACCCGTACGGCGCGATCCTCGCCGGGGCGTGCGTCCTCGCCGGCCCGGCCGTGGCGCTGTTCCTCGCGTTCCAGCGCCGCTTCCTGTCCACCGACATCGGCTCAGGCGTGAAGGGTTGACCTCTTGAGCACCGACATCTCCACTCGCACCGACATCCCCTACACCCTCACCCGCCTCGGCATCGTCATGGCGCCCGACCCCGCGGACCCGAACGAGGCCGAAGGCGTCCTCAACCCGGCCAGCGGACGCACCCCCGACGGCCGGCTCCACCTGCTGCCCCGCATCGTGGCGGAGGGCAACGTCTCCCGTGTGGGCCTCGCGGAGGTGACCCTCACGGACGGCGTGCCCACGGGCGTCGAGCGGCGCGGCGTCGTCCTCGCCCCCGACGAGGGCTGGGAGCGCGGGCTGAACAACGCGGGCACCGAGGACCCGCGCATCACCTGGGTGCCGCGCCTCGGCCTGCACGTGATGACCTACGTCGCCTACGGGCCGCTCGGCCCGCGGCTGGCCTTCGCCGTGTCCGAGGACCTGCGCGACTGGCGGCGCCTGGGGCCCATGCACTTCGCCTACCAGGCCGGCCTGGACACCGACCTGAACCTCTTCCCGAACAAGGACGCCGTCCTCTTCCCCGAGCCGGTGCCCGGCCCCGACGGCGAACCCGCCTACGCCATGCTGCACCGTCCGATGTGGGACCTCGGCTGGTTCCGCGACGGCGAGGGCGTCCACCTCCCGGCCGGGGTCACGGACGACCGCCCCGGCATCTGGGTGTCGTACGTGCCCGCCGCCGAGGTGGAGCGAGACGTCACCGCGCTGGTGCGGCTGCGCGACCACCGGCTGGTGGCGCTGTCCGAACACCCCTGGGAGGAGCTGAAGATCGGCGCCGGCCCGGCACCGATCCGGGTCGAGGAGGGCTGGCTGCTCCTCCACCACGGCGTCGCCGGGGCGATGGCCGACAGCCACGACCCGCAGGACCAGCAGCGGCTCACCTACTCCGCCGGCGCGATGATCCTCGACCCCGAGGACGTCAGCCGGGTGCTGGCCCGCAGCGACGCGCCGATGCTCGCCCCGGAGACCGAGGAGGAGAAGTCCGGCACCGTGCCCAACGTCGTCTTCCCCACGGCGATCGAAGAGGTCGACGGAGTCCGGTACGTGTTCTACGGCATGGCCGACGCGCACATCGGCGTCGCCCGCCTGGACCGCGTCGGCGGCTGACCGCGGGCAGCGTTAGGGTGCGCGGTCATGGACGTGATCACCGGCCGCGGGACGCCGCCCGGCGCGCCCTGGCCGCGCACCGAGGCGGAGGCGCTCGCCGTGCAGGACGCGATGCGGCAGCGGGTCGAGCGCGCGGACCGGGCTCCGGCCCCCGGCGCCCCCGGGACGCTCGTCACCGGCGTCGACGTCGCCTACGACGACGACCGGGACGCCGTGGCCGCCGCGGCCGTCACCCTCGACGCGGCGACCCTGGAGGTCGTCGAGCAGGCCACGGCACGGGCCCGGGTGGCGTTCCCCTACGTGCCGGGGCTGCTCGCCTTCCGCGAGATTCCCGCCGCGGCCGACGCGTTGTCCCGGCTGCGGCACCGGCCCGGCCTGCTCGTCTGCGACGGGTACGGGCTGGCGCACCCGAAGCGCTTCGGACTCGCCAGCCACCTCGGCGTGCTGACCGGCGTCCCCTCGATCGGGGTGGCCAAGTCGCCCTTCCTCTACCGGCACGGTCCGGTGGGGGAGGAGCGCGGCGACGGCGCACCGCTGCTGGACGGCGAGGAGGAGGTCGGGTGGGCGCTGCGGACCCGGGCCGGGGTGAAGCCGGTCTTCGTGTCCGTCGGCCACGCGGTGTCCCTGCGCGCCGCGTGCGCGCACGTGATGGCGCTGGCGCCGCGGTACCGGCTGCCGGAGACCACGCGGCGCGCGGACGCCCTCTGCCGCGCCGCGTTGCGCGCGGCGCCGTAGCGCCCCCGGCCCCGCCCGGTCACCGCTGCCGGGGACGGCCCTGCGACCCCGGACCGCAGGTCGGGCCGAGGTCGGGCCGAGGTCGGGCCGAGGTGAAGAAGCCCGATACGGGGGCCGATACGGGGCGCATGTCGGCGGGGGCGCGTACCGTGAGGGCGTGAGCCCCAAGAAGGAGACGCCCGGACCCCCGCCGAAGGCGGCGGTGCGCGCACGCGACGCGGTGCGGGACTTCGCGCTCGGCCTGCCCGGCGCGGCCGAGGAGTTCCCGTGGGAGGACGACGCCGTCGTCAAGGTCAACAAGAAGATCTTCGTCTTCCTCGGCAACGACGGCGGCGACTACCCCCTCGGCGTCACCCTCAAGCTCCGGGATCCCGACCTCCACGAGCACGCGCTGTCCTTCCCCGGGGCGGCGCCCGCCGGCTACGGCCTGGGACGGTCGGGATGGGTGTCCGTGCCGCTGGAGGAGAAGGGTGCGCCCGCCCCGGACCTGCTGTGCGAGTGGACCGAGGAGAGCTACCGCCTCATCGCGCCCAAGAAACTGGTGGCACTCCTCGACTCCAGGTGAGGCGGGGGACCGAAACCGGCCGCGCGGCCTAATCTGTGCGCCTCCACAGCGCGAACAGGGAGGCGCACGTGACGGACGGGCAGAGCAGCGCAGGCGGGGTCGCCGTCGTACTGGGCGGGAGCATCGCGGGGCTGCTGGCCGCGCAGGCGCTCACCGAGGCGTACGGCGAAGTGATCGTGTGCGACAGGGACGCACTCCGCACCGAAACGAGTTCGGAGCCGCGGCGCGGGGTACCGCAGGGGCGGCACGCGCACGGCCTGCTCGCCGCGGGCCGGGAGGCCATCGAGGAGCTGCTGCCGGGTGCCACCGGCGAACTCGTGGCGGCCGGTGTGCCGACCGGCGACGTCCTCGGCGACCTGCGGTTCTTCACCATGGGCCGCCGCCTGAAACAGACGCCCATCGGGCTGACGGGCCTCGCCGCGAGCCGCCCGTTCCTGGAGAGCTACGTGCGCCGCCGTCTCGCCGCCCATCCCGGCGTCCGGTTGCGCGAACGCACCGAGGTGGTGGGCCTGGAGGCATCGGACGACCGCACCCGGGTGACCGGCGTACGGGTGCGGCCGCTCGCCGAGGGCGCCGCGGAGGAGAGCCTCGCCGCCGACCTGGTCGTGGACGCGACCGGCCGCGGCTCGCGCACGCCGCACCGGATCGCCGAGCTGGGCTACGACGAGCCCGTCGAGGAACGGGTGGGCGTCGACCTGGCGTATGTCACCCGGCACTACCGCCGGGAGCCGGGCATGCTCGACGGCGACGTGGCGGTGATCCTCGGGCCCACACAGGACAGCCTGCGTGGCGCGTTCGTGCAGGTCGTCGAGGGTGACCGGTTCGTCGTCACGCTCTTCGGGCTGCTCGGCGACCACCCGCCCACCGACGACCAGGGCTACCGCAACTTCGCCAAGTCGCTGTCCCGGCCGGACGTGCACGAGGTGGTGGAGGCCGCGGAGCCGCTCGACGACCCGGTGCTGCACCGCTTCCCGTACAGCGTGCGCCGCCGGTACGAGCGGCTGCGCCGGTTCCCGGCGGGGCTGCTGGTGGTCGGCGACGCCGTGTGCAGCTTCAACCCGCTCTACGGGCAGGGGATGAGCGTCGCCGCCCTCCAGGCGCGGGTGTTGCGGCGACAGCTGGCCGGAGGGGCGGCACCGGATTCCAAACGCTTCTTCTCGGACATTCGGCCGGTTGTGGACGCCCCGTGGCAGATGGCCGCCGGGGCGGACCTCGCCTTCCCGGGCGTCGAGGGGCGTCGGACCGCCGTGAACGGACTGGTCAACCGCTATATGGCCCGCCTGCAGGCGGCGGCCGAGCACGATGCCTCAGTGGCCCGGACCTTCACCCGTGTGTCCAATCTGCTCGATCCGCCGAGCCGGCTCATGCGGCCCGACATGGCCCTCCGTGCGCTGGTGGGAGGCGGGTCGCGGACGTGACCGGAAACACACCTTGCCGCCGCTTTGCCATTCCGTGATGCTGGCTAACGCCTGGCGCAGACATGTCAATGTAAGCGCTGGGCAACGGCCGTCCCCACCGGCCGTTCCCCCACATCACCGGAGGATTTCCGTGAGGATCAGATTCGCAGGGCGCGCGCGCACCATGGCAGTGGCCACCGGACTCCTGGCGGTCGGCGCGCTCGTCACCCCCACCGCGGCAGCGGTCGAGAACGACGGCCCCAAGGCCACGGCGGCTCAGCTCAAGGCGGTCGACAGCGCCGTGCTGAAGTCGGACATCGCGGGTACCGCCTGGTACACCGACGCGAAGTCCGGCAAGGTCGTCGTCACCGTCGACAGCACCGTGAGCAAGGCGGAGATCGCGAAGATCAAGCAGACCGTCAGGACGGACTCCGCACTCGAGATCAACCGCACCAAGGGCGAGTTCACCAAGCTGATCGCCGGCGGCGAGGCCATCACCACCGGCGGCGCCCGCTGCTCGCTCGGCTTCAACGTGCAGAACGGCAGCGGCACCAAGTACGCGCTGACCGCGGGTCACTGCACCAACATCGGCAGCTCCTGGTCCATCGGCACCCGCGCCGGCACCAGCTTCCCGGGCAACGACTACGGCATCATCCAGCACTCCAACCCGGGTGCCGCGGACGGCCGTGTCTACCTGTACAACGGCAGCTACCAGGAGATCACCGGGGCCGGGAACGCCTCGGTCGGCCAGTCCGTCCAGCGCAGCGGCTCCACCACCGGCCTGCACGGCGGCTCCGTCACCGGCCTCAACGCCACGGTCAACTACGGCGCCGACGGCATCGTGTACGGCATGATCCAGACCAACGTGTGCGCCGAGCCCGGCGACAGCGGCGGCGCCCTGTTCTCCGGCAGCACCGCGCTCGGTCTGACCTCCGGCGGCAGCGGCAACTGCTCCTCCGGCGGCACCACCTTCTACCAGCCGGTCACCGAGGCGCTCAGCGCCTACGGCGTCAGCATCATCTGACGGGCAGTACACCAGCACCTCCGCACCACACGGCGGGCCGTCCCTCGGGGCGGCCCGCCGTCGTGTGTCCGGCGGGGCTTGTGCGAGGGCAAGCGGCTGCTTAGCATCATCGGTGTTACATCATTGGTGTCATACAGATGGTCGACGGGCGTGCCGCCGCCGCCCGGAACCGGCTGGGGGTTCGATGACTGCGGAGCACGGCACGGCCCGGGACACCGGCGTAGGCGGTCCGCTGGCGGGTGTCCGGGTGGTGGAACTGGCCGGAATCGGCCCCGGCCCGTTCGCCGCCATGCTGCTCGCCGACCTCGGGGCCGACGTGGTCCGCGTCGACCGGCCGGGCGGGCCCGTGCTCGGCATCGACCCGGCCGCCGACCTGACCAACCGCAACAAGCGGTCCGTCGTCCTCGACCTCAAGACCCCCGCAGGCGTCGCCGCCGTGCTGGACCTGGCCGAACGCGCCGACCTGCTCGTCGAGGGCAACCGGCCCGGGGTGGCCGAGCGCCTCGGCGTCGGTCCCGACGAGTGCCTCGCCCGCAACCCCCGCCTGGTCTACGGCCGGATGACCGGCTGGGGACAGAACGGGCCGCTCGCCCCGCGCGCCGGACACGACCTCGGCTACATCGCCGTCACCGGCGCCCTCGGCCTCGCCGGACCGGCCGGCGGACCGCCGTACGCCCCGGCCAACCTGCTCGGCGACTACGCCGGCGGCTCGCTCTACCTGGTGATCGGTCTGCTCGCCGCCCTCCAGCACGCCCGCACCCCCGGCGGCGCAGGCCAGGTCGTCGACGCCGCCATCGTCGACGGCACCAGCCACCTCACGACCATGATCCACGGCATGCTGGGCGCCGGCAGCTGGCAGGACGCCCGCGGCGCCAACCTGCTCGACGGCGGTGCACCGTTCTACGGCACCTACGCCACCGCGGACGGCGGGCACATGGCCGTCGGAGCCCTGGAACCCGCCTTCTACGCCGAGTTCCTGGACCGCCTGGGCCTCGGCCCCCACGAGCTGCCGCCGCGCGAGGACCCCACCCGGTGGGCGGAACTGCGCGAGCAGATCGCCGCCCGCTTCCGCACCCGTACCCGCGACGAGTGGAGCGACGCCTTCGCCGGTTCGGACGCCTGCGTGGCGCCCGTCCTCTCCCTCACCGAGGCCCCCCGGCACCCGCACCTCGCCGCCCGCGGCACCTTCGTCGAGCACGACGGCCGCGTCCAGCCGGCCCCGGCACCCCGCTTCTCCGCCACGCCCGGAGCCGTGCGCACCCCGCCCGCCCGGCCCGGTGCGCACGCCGCCGAAGTGGCCCGCGACTGGGACCTGCCGGCACACGCCACCCCGTGGAAGGAAGCCACCGCCTGATGCAGCGACAGATCTTCACCCCGGACCACGAGGCGTTCCGGCAGACCGTGCGCACCTTCCTCGCCAAGGAGGTCGAGCCGCACTACGCGCAGTGGGAGCGGGACGGCATCGTCTCCCGCGAGGCCTGGCGCGCCGCAGGGCGGCAGGGCCTGCTCGGCCTCGCCGTCCCCGAGGAGTACGGCGGCGGCGGGGAGCCCGACTTCCGCTACGCCGCCGTGCTCGCCGAGGAGTTCGCCCGCGCGGGAGCCCCCGGCCTCGCGATCGGCCTGCACAACGACGTCATCGGCCCCTACCTGACCTCGCTGGCCACCGATGAGCAGAAGCGTCGCTGGCTTCCCGGTTTCTGCACCGGTGAGAGGATCACCGCCGTCGCCATGACCGAACCCGGCGCCGGCTCCGACCTCCAGGGCATCCGCACCACCGCCGAGGACCGCGGCGACCACTGGCTGCTCAACGGCGCCAAGACCTTCATCTCCAACGGCATCCTCGCCGACCTCGTCGTCGTGGTCGCCAGGACCACTCCGGAGGGCGGCGCCAAGGGCCTGAGCCTGCTCGTCGTCGAACGCGGCGCGCCGGGCTTCACCCGCGGCCGCAACCTCGACAAGGTCGGCCAGAAGTCCCAGGACACCGCGGAGCTGTTCTTCGACGACGTCCGCGTGCCCAAGGACAACCTGCTGGGCGAGCTCCACGGCGCCTTCGTCCACCTGATGACCAACCTGGCGCAGGAGCGGCTGACCATCGCGGTCTCCGCCGCGGCGGCCGCCGAACACGTGCTGGACCTCACCACGGCCTACGTGAAGGAGCGCCAGGCGTTCGGCCGTCCGCTGGCGAAGCTCCAGCACGTCCGGTTCCAGATCGCCGAGATGGCCACCGAGTGCGCCGTCACCCGGGCCTTCGTCGACCGGTGCATCGCCGACCACGCGGCCGGCACCCTGGACGCGGCACACGCCTCCATGGCCAAGTACTGGGCCACCGAACTCCAGGTGCGCGTCACCGACCGCTGCCTCCAGCTCCACGGCGGTTACGGCTACATGAACGAGCAGCCCGTCGCCCGGGCGTACACCGACGCGCGCGTCCAGACCATCTACGGCGGCACCACCGAGATCATGAAGGAGATCATCGGCCGCTCCCTGCTCTCCTGACGATCCGGCGACCCCGACCCGACCGGATCCCGGACCCCCTTCCCGAGCACGCACGAAAGGCTGCTGACCTTGAGCACCGAAGCGTACGTCTACGACGCCATCCGCACCCCGCGCGGGCGCGGCAAGGCGAACGGCGCCCTGCACGGCACCAAGCCCATCGACCTGGTCGTCGGGCTGATGCACGAGATGCGCCGCCGCAACCCCGGCCTGGACCCGGCCGCCATCGACGACGTGGTGCTCGGCGTGGTCGGGCCCATCGGCGACCAGGGCTCCGACATCGCGAAGATCGCCGCCATCGCCGCCGGGCTGCCCGACACCGTGGCCGGAGTGCAGGAGAACCGCTTCTGTGCCTCCGGCCTGGAAGCCGTCAACCTCGCGGCGGCCAAGGTCCGTTCCGGCTGGGAGGACCTCGTCCTGGCCGGCGGGGTGGAGTCCATGTCCCGCGTGCCGCTCGGCACCGACGGCGGCGCCTGGGCCATGGACCCCATGACCAGCTTCGAGACGGGTTTCGTCCCGCAGGGCATCGGCGCCGACCTCATCGCCACCATCGAGGGCTTCAGCCGCCGCGACGTGGACGAGTTCGCCGCGCTCTCCCAGGAGCGGGCGGTGGACGCGTGGAAGGAGGGGCGCTTCGAGAAGTCCGTCATCCCGGTGAAGGACCGCAGCGGCCTGGTCGTGCTGGACCGCGACGAGCACATCCGCCCCGGCACCACCGCCGACACCCTCGCCGGGCTCAAGCCCTCCTTCGCCGACATCGGCGACCTCGGCGGCTTCGACGCCGTCGCCCTCCAGAAGTACCACTGGGTCGAGAAGATCGACCACGTCCATCACGCGGGCAACTCCTCCGGCATCGTGGACGGTTCGTCGCTGGTCGCCATCGGCAACGCCGAGGTCGGCACGCGGTACGGCATGCGGCCGAGGGCACGCATCGTCTCCGCCGCCGTTTCCGGCGCGGACCCGACGATCATGCTGACCGGACCCGCACCCGCGTCGAAGAAGGCCCTCGCGAAGGCGGGTCTGAGCATCGACGACATCGACCTGGTCGAGATCAACGAGGCGTTCGCCGCGGTCGTGCTCCGCTTCGTCCGCGACATGGGCCTCTCCCTGGACAAGGTCAACGTCAACGGCGGCGCCATCGCGATGGGCCACCCGCTCGGCGCCACCGGTGCGATGATCCTCGGCACGCTCGTGGACGAGCTGGAGCGGCGCGACCAGCGGTACGGCCTCGCCACGCTCTGCGTGGGCGGCGGCATGGGCTGCGCCACCGTCGTCGAACGCCTCTGAAACGCCGGACCGCCCCCTTCGCCACCCCTTACGGAGTTCACACCGCCATGGCAGAAACCGCCGCGTCCTCCACCATCCGCTGGGAGCAGGACGACACCGGAATCGTCACTCTCGTCCTCGACGACCCCGACCAGTCCGCCAACACCATGAACGAGGCGTTCAAGGCCTCGCTCGCCGCGACCGCCGACCGTCTGGAGGCCGAGAAGGACTCCGTGCGCGGCATCGTCGTCACCTCCGCCAAGAAGACCTTCTTCGCCGGCGGCGACCTGCGCGACCTGATCCGGGCCCGACCCGAGGACGCCCGGCGGGTCTTCGACGCCGGCATGGGCATCAAGCGCGACCTGCGCCGCATCGAGACCCTCGGCAAGCCCGTCGTCGCCGCGCTCAACGGCGCCGCGCTCGGAGGCGGTCTGGAGATCGCCCTCGCCTGCCACCACCGGGTCGCCCTCGACGCGCGGGGCTCCAAGATCGGGTGCCCGGAGTCCACCCTCGGCCTGCTGCCCGGAGGCGGCGGAGTGGTCCGCACCGTCCGCCTGCTCGGCATCGCCGACGCGCTGCTGAACGTCCTCCTGCAGGGGCAGCAGCACCGGCCGGAGAAGGCGAAGAAGGTCGGACTGGTGCACGAGGTGGTGCAGACCGAGGAGGAGATGCTGGCCGCCGCCCGCGCCTTCATCGACGCGCACCCGGAGTCCGCCCAGCCCTGGGACACCCCCGGCTACCGGATTCCCGGCGGCACCCCCTCGAACCCGAAGTTCGCCGCCAACCTGCCCGCCTTCCCCGCCAACCTCAGGAAGCAGACCAGCGGCGCCCCCTACCCCGCGCAGCGGAACATCCTCGCCGCCGCCGTCGAGGGCGCGCAGGTCGACTTCGAGACCGCGCAGGTCATCGAGAGCCGGTACTTCACCGAACTGGTCACCGGCCAGATCGCCAAGAACATGATCCAGGCGTTCTTCTTCGACCTCCAGGCCATCAACTCCGGCCGCAGCCGCCCCGACGGCGTCGAGGAACGGACCGTGCACAAGGTCGGAGTGCTGGGTGCGGGCATGATGGGCGCCGGTATCGCCTACACCTGCGCCCGCGCCGGCATCGACGTCGTCCTCAAGGACGTCTCCCGGGAGGCCGCGGAGAAGGGCAAGGGCTACGCGGTGAAGCTGGAGGACAAGGCGCTGTCCCGCGGCCGCACCACCGAGGAGAAGCGCGCGGCGCTCCTGGCCCGCATCACCCCGACCGCCGACCCGCAGGACCTCGCCGGCTGCGACGCCGTCATCGAGGCGGTGTTCGAGGATCCGGCGCTCAAGCACAAGGTGTTCCAGGAGATCGAGGACGTCGTCGCCCCCGACGCCCTGCTGTGCTCCAACACCTCCACCCTCCCCATCACCGCGCTCGCCGAAGGCGTGCAGCGGCAGGAGGACTTCGTCGGCCTGCACTTCTTCTCGCCGGTCGACAAGATGCCGCTGGTCGAGATCATCAACGGCGCCCGCACCGGTGACGCCGCGCTCGCCCGCGCCTTCGACCTGGTGCGGCAGATCCGGAAGACCCCCATCGTCGTCAACGACTCGCGCGGCTTCTTCACCTCCCGCGTCATCGGCCACTTCATCACCGAGGGCGTGGCCATGCTCGCGGAGGGCGTCGAGCCCGCCACCGTCGAACAGGCCGCCGCCCAGGCCGGCTACCCCGCCAAGGTCCTCTCGCTGATGGACGAGCTGACTCTGACTCTGCCCCGCAAGATCCGCAACGAGACCCGGCAGGCGCTCGAGGCGGAGGGCAGGACCCTGCCGGACCATCCGGCGGACGCGGTGATCGACCGGATGGTCGACGAGTTCGGCCGCACCGGCCGCAGCGGCGGCGCCGGCTTCTACGACTACGACGAGGACGGGAAGCGCCTCGGCCTCTGGCCCGGACTGCGCGAGCACTTCGGTGCCGGCACCCGGGCGGGGGAGCGGACGGACCTGGCCGAACTCCAGGAGCGCATGCTGTTCGTCGAGGTGCTGGACACCGTCCGCTGCGTGGAGGAGGGCGTGCTCACCTCCGTCGCCGACGCGAACATCGGCTCCGTCATGGGCATCGGCTTCCCGCCGTGGACAGGTGGCGTCCTCCAGTACGTGAACGGGTACGCGGGCGGCCTGCCCGGCTTCGTGACCCGCGCCCGCGAGCTGGAGGCCCGCTACGGCGAGCGGTTCGCCGTACCGCCGCTGCTCGCGGCGAAGGCGGAGAAGGGCGAGACCTTCACCGACACGCCGTAGGGCCCGGCCGCCGGTTCAGCCGTCCCGTGGTCCGTCGCCCCCCGCCGGGGCACGGGACGGCGCGCCCTCAGGCGCGGCCTCGGCGGGGAACACCTCGCGCAGCTCCTCCTTCATGGAACGCTGGAAGGCGGTGACGAGCGCCTGCACCACCATCGGCTGCATGTGCGCGGACAGCGACTTCATCCGGGCGACCTGCTCCGGGTCGTCCTCCCGCTCGCGGTAGGGCTGCCACACCTCGTCGCGGAAGAGCGTGCTCAGCGCACGCGCCGCCGACCGGGTGTGCTCCAGCATCACGTCCCGCGCCGCGAGGATGGCCTGCTGCGAGATGGGCACGTCCAGCAGCCGGACGCCCAGGTGGATCATGCCCGGGTCGACCCGGAACAGGTCCGGGTCACCGGTCGGCTCCAGCACGCTCAGCGCCTCCAGTCGCCGCAGGTCGTCGTCCGTCAGCGCTCTGCCGACACGGCTCTCCAGCTGTCCGCGCGTCGCCTCGTCCACGGTGTCGGGCATCCAGGAGGCGACCATCGCCCGGTGCAGGGCCAGCTCGTGCGGGGAGATGTCGTCCGGCAGACGCTGGAGGTAGCGCTCGATCGCGGCGAGGGTCATGCCCTGCGCCTGCAGTTCCTCGATGAGCGCCAGCCGCGACAGGTGGTCCGGGCCGTACCGGCCCACCCTGCGGGGGCCGATGGCGGGCGGCGGGAGCAGCCCCCGGGTGCTGTAGAAACGGATGGTGCGCACGGTGACCCCGGCACGCGCCGCCAGCTGGTCGACGGTCAGCGCGTCCGCCTCCGGCGGCGCGCCGCGCGCGGCCCGTGCACGGTCCCGGCCGTCCTCGTGCTCGTCCATCGCCGGCGCCTCTCCGTTCCTCGCTGACCGCCCGTGGTGCAACAGTATGGCTGTCTCACCATCACTGTAAAAGCCTGCGGGAGTCGGTCGCGCAGGCGCATCATGGGAACGTGCACGAGGACACCGCCGCCGCACGGCCGGTGCGGCGCCCGCCGCTGGAGCCCGGGCCGCCGCCGCCCGGCGGCCTGCTCTGGGACCTGACCGGCGACGTGCGCACCGTGCTCACACTGCCGCCCGCGATGGCCCTCCAGGTCGCCCACCCCGCCGTCGGCGCGGGCGTCGACGAGCACTCCGTCTTCCGCACCGACCCGTGGGGCCGCGCCCGGCGGTCGCTGGACAGCGTGCTGCTGTGGGTCTACGGCGGCGACCGGGCGCGGGAGGAGGGGCGACGGCTGCGCACCCTGCACGCCGGCGTCCGCGGCACGGACGCGCACGGACGGTCCTACCGGGCCCTCGACCCCGCGACGTACGCCTGGGTGCACGCCACCGGCTTCCCGGTGATGCGGCACGCCCGCGGCTACCTCGGCCGTCCGTTCACCGAGGAGGAGGAGCGTCGGCTGTACGCCGAATGGCTCCAGGTGGGCCGCGTGCTGGGCCTCCGGGACCGCGACATGCCGCCGACCCCCGCCGCGTTCTGGCCCTACTACCGGCGGATGCTGGACGACGAGATCGAGAGCACTCCCGTGCTGCGCGAGCTGGTCTCGCTCACGGCCGCCGTACCCGCACCGACCGGTGGTCCGGCGGCGCTGCGGGCGCCACTGCGGGTGTTGTGGCCGCTGCTGCGGCCGCCGTTCCTCCGGCTGCGGGCGTTCGTCACCGTCGGGCTGCTGCCGCCCGAGGCGCGGCAGGCCGCCGGACTGCCCTGGACGCCCCGGCAGGAGCGGCGGCTGCGCCGCTTCGGGTGGGCCGTGCGCGTGACCGCGGCCGTCCTGCCGGAACGGCTGCGGTACTTCCCCGCGGCCCGGCGTGCCCGCGCGCAGCACCGCGCGGGCACGTACCCCGGCTGACGCCCCCGAGGAGCACCCTCAGCGGTGGCCGTGGCCTCCCTCGTGGGCGGCCTGGATCTTCTTCCACGACTCCGGCTGGTCCGGCACTCCCGCGGACGCGGCGCTGCGGTCGGCTCCGCCGGCCCCGCCGTTCGGCCCGACGGCCGGCTTCGACGGCTGGAACAGCCAGGTGTCGAACAGCGCGTCGAGCTGTGCGCCGGACTTCCGCTCGGTGTAGGCGACGAACTCGTCGATCGACGCGTCACCGCCGGCGTGCTTGCGCTGCCAGCCCTTCAGTACGGCGAAGAAGTCCCGGTCCCCGATCTCGGTGCGCAGCGCCTGGAGGGCCATCGCGCCGCGGTTGTAGACCGCGCCGTGGAACTGGTTCTCCGGGCCCGGGTCGCCGGGTTCGACCGTCCAGAAGTCGTCGTCGGCGGGCACGGAGGCGTAGGCGTAGGCCGCCAGTTCCTCGACCGTGCCCTCACCGGCGTGTTCCGACCACATCCACTCCGCGTAGCTGGCGAAGCCCTCGTTGAGCCAGATGTCGCTCCAGCGTTCCAGTGACACGCTGTTGCCGTACCACTGGTGCGCCATCTCGTGCACCACGACCGAGACGTTGGAGCCGTGCTGGAACTTGCGCGGGCTGTAGAAGGGCCGGGTCTGGGTCTCCAGGGCGTAGCCGGTGTCGGTGTCGGGCACGTAGCCGCCGATCGCGTGGAACGGGTAGGCGCCGAAGTATCCCTCCAGCCACTCGGTGACCTCGCCGGTGCGCTCGATGCTGGCGCGCGCCGCGCCCTCGTGCGGGCCCAGTGCGCGGCTGTAGGCGTTGAGCACGGGCAGTCCGCCGGCGGTGGTGTCGGTGGTGAGGTCGAACTCTCCCACCGCCAGCGTCGCCAGGTAGGTGGCCTGGGGCTCGGTCGACCGCCAGTTCCAGCGGGTCCAGCCGGCCTCGGAGCGCTGCGAGGCGAGCACGCCGTTGCTGACGGCCTGGGTGCCGTCCGGGACGGCGACGCTGACGTCGTAGGTGGCCTTGTCGGTCGGGTGGTCGTTGCTGGGGAACCACCACCAGGCGGCCTCCGGCTCGTTGGCCGCCACGCCGCCGTCCGGGGTGCGGTGCCAGGAGGTGAAGCCGTTCACCTCCACCTCCGACGGCGTGCCGGCGTAGCGGACGACGACGGTGGCGTGCTGCCCGTTCGTCAGCGGCCGGTCGGGCGTCACCTCCAGTTCGTGGGCGCCGGTCGCGGCGACGTCCGCGACGCGGCCGTTCACCCGGACCTCGCGGACGTCCAGGGCGAAGTCGAGGTTGAAGCGGGAGAGGTCCTGGGTGGCCTTCACCAGGAGGGTGGCGGTGCCCTTCAGGCGGTCGTTCCGCGGCTGGTAGCGCAGCCGCAGGTCGTAGTGCGCGACGTCGTAGCCGCCGTTGCCGTAGTCGGGGTAGTAGGGGTCGCCCACCCCGGGCGCCCCGGGCGTGGGCTCGGCCGCCGACGCCGGGATCGCCAGCATCAGGGTGGCCGCGGCCGCGGCCGGGGCGAGGAAGGTTCTGCGCACGAGTCCTCCAACTCGGTGGGGATTGCGAAGACGTGGAGGTGTCTATCGCTGCTACCCGCGTCATGTCCATGGCGCCTTGGTCTCCGGGGGAGCACACCCCCGTGGGCCCCGGTCCGGGCCGCACGGAGCCTCCCGGGACGGCGCGGGCGTCAGCCGCGCCGGTCTCCGAGGGCCGCGCGCACCAGGTCGGCCGCCTCCCGTGCGGAGCCCCAGGACGCGGTCACGCCCGCCCCGCCGTGGCCGTACTGGTGTACGCACACGCTGCCTCCGGGCAGCTCCTCGCGTTCCAGGCGGACCCCGGCGGCGCGGCACGGACGCAGCCCCACGCGGTGTTCCATGACCGGGGCGTCGGCCACCGCGGGATGGACGCGGGCGCAGCGCTCGCGTATCGCCTCGGCCGTCGCCGGGTCCGGCATCGTCCCCTCGGCGCCCTCCTCCGCCGTACCGCCGAGGATCAGCCCGTACGGCTGCGGCAGCAGGTAGGTGGAGACCGACGCCCCCGGTTCCGACGACACGTGCCAGTCCCGGACGCCGGGATTCTCCACGACGAGCAACTGACCGCGCACCGCGGTCATCGTGGCGTCTCCCGCCAGCTCGCGGGCGCCCAGTCCGGTGCAGTGGACCACCACCGGCGCCTCCTCACCGGCTTCGGCCAGCGAGGAGACGTCCCGCTGTGCGTACCGCCCGCCGGCCGCCTCCAGGCGTCCTCGCAGATACGGCAGATAGGTCGTCATGTCGACAAGCGGCGTCCGGCACCGCTCGCCGACCAGCGCCGACCAGCGTGCCGGCGTGTCGTCCATGGCCATGCGGCCCGGCACGAGCCGGACGCCGGTCTCCGCCGGACGCTCGGCCAGCCAGGTCAGGGTGCGGAAGCCGTGCACCGCCCACTCCAGCGCCCGTTCCGCCGGCTCGATCCGGTACGGCCAGCACAGTCCGCCCGCCACCGCGGACGTCGTGTGCTCGGCGGGCTCGCGGCTCCAGACCCGGACGCGCACGCCCTCCTCGGCCAGGACGACCGCCGTCGTCAGCCCGATGACACCGCCTCCGACGACCAGCACTTCTCGCATGCGCGCACGATACGTCACCCCTCCCAAAGTTCCTCGGGATCGACGGTGGCGAGTGCGCCGTCCAGCCGCAGCCACCGGGTCGGCTCGATCGCGTGCAGGAACGGCAGGTCGTGACCGGCCACGATCAGCGCCCCCTCGTAGGACCGCAGCGCGTCGGTGAGCTGCCGGACGCTCGCCATGTCGAGGTTGTTCGTCGGCTCGTCCAGCATCAGCAGTTGCGGCGCCGGCTCGGCGAGCATCACCGCCGCGAGCGTCGCCCGGAAGCGCTCGCCCCCGGACAGCGTGCCCACGACCTGCTCCGCGCGCTTCCCCTTGAACAGGAAGCGGGCCAGCTTCGCCCGGATGCGGTTGTCGGTCGCCCCCGGGGCCAGCCGGGCCACGTTCTGCACCAGGCTCAGCGACTCGTCCAGCAGGTCCAGTCGTTGCGGCAGGTAGCGCAGCGGCACGTGCGTGGTCAGCTCGCCGCCCTCCGGCGGGATCAGCCCGGCGATCGTGCGCAGCAGCGTCGACTTGCCGGCGCCGTTGCGTCCGGTCAGCGCGATCCGCTCCGGGCCGTGCAGGTCCAGATGAGCGCGCGCGCCGTACCGCAGCTCGACCTCACTCGCGGTGAGGACCTGCCGCCCCGCGGGCACGGCCGTGAACGGGAGGTCGACCCGGATCTCGTCGTCGTCGCGCACGGCCGCGGACGCCTCGTCCAGCCGCTCCCTGGCCTCCTCCAGCCGCTGCTCGTGCAGGATCCGGTGCCTGCCCGCCGACTCCTGCGCCGAGCGCTTGCGCAGCTTCATCACCGCACGGGGCTCGCGTTTGGCGGCGTACATCTTGTCGCCGTAGCGGACGCGCTTGGCCAGCTTGGTCTGCGCCTCCGCGAGTTCGCGCTTCTGCCGTCGCAGGTCGCCCTCGGCGACGCGCACCATGCGCTCGGCCGCCTCCTGCTCGGTGGCCACGGCCTCCTCGTACGCCGACAGGTTGCCGCCGTACCAGTGCACCTCGCCGGCCCGCAGGTCGGCGATCTGGTCGACCAGTTCGAGGAGTTCCCGGTCGTGGCTGACCACCACCAGCACGCCGCTCCACGACGCCACCGCGTCGTACAGCCGCCGCCGGCCCTCCCGGTCCAGGTTGTTCGTCGGCTCGTCCAGCAGCAGGACGTCTGGGCGCCGCAGCAGCAGCGCCGCGAGCCGCAGCAGCACCGACTCGCCGCCGGACACCTCGCCGAGGGTGCGGTCCAGGGTGATGTGGGTCAGGCCGAGCTGGTCGAGCGTCGCCCGGGCGCGCTCCTCCACGTCCCAGTCGTCGCCGACCGCGGTGAAGTGCGCCTCGCTCGGGTCGCCCGCCTCGATGGCGTGCAGCGCCGCCCGGGTCCCGGCGATGCCCAGCGCCGCGTCGACGCGCTGGCCGGTCTCCAGGGTGAGGTCCTGGGGCAGGTAGCCGACCTCCCCGGCCACCCGCACGCTGCCCTCCTGCGGCGCCAGCTCCCCGGCGACCAGCTTGAGCAACGTCGACTTCCCGGTGCCGTTGACGCCGATCAGCCCGGTGCGGCCCGGCCCGACGGCCAGGTCGAAGCCGTCCAGCACGGACGTGCCGTCCGGCCACGCGAAGGACAGGCGGGTGCAGGTGAGGGATGTGGCGGGTGCGGACATGCGGTTCTCCGGTCGCGTCGTCCTGGAAAGGGGGGCAGCGCTGGGAGACACCGGCACCCGCGGAGCAGGCCGCGCGGGAGGAGGAGACCGGCCGGAGGGGGCCGCTCGCTTCCGAGGTCGCACTCGTGGCACGCACGCCCTACGGCGGTGCACACGGTGTCTCCGACCTCAGACGAGCAACGGCCTCTCCTATCGACGGCAACAGGGCCGAGGAGAACGCTACGGCTCCCGCACCGGCCGTGCAACGGCATTTATCCGGTGTCGCCGCCTCTCACGCCGTGCCAGGGTGGGCCGTCGCGACGAGGGAGCGGACATGCGTGAGCTGTATCCGGAGATCGAGCCGTACGAGCACGGCATGCTCGACGTGGGGGACGGCGACCACGTCTACTGGGAGGTGTGCGGCAACCCCGACGGCAGGCCCGCGCTGGTGGTGCACGGCGGGCCCGGATCCGGCTGCCGCCCCCGTCATCGCCGCTACTTCGACCCCGAGCGGTACCGGGTGGTCCTCTTCGATCAACGGGGCTGCGGGCGCAGCACACCGCACGCCGGGGACCCGTCGACCGGCGTGCGGCACCACACGATCCACCACATGATCGCCGACATGGAGCTGCTGCGCACGCACCTCGGCATCGACCGGTGGCTGCTGGAGGGCGGCTCGTGGGGCTCCACGCTGCTCCTCGCCTACGCCCAGCGGCACCCGGAACGGGTCACCGGGATCGTCGTTCCCGCAGTGACCACGACCCGCCGCTCCGAGATCGACTGGCTCTACCGGGGCGTGGGCCGCTTCTTCCCCCGTGAGTGGGAACGCTTTCTCGCCGGGGCCCCCGGGACACCGCCCGACGGAGACGTCGTCGGCGCCTACGCCGCCCTGACGGAGCATCCGGACCCGGCCGTACGGGACCGGGCGGTCCAGGAGTGGTGCGCCTGGGAGGACGCCGTCGTCTCCGGGGAGACGCACGGCGCCCCCGGCCCGTACGGCGACCGGCCCTCCGCGGACCGCATCGCCCTGGTGCGCCTGTGCGCCCACTACTTCTCGCACGGCGCCTGGCTGGAGGAGGGACAACTGCTGCGTGAGGCCCACCGCCTGGCCGGCATCCCCGGCGTGCTGATCCACGGCCGGCTCGACCTGGGCAGCCCCCTGGCCACCGCCTGGGAGCTCTCCCGCGCCTGGCCGGAGGCGGAACTGCACGTGGTGGAGGACGCGGGCCACCTGGGCGGCGGGACGACCCGCGACATCCTGCTCGCCGCGCTCGACCGGTTCGCCCGGAGCTGAGCAGCCGTACGGCCCGGAGCAGCCGTACGGCCCGCACGGACGGCTCCGCCCAGCTCCGCACGGCCCCGGTCAGCCGCCGGTGACCAGCCGCCCGCCGGCCAGCACGGCCCGCACCTCGCGCAGCGCCTCCAGGTCGGCGAGCGGGTCGCCGTCCACCAGCAGAAGATCCGCGCGGTAGCCGTCCGCGAGGCGCCCGGTGTCGTCGCCCAGCCCCACCGCGGCCGCGGCGTCGGCCGTGGCCATGGCCACCACGCGGGACGGCGGCAGGCCCAGATGGACGAAGAAGCCCAGGCTGGACACCAGGTCGTCGAAGACGGCACCCGGCACGCCCGCGTCGGTGCCGGAGATCAGCTGCACGCCCTGCTCGTGCATCCAGCGCACCCGGCCGAACATCTCCTCCGCCCGCTCCGGCCCGAACCGTTCGGCGAACGCCCGCCAGCCGGGGCTGGCCGCCGGGCACACGGCGATGCCGCCCGCGGCGATGTCGGCGACCACGTCCTCACGGACGTCGAAGCCGCCGCGCCCCATCCACGTGCAGTGCTCGATGGTGTCCACGCCCGCCGCCACGGCCGCCGCGATGCCGTCCGCGCCGTGCGCGTGGGCGGCCACGGGCAGGCCGTGCGCACGGGCCTCCTCGACCACCGCCCGCAGCTCCTCCGGGGAGAACTGGGCCTCCCAGATCGCCGGGCCGCCCTGAGTCAGCCCGCCGCCGGTCGCCATCACCTTGATGACGTCGGCGCCGTCCTTCGCGTTGCGCCGCACCGTCTCGCGGATCGCCTCCTCGCCGGAGACCTCGCCGCCGAGGAACCAGCAGTGGCCGCCGGGCACGGTCAGCGGCGCACCGGCCGCGAGGACCCGCGGACCGCTCACGGCCCCGGAGGCGACGGCGTCCCGCAGCCGCAGCGCCAGACCGCCCCGGTCGCCCAGATCGCGCACGGTCGTCACACCGGTGGCCACCATCCGCCGGGCCCGGTCGGCCATGGCGAGCAGCAGCGCGGTGTCGTCCGCCTCGCGCAGCGACGTCACCGGGTCGGGCCCGGCGTCGAAGCACAGGTGCACGTGGGTGTCGATCAGGCCGGGCAGCAGGGTGCCCTCCGGGCGGGCGAGGCGCACGGCGCCGTCCGACGCCCGGGCCTCGACCTCGGCGCGCGGTCCGGCGGCGACGATGCGGTCGCCGCGGACGAGGACCGCGCCGTCCGGCGTGCGGTCGCCGTCCGGTCCGGAGAGCAGCTGTCCTGCCGACACCAGGAATTCCATGGGCGGTACGTCCCCCTTGTCGGGTCGGGTCGGTCCTGTCGGTCCGGGTGAGCGGGTCGCGGGGGGGGGGCCGACGCCTCAGCGGGCGGCGGCGTGGAAGGCGTCGGAGAGGGTGACGAGCTGACGGGCGTCCCCTTCGAGGGTGTCCTCCGCGGGCATCGGCAGCAGCACGGCCTTCGAGGGCGCGGTTCTGGACGGCGCCGGGGCACCCGCCGCGTGGTCGTGCAGCGCGGCCCGCAGCCGCGCGGCCAGGTCGGCCGCCCAGCCGTCGGACGGTTCCGGGCGTGCCGGGGGAGCGGCGTCCCGCGCGCCGTCCGGTGCGCCGCCGGCGTCCGGACGCGCCAGGTACGGGCTGATGCGCACCAGCCCGTCGCGGCACTCGATGACCCGCCGGTAGTAGCGGCGGTGCACGCCGCGCAGCAGCAGCCGGTCCCCCCAGGGCCGGGTCGGCACCCGGGTCAGCTCGTCCTCCGGGAACGCCTGGTGCAGCGCGGCCCACAGCGGACGCAGCCGGTGGTAGGCCCGCCGGTGCCGCCACCACAGCCGCAGCGCCGCGATGCGGGTCGCCGCGCCCGGGTAGCTCACACCGATCACGAACACGGGCACGGCGATCGACAGCGTGAGGTTGGCGCCGGTCAGCAGCGGCGACTCGTCCGGGCCGCCGGCCCACCGCACCACGACGAACACCTGGCGCACCACGTCGGCCAGCACCATGGCCGCCATCGCCACGGCGGTCAGCCGCAGCCCGGTGGCCAGCGACCCCTGCGAGAGGCGGATGTAGCGGTACGTCCACCACAGGGCCATCGCCAGGGCGTACCCCAGGTACAGGCCCGCGGAGAGGTAGAAGCCGGCCACGCCGGCGATCTGCATGTCCGCGGTGTCGTAGGTGCCGCCGCGCGCACCGGGCGGGGTGGCGGCCATCGACACCGCCGCGAGCCCCGCGGCCACGCCCAGCGGCACCAGTTCCAGGCGGGCCCGTCGCCGGCCGCGCGCCGGGTCGAGGGCGGCCGAGTGCAGGTAGAAGCACATCAGGAAGTACACGCAGCACAGCAGCAGCACGTTCTGCAGCAGCTCCGCCGCCCCCGCGCCCAGCAGCCCGTCCGCCGCCCGGGCGCCCGGCCCCGTGCCGAACGGGAACGCCAGCGCGGCGGACACCAGGCACAGCGTCACCGACCGCAGCGGCAGGTCCGCCGGGGCGCGCGAGAGCTGGTAGCCCTTCCACGCGACGGCCGCCACCAGCAGCACGCCGAGTACCGCGGTCATGTCACAACCACCCCTGCCGGTCGCCCAGCGCCGTCTGCACCCGCTGCAGCGCGGGGTTCTTCGACGCCCGGGGCGTCACGTGGTCCAGCACGGACGCCCACTCCAGGATGATGGTGGCCACCAGTTCGGCCTCCCGCTCGTGCTCCTCGTCGTACGACGTGCGGCGCAGCGCCCGCCGGACCGCCCCCAGGGAGAGGTCCCCGGGCGCCGACCGCCAGAACTCCGGATCGTCGTCGTCGCTGCGGTGGTCCGCCAGGATGTGGCCCACCTCGTGCAGGATGATGTGGTCCTGGTGGGCCTTGCTGGTCTCCTTCTGGTACAGGATGTGGTCCGTGGTGTCCGTGGCCACCCAGAGCCCGAACGGTCCCGGGGCCGGCAGCGCGTAGGGCAGAAGCCGGATCGGCCGGCCGCGCTTCTCGCCCAGCAGGCGGCACAACTCCTCCACCCGCAGCGGCGGTTGCACCCCCAGTGAGCGCAGTTCGCGCCTGCACCGCCGCCGTAGCTCTCGCTCCTTCACCCCTCGCTCCCCACCCGGTCGTGTCTGAGCCCCCGCCGCGAAACTACACCTTCGCCCCCGCGCGGACCACGGGTGGGCGCCCTGAGCTGCACGTCCGCGGCCCGGAAAACCCTTCGCGGAGTGAGGGACCGGTGGCGTACGGTCCTGGCGCGAGAGAGAGGCCGAGGGAGGAACGCGTGACGCCGGAGGAGATCGTCGGACTGCTGGCCGAGCCGGGGCGGCTGCGGGTGTTCTCCGCGGTCGTGCTGGGTGCCGGGACGCCGTCCGAGGTGACGGACCGGGCCGGGATCCCGCCGAGGGAGGCCGGGGCGGCGCTGCGGCGTCTCCAGGAGGGCGGGCTCGTGGAGGCCGTCGGCGGACGGCTGGTGGCGCGGGCCGCGCAGCTCAAGGACACCGCCCGGCGGGCCGCCCGGAGCGAGGACTCCGCACGGCCCGCCGTGGACCACGGCTCCGGCGACGCACGCGTCGAGACGCTGCTGCGCACCTTCCTGCGGGACGGCGGCGACCGCATCCGCAGCCTGCCCCGGCAGTTCGGGCGGCGGCGCATCGTGCTGCACCACCTGGCGCGGCGGTCGTTCGAGACGGGCGCCGCCTACCCGGAGCGGGAGGTGAACGCCGTCCTGCGCGGATGGTGCGAGGGCGCCGAGGTCGACCACGTGACCGTGCGGCGGTACCTCGTCGACCACTGCCTGCTGAGCAGGACGGACGGCGTCTACCGGCTGCGGGAGGACGCTCCGGCCGTGCTCTGACCACCCGGTCACGACAGTTCGCGGGTCAGCGGTTCGCGCGGGCGGCCCTGCGTGCGGCGCGGGCGGCCAGCCGCTCGTCGAACTTCCGCGCCTCGTCGTCCAGGCCGTTCATGAACAGCCCGAGTTCCTCCTGCGCCTTGAGACCTTCGGGGCCGAGGCCGTCGATGTCCAGCACCTTCAGGAAGCGCAGGACCGGCTGGAGCACGTCGTCGTGGTGGATGCGCAGGTTGTAGATGCCGCCGATCGCCATCTGCGCGGCGGCGCGCTCGAACCCCGGCATGCCGTGACCGGGCATCCGGAAGCCGACCACCACGTCGCGCACCGCCTGCATCGTCAGGTCGGGAGCGATCTCGAACGCCGCCTGCAGCAGGTTGCGGTAGAAGACCATGTGCAGGTTCTCGTCCGTGGCGATACGGGCGAGCATCCGGTCGCACACCGGGTCGCCGGACTGGTGGCCGGTGTTGCGGTGGGATATGCGGGTCGCCAGCTCCTGGAAGGAGACGTAGGCGACGGAGTGGAGCATGCTGTGCCGGTTGTCGGACTCGAAGCCCTCCGACATGTGCGCCATCCGGAAGTTCTCCAGCTGCACCGGGTCCACCGCGCGTGAAGTGAGCAGGTAGTCCCGCATCACGATGCCGTGCCGGCCCTCCTCCGCGGTCCAGCGGTGCACCCAGGTGCCCCAGGCGCCGTCGCGCCCGAAGAGGCTGGCGATCTCGTGGTGGTAGGAGGGCAGGTTGTCCTCGGTGAGCAGGTTGACCACGAGTGCGGTCCGGCCGATGTCGGTGACCTTCGACTGCTCCGGCGCCCACGGCTCGCCCTCCAGCGGACCGTCGAAGTTGCGGCCGTCGCTCCACGGCACGTACTCGTGCGGCATCCAGTCCTTCGCCACCGCCAGGTGCCGGTTCAGCTCCTTCTCCACCACCTCCTCCAGCGCGTAGAGGAGCCGGGCGTCGGTCCAGCCGTCCGTACCGGCGTGCTGTCGGGTGGTGACGGTCACGGATGCTCCTGACGTGCGGGTGCGATTCACCTACGGCTGCGTAGGTTACGAGACCGTAAGTTATTACCGTCGGAACAAGCAAGAGCGGCCCGGTGACCAGGTACTACGCTCGGTTTTGTGGAATCCCGCCTTGCACACGAGGACATGCCGCTGTTCGTCTACGGAACGCTCTGCTTCGAGGAGGTGCTGCGGGCCCAGCTGGGGAGGGTCCCGCACGCCGAGCCGGCCGCGCTGGCCGGCTGGCGGGCCGCGGCGCTGGCGCGGCGGCCCTACCCGGGGCTGGTGCCCGCACCGGGCGGCCTCGCGCGGGGGCGCCTGCTGCGGGGACTGACGCCCGACGAGTCCGCGGTGCTCGACGCGTTCGAGGGGGCGGAGTACACGATGCGCGCCGTCGCGGTGGACGGCGGGCGTGCGGCCCGCACGTACGTGTGGCGCGGCGGCGACGTGCTCGCCGAGGACTGGGATGCGGAACGCTACGCGGAGCGCGTCATCGAGACGTACGGCCGCTGAGTTCTCCCCCGCCCCAGCCCCAGCCCCGGTGCCGGCCCTCTGTCCCTGCCCTGCTGGGTGACGCGTCCGTCGGAGAGGGCCGTGCGCAGCGGCGGGGAAGGGTGACCGTACCGGGCTCGTGTGTGAACGTGTCCATCACGAGCCACTCGTCCAGCTCGGGGTCGTAGAGGTTCTGCACGCCGAACTGCAGGACCTGCCAGAAGGTGGTCCGGTCCTTCTGGTCGACGTAGACGTCCCCGAGCGCCAGCGGGAACCGCAGGTGGTTCCCGGGTGGCGCCTCCGGCACCACGATTCCGACCCGCCAGTGGTGCACGTACCGGTCCGGCCGGTCCGGGCCCTGCTGGAGGACTTCCCGCCCGACGAACCGGGCGTCCTCGAAGAGCTCGTTCAGGTCGTCCCGGGTGAACCCGGGGATCCGTGAGCACGGATGCTCGGTGAGCCCCGGCCACTTGTAGGTCAGGGTGTAGAGCGTGCCGCGGTGGATCAGGTTGGTGAACCAGATCGGGTGGTCCGGCCCGCCCGCGGTCATCTGACTGTCGCCGTCCCGTCCCTCCCAGGTGAACGGGACGGTGATGCCGAGGTCGCGGACGATCCACGCGCCCTCGCCCCGGAAGTCGCGGGGGAGGCGGGGAGGGCGCGGCGCGGGCGGACCGGGTCGTTCCGCCGTCCCGGTCGCGAGGGACGCGGCGGCCGCGCGTGGTGAGCCGTCGTCCGCCGGCGGGAGCAGCGCCGGGAGGAGGGCGATCGCTCCCGCGAGAACGGCGGACGTCAGCGCCCGGCGTGTGGGTGTCCAGCTCATCATGTCCCTCGACCGTGTGTCAGGCGCCGTCCGGGCGCGGGCCGCGAACGCGGCGATGCCGCCCGCCCACCGGCTCCGGGCCACAAACGCACCGAAGCGGGACATTGTCTACCAGACGAGGTCGGAGATGACGGCGCAGGCGAGCCGTGCGCCGCGGCGAGCCGTCTTCTGCTTCCCCTGTTCGGCGGGGTGAGGGACGCGGCCGGGGCCGTGCACGGGAGCACCGCTCCCGCGCACGGCCCCGGCGCGCGAGCACGGACTAGCGGAGGCCCGCCCGGCGGAGCGCCTCGGCCATCTCGTTGTTGACCGGTGCGGGGCGCTGGTCGCGGTCCCGGCGGGGACGGCCACCGCCGCCCTGCCGCTGGCGCGGCGCGGAGCCCTTGCGCCGGTCACCCCCGCCCCGGCGGCCTTCGCCGCCCTTCGCGGCACCCGCGCCGGCCTCGTCCTCCAGCCGCAGCGTCAGCGAGATCCGCTTCCGCGGCACGTCGACGTCCAGCACCTTGACCTTCACGATGTCGCCGGGCTTGACCACGTCCCGCGGGTCCTTGACGAAGGAGCGGGACATGGCGGAGACGTGCACCAGACCGTCCTGGTGGACACCCACGTCGACGAAGGCGCCGAACGCCGCGACGTTGGTGACGACGCCCTCCAGCACCATGCCGCCGGCCAGGTCGCCGATCTTCTCCACGCCCTCCTTGAAGCTGGCGGTCCGGAAGGCGGGACGCGGGTCGCGGCCGGGCTTCTCCAGCTCCTTGAGGATGTCGGTCACCGTCGGCAGGCCGAACGCGTCGTCGACGAAGTCGGACGGCTTCAGCGCGCGCAGCGCCGTCGCGTTGCCGACGAGGGACGGGACATCGGTCCCGGCGGTCTTCACCATCGTGCGGACCAGCGGGTACGCCTCGGGGTGCACCGATGAGGCGTCGAGCGGGTCGTCGCCGCCGCGGATGCGGAGGAAGCCCGCGCACTGCTCGAACGCCTTCGGGCCCAGCCGCGCGACGTCCTTGAGAGCCTTGCGGTCGCGGAACGGTCCGTTGGCGTCCCGGTGGGCGACGATGTTCTCGGCGAGGCCGCCGCCGATGCCGGAGACCCGGGAGAGCAGCGGCGCGGAAGCGGTGTTCACGTCCACCCCGACGCCGTTCACGCAGTCCTCGACGACCGCGTCCAGCGAACGCGAGAGCTTCACCTCGGACAGATCGTGCTGGTACTGCCCCACGCCGATCGACTTGGGGTCGATCTTCACGAGTTCGGCCAGCGGGTCCTGGAGGCGCCGGGCGATGGAGACGGCGCCGCGCAGCGAAACGTCCAGCTCCGGCAGCTCCTGGGAGGCGTAGGCGGAGGCGGAGTACACCGAAGCGCCGGCCTCGGAGACCATCACCTTGGTCAGTTTCAGCTCCGGCCGCCTGGTGAGGAGTTCGCCGGCCAGCTTGTCCGTCTCGCGGGAGGCGGTGCCGTTGCCGATGGCGACCAGGTCGACGTCGTGCCGCTCCGCCAGCGCCGACAGCCGCTCCAGGGCCTCGTCCCACTTCTTCTGCGGGGCGTGCGGGTAGATCGTGTCGGTGGCGGCGACCTTGCCGGTGGCGTCGACCACGGCGACCTTCACGCCCGTACGCAGCCCCGGGTCCAGTCCCATCGTGGCGCGGGTGCCGGCCGGTGCGGCCAGCAGCAGGTCGCGCAGGTTGGCGGCGAAGACCCGCACGGCCTCGTCCTCGGCGGCCGTGCGCAGCCGCAGGCGCAGGTCGATGCCGAGGTGCACCTGGATGCGGGTGCGCCAGGCCCAGCGGACGGTGTCGGCCAGCCAGCCGTCGGCGGGACGGCCCTGGTCGCGGATGCCGAAGTGGTTCGCGATGCTGCGCTCGTACGCCCCCGGGGCGCCGTCGGCGGGCGCGTCCGCGGGGTTCTCGGGCTGGAGCGCGAGGTCGAGGACCTCCTCCTTCTCGCCGCGCAGCAGTGCCAGCACCCGGTGGGAGGGCAGCTCGGTGAAGTCCTCGGAGAAGTCGAAGTAGTCCTTGAACTTGGCGCCCTGCTCCTCCTTGCCCTCGCGGACGGAGGAGGCGACGCGGCCCTTCTCCCACATGCGTTCGCGCAGTTCGCCGATCAGGTCGGCGTCCTCGCCGAAGCGTTCGGTGAGGATCGCGCGGGCGCCCTCCAGCGCGGCCCCGGCGTCGCCGACGCCCTTCTCGGCGTCCACGAACGCGGCGGCCGCCGCCTGCGGTTCGTTCGAGGGGTCGTTCAGCAGCCCGTCGGCGAGGGGTTCGAGGCCGGCCTCGCGCGCGATCTGCGCCTTGGTCCGGCGCTTGGGCTTGAACGGAAGGTAGATGTCCTCCAGGCGGGCCTTGGACTCGGCCGCGCGGATGCGGGCCTCCAGGGCGTCGTCGAGCTTGCCCTGCGACCGCACGGACTCCAGGATCGCCGCGCGCCGCTCCTCGAGCTCACGCAGGTACCGCAGCCGCTCCTCGAGGGCGCGCAGCTGCGCGTCGTCGAGCATCTCGGTGGCTTCCTTGCGGTACCGGGCGATGAAGGGCACCGTCGAACCGCCGTCGAGCAGCTCGACCGCGGCCTTCACCTGCCGCTCCCGTACGCCCAGCTCCTCGGCGATCCTGCCTTCGATGGTGGTCGTCACGTTGATCCGTTCCGCCGTCCCGTTGCTGTTCCCCGCCCGGGGGTTGTCCCGGGTGAGGTACGCATTCTGGCAGGTGCCGCGGCCGGGACGGCGGCCGGACGCGCGCGGACCGCCGGACCGGTACGGGGCCGGTGCCGGCGGTCCGCGCGGCGCGGGGGATTCTCAGACCCGGCGGCCGCCGCGGGACATGCCGCCGAACAGCCGCGCCACCGCGCGGAAGGGAAGGGTCACGACCGTGGCGATGGCGCCGCCGATCATGCGGAAGATGTCAGCTATCGCACGCATGGCTGCCGGGTCCCCGTCTCGTGCCGGGCCAAACAACGGCGGCCGCGCCGCGCCCCGTCGGGCGACGGATCAGCCCTTGCCGAACACCTCGCCGGGGAACGCCCCGTTGCCGAGTGCGGTGGCAGTGAAGCCGCCGGCGAGTTCGGTGAGACGGGCGGTGCCGTCGGCGCCCAGCGCGGCGTACGGGCGCCCGTCCAGCCGGTCGGTCTCCGTCTCCAGCCGCTTGCGCAGCGTCAGTCCGGATTCGGTGAGGTCGCCCGCCTCGTCGAGGAGTCCCCGGTCCCGCAGCCGGTCCTGGGCGCCGTGCCAGTCCTGCTCGTTGTAGCCGCGGGTGGTCAGCAGGAACGACGGCACCATGCCCCGTCCGGACGCGGAATGGCTGACCAGGGCTTCCAGCGGGTCGAGTTCGGCGTGCTGGAGCACGGCGATGTGCGCGTCGCCGCGGTGCTCCCGCAGCAGCGTGGCGGCGTGCCAGAGCGCCAGGTGGGCGTCGTCGGGCACGGGCAGGTCGGCGTGCGCGGCGTACAGCGGCCGCCCGGGTCGGGTGCAGCCCTCGGCGGCGCGCAGCGCCAGGTCCGCGGCCTCGCGCATCTGAGGTGAGGCGACGGCGTCGTCGCCCAGCAGCCGCCGCAGCATGGCGTCCACCGCACGCATCCGGGCGGCCAGCACGGTCGACGGTGAGGCGAAGTCCCACACCTCGGGCAGGAAGCGGGAGATCAGGTGGTGGCTGAAGTTGTAGAAGGCGGCCGTCACCGTTCCGGCGGAGACCGCGCCCATGGCGGCGGCGCGTCCGGCGAAGTAGACCGCGCTGGGGTCCTCGATGCCGTACGGCGCCAGCTCCTTGGCCAGATCGGGGGCGAAGTAGACGGCGGAGTGCAACGGGTTCAGCGCGTTGTGGCAGTGGCGGCCGGCTCGGTCGTCGGGTGTCGTCGTCATGCCCGCACGTTACCGATTGGTAATCCTCGGGGGGAAGGGCCGTCCCCCGCGAACATGTGAGGTCACGTGCTCCAGGTGAAGCGCGGTTCACGCCGCTCCAGGAAGGCGGCGACCCCCTCGGCCGACTCGTCGCTCGCCGCCGCCTCGCGCGACCAGTGGGCGACCCGTTCCCGGTCGCCGTGCCCGTCGGCGAACTCCTTGGCGGCGGCCTGGGTCAGCTGGGAGCGGGAGACGAGCAGGCGGGTGTACGCGGCGGTGCGGGCGTCGAGGGCGTCACGCGGATGCACCTCGTCGACCAGGCCGCAGCGCAGTGCGCGTTCGGCGCCGATCAGCTCGGCGGAGAACAGCAGGTGCTTCGCGGTGGACGGTCCCACCAGCCGGACCAGCCGCTGGGTGGCCGAGGCGGGGTAGACGATGCCCAGTCGTGCAGGGGTGATGCCGAAGAGCGCGTCCTCGGCGGCGAACCGCAGGTCGCAGGCGGCGGCGAGCTGTGCCCCGCCGCCCACGCAGTGACCGCGGACCACGGCGAGGGTCGGCTTGGGGAACGTTGCCAGCGCCTCCTCCGCGGCGAGGGCGAGGTTCCTGCCCTCGTCGGCGGACGCGCGGAGCGTGCCGATGTCCGCGCCGGCGCAGAAGGTGTCGTGCGCGCCGGTCAGCACCATCACGCGTACGGCGGCGTCGGCCGCCAGCCGGTCCAGGAGCGGCGGCAGCGCGCGCCACATGGCGGGCGTCATCGCGTTCCGTTTGGCCGGGTGGTCGATGGTGACGGTCGCGACGCCGTCGGCGTACGCGGTGGCCAGCTGCATGAGTCCGATCGTATCCGCCGGGCTGTCAGGCACCGTCCGGGCGCTGGTGCATTTCCGGTCATGGAAGGCCATGAATCGAAAGTCGAGTGTCACATGCCGTCGATAGGTGACGACTTGCGGTCAGCCGGTCGGTTCGGGGGTGTGAGCTATCAACACTCGATGCAAGAACAGATGCAAGAACGCAGCGTGGAGGGAGCGGGGTGCGGCAGATGGACATCCGCGGGAGTGAGCCGCCGACGGCCGGTGGCGGTGCCCCGGTGGCGACGCCGGTGCAGGAGTGCGCCCGGCCGGCGAGCTACGAGGGCACCTGGCGCCTCACCGCTCCCGCGCTCGACTCGTCCGTGCCGCAGCTGCGGCACGCCGTACGCGACCTGGTGCGCCGGCAGCGCGCGCCGGTCACCGACGACATGCTGCAGGGGCTGCTGCTCATCCTCTCCGAGCTGGTCACCAACTCGGTGCGGCACGCGGCGCTCCTCTCCCCGGAGATCGGCGTCGAGGTGTCGCTGGGCTCGGGCTGGGTCCGGATCGCCGTGGAGGACGCACACCCGTACCGGCCCAAGGCGCTGGAGGCCGACCCGGACCAGCAGCACACCGGCGGCCGCGGCCTGCTCCTGGTGAAGACGATCACCGCCGAGGCGGGCGGCCTGTGCGACGTGGAACAGACCGGGGCGGGCGGCAAGGTCATCTGGGCGGCGTTCCCGCTCCCGCCGGGGGCCTGACCGCCGGGCTCCCGCCCGGGGCCTGGCCGTCGGGCGGGAGCGGCGCGCCCGCCGGGTGGCGGGCGCGTGCGCGGCCGGGGCTACCAGCCTGCCGCGCCGCCCGTCACCTCGCGGATCGCCGGCCGCGCGGCGTCCAGCACGGTCATGAACCACGCGGAGAAGGTGTCCTCCGCGTGCCGCTTCTCCAGCTCCGCCGGCGTCACGAACGCCGTCTCCGCGATCTCCTCCGCGTCCGGACGCAGCCGGTCCCGCACCACCCCGGCGAACAGGTGGTTGAACTCCTTCTCCACCAGCCCCGACGCCGGGTCCGGGTGGTGGTAGCGGACCGTGCCGGCCTCCCGCATCGAGAACGGCGCCACGCCCAGCTCCTCGCCCACCCGCCGGGCCGCCGCCGCGAACGGCGGCTCGCCCGGATAGGGGTGGCCGCAGCAGGTGTTGGACCAGACGCCGGGGGAGTGGTACTTGCCCAGCGCGCGCCGCTGGAGGAGCAGCCGGCCCGTGTCGTCGAGGAGGAAGACGGAGAACGCCCGGTGCAGCCTGCCCGGCGGCACGTGCGCGGAGAGCTTCTCCGCGGTGCCGGTCGTCGTGCCGTCCTCGTCGACCAGTTCGAGCAGGATGGGTGCTGCTGGGCTGTTCGCCATGTTCGTCCTTCTCCAGGTGGTATCCGGCTGCTCGCCCAGTGTGCCGCACCTCAGTGGCACAGCCGCACTTCGTGTGCCGCATGTCCGTGCGGCTCGAGCTGGAACGTGCAGTGCTCGACGTCGAAATGCGCCCCCAGGCAGCCCTGCAGCTCGTGCAGGACGCGTTCGTGCCCCATCGCGTCCAGCACCTCCTGGCTGACGACGACGTGCGCCGACAGGACGGGCATGCCCGAGGTGATCGTCCACACGTGCAGGTCGTGCAGGTCCTCCACGCCGGGCACCGCCAGGATGTGGGCCCGCACCTCGGCCAGGTCCACGTCCTTCGGCGCGGCCTCCAGCAGCACGTCCAGGGCCTCCCGCGCCAGCCGCACCGTCCGCGGGACGATCATCAGTCCGATCAGCAGCGAGGCGATCGGGTCGGCCGCCTCCCAGCCGGTCAGCATCACGGCCACCGCCGAGACGATCACCGCCAGCGAGCCGAGGGTGTCCGCCAGGACCTCCAGGAACGCGCCGCGCACGTTCAGGCTCTCCCGCTGCCCGCGCAGCAGCAGTGCCAGCGACACGCTGTTCGCCACCAGGCCGACCACGCCGAAGACCAGAGTGAGTCCGCCGTCCGTCCCGGCCGGGGTGAGAAAGCGCTGCACCGCCTCGTACAGAATGTAGCCGCCCACGCCCAGCAGCAGCACGCAGTTGGCCAGCGCGGCGAGGATCTCGGCCCGCGCGAAGCCGTAGGTGCGCCGCTCGCTGCTCGGACGGTTCGCGAAGTGGATCGCCAGCAGCGCCATGCCCAGGCCGAGGGCGTCGGTGGCCATGTGGCCCGCGTCCGCCAGCAGGGCGAGCGAATCGGCCAGGAGGCCGCCGGCGACCTGCACCGCCGCCATGGTCAGGGTGATGCCCAGGGCGATGCGCAGCCGGGTGCGGTGCGCCGCCGAAACGGTGCCTCCCGAGCCCGCCCCGAGCCCGCCGTGATCGTGCCCCGCACCCATGCGCCGCCTCCGTCGCTCGACTCGGAATGTCTCCAGGCGGTCCCCAGTGAACTACGGGCGGGGGGTAGGGGCAACGCGACGCTGAACACCGTTGTCATGTGCTCTGACCTGGCGTTTTCTTCCGCGTTCAGCCCGCCGGGCCAGAGCCCCGGGAGCGCGGTCAGGGGTGGCGGAGCCGCCATCCCTCCCAGGCGGAGACGATCATGTCCCGCACGTCGTGCCGCGGCTTCCAGCCCAGCTCCCGCCGGATCAGCTCCGCCGAGGCGATCACCCGGGCGGGGTCGCCCGGACGGCGTGCGACCACCCGCGGGGCCGGCTCCCGCAGACCCGTGACGTCGGCCACCAGGCCGGCGATCTCGTGCACCGAGACTCCCGTGCCGGTGCCGATGTTCACCGTCAGGTCCTCCGCGCCGGAGCCCGCCTCGCCCGCCTCCGCCACGTGCCGGGCCGCGACGACGTGCGCGTCCGCCAGATCGGCGACGTGCACGTAGTCGCGGATGCAGGTGCCGTCCGGCGTCGGGTAGTCGTCGCCGAAGACCCGCGGCGCCTCGCCGCGGGTGAGGGCCTCGAAGAACATCGGGATGACGTTGCTCACGCCCACGTCCGACAGCTCCGGTGCGGCGGCTCCCGCGACGTTGAAGTAGCGCAGGCACGCCGTCGCGAGCCCGTGCCGGCGGCCCGTGGCGCGCACCAGCCACTCACCGGCCAGCTTGGTCTCCCCGTACGGGTTCATCGGCACGCACGGGGTGTCCTCCGTGACCAGGTCCACGTCCGGCATGCCGTACACCGCGGCCGACGAGGAGTACACGAACCGGTCCACGCCTGCGGCGACGACCGCCTCCAGCAGCACCGTCAGCCCGTGCAGGTTCTCCCGGTAGTACCGCAGGGGCTGCTCGACCGACTCGCCGACCTGCTTGCGCGCCGCCAGGTGGACCACGCCCCGCACCTCGTGGCCGGCGAGCGTCCGGTCCAGCAGGTCCCGGTCCAGGACGGAGCCCACGACGACCGGAACCTCCGCGGGAAGCCGCTCCGGCAGTCCGCTGGAGAGGTCGTCGAGCACGACGACCCGCTCGCCGGCGGCGCCCAGCGCACGGACGACGTGCGCGCCGATGTAGCCCGCGCCACCTGTGATCAACCACGTCATGGCGGCACCCTATCCGCCGGACCGGGCCGGAACCGCCGGGCGCCCGCGCGTCGTCCCTAGTCCGTGGCGCCCCGTCCGGCGGCGCCCGGGCCCTTCCGTCCGGCACGCGGTGTCCCGGCGAACGCGCGATGAACGGCGCACGTCGTTGATCCGATAGCCTCATGGCCGATGCCGCCCCGCCGCGTCCCCGGTGCGGGCGTGCCCTGCCGCTGCCCGGCTGCCCGACGCCCGGCGCGGCGACCTGCCGCACGTCAAGGAGTGAGTTCCGCTGCCGACCGCCATCCTCACCGGTCCACCGGTCGACGGGTCGTCACTCGAGGACGGCCTGCGGACCCTGGGCTTCGACGTCCGCACGGCCGCCGACGCCGCCGCCGCCGCGGCCGAGGTGCGGCGGGTCCCGGCCGGTGAGCGCGTCGCGCTGGTCGACGCCCGGTTCGTCGGCCACCTGCAGAGCCTCCGGCTCGCCCTGACCGACCCCCGCTTCCCCGCCGCCGCGGTGCCCGGTGCCCTGACGGCCCAGCCACAGGCCCGGCCGGCACTGCTCCGCGCGCTGGACGGACAGGCCGCGCCCGCGCCCGGGGGCGCGCGGCACGGCGGCCTCACCGCCGCAGGCACCGTGGGGACGCCGCACGCCGACGGTCTCGCGTCCGAGGGTGCCGGCGCGCGCACCGGCACCCTCGACGGCCCCCGTCCGGCCGCGGACGGCGGCCCCGCGATCCCCGCACAGCCAGGAGAAGGACGCGGCCGCGTCCCGGGCCCCGCCGGCGGCGCGGACGACGACGGCGCACCCGCACCCTCCGCCTCTCCGGGCGCGACCGAGCGCGGCATCGGAGCTTCGGAGACGGACGCCCCCGTGGACGACCTGCTCGCGGACGAGGGGCCGGGTGCGGCGCCGTCCCGCGCCGCGTCCCCACCCGCCGAACCCGGCACCGGCACCCTCCCGGACGCCCTCGCCGCGACCCTGGACGCCGGAGACGACCCCGTGCAGCGCCCGGCGCTCGGCGTCCTCGTCGCCGAGGTGCCCGACGGGCCGGACGCCCGCCGGGCAGCCGAGGAGGCGGTGGCCGGCGTCGACGAGGAGGCCGTACGGCTGCGGGGCGCGGTGAAGCCGCGCGACGGCTTCTTCACCACGTTCGCGATCAGCCCGTACTCCCGCTACCTGGCACGCTGGTGCGCACGCCGCGGACTGACCCCCAACCAGGTCACCACCGCGTCCCTCGTCACCGCCCTGATCGCCGCCGCCTGCGCCGCCACCGGCACCCGCGCCGGGTTCGCCGCGGCCGGGGTGCTGCTGCTCGGCTCGTTCGTGCTGGACTGCACCGACGGACAGCTCGCCCGCTACTCCCTGCAGTACTCCACCCTCGGCGCCTGGCTCGACGCCACCTTCGACCGGGCCAAGGAGTACGCCTACTACGCGGGTCTGGCGCTGGGTGCGGCGCGCGGCGGCGACGACGTGTGGGCGCTCGCGCTGGGGGCCATGGTGCTCCAGACCGTGCGCCACGTCGTGGACTTCTCCTTCACCGAGGCCAACCACGACGCCGCCGCCAACACCAGCCCCACGGCCGCCCTCTCCGGACGCCTGGACCGGGTCGGCTGGACGGTCTGGGCGCGCCGCATGATCGTGCTGCCCATCGGCGAACGCTGGGCGCTGATCGCCGTCCTCACCGCCTTCACTTCGCCGCGCGTGACGCTGACCGTGCTGCTCGTGGGCTGTGCGCTGGCCGCCTGCTACACCACCGGCGGGCGCGTACTGCGCTCGGTCACCCGGCGGGCACACCGCACCGACCGCGCGGCCCGCGCGCTGGCCGACCTCGCCGACACCGGCCCGCTGTCCGGGGCCGTCGCCCGCCTGGCCGGCGCCGGAGCCGTGCGCGGCCCGCTGGCACCGGTGCTCGCCGTGCTGGGCGCAGCGACGGTGACCGGCGCCGCGTTGTGGGCACCCCTCGGCAGCTGGTGGCCGGTGCTCGCGGCCGCCGGATACGTCGTGCTCGCCGGGCTCGCCGTCGCCGCCCCGCTCAAGGGCGCGCTGGACTGGCTGGTCCCGCCGCTGCTGCGGACCGCCGAATACGCCACCGTGCTCGTTCTCGCCGCCCGGTCCGAGGTGAACGGCGCCCTGCCCGCCGCTTTCGGACTGGTGTCCGCGGTCGCCTACCATCACTACGACACGGTGTACCGCATCCGCGGCGGCACCGGGGCGCCACCGGCCTGGCTGGTGCGCGCGACAGGGGGGCACGACGGGAGGACGTCGGCGGTCACGGTTGCCGCCGCGCTGCTCCTCGGGGGAACGGGCCAAGGCTTCACACTCGCGCTGACCGCGCTCGCCGTGGTCATCGCCGTGGCGGTGCTCGTCGAGAGCGTCCGCTTCTGGGTGTCCGCCTCCGCGGGCGGAGCACCCGCCGTACACGACGAAACAGGAGAACCCGCATGATCGGCCTCGTGCTGGCCGCCGGCGCCGGACGGCGTCTGCGCCCCTACACCGACACCCTGCCGAAGGCCCTGGTGCCGGTCGACGGCGACACCACCATCCTCGACCTGACCCTCGGCAACTTCGCCGAGATCGGCCTGACCGAGGTGGCGATCATCGTGGGCTACCGCAAGGAGGCGGTGTACGAGCGCAAGGAGGCCCTGGAGCAGAAGTACGGCCTCACGCTCACCCTCATCGACAACGACAAGGCCGAGGAGTGGAACAACGCCTACTCCCTGTGGTGCGGGCGTGACGCCATCAAGCACGACGTGGTCCTCGCCAACGGCGACACCGTGCACCCGGTCTCCGTCGAGAAGACCCTGCTCGCCGCGCGCGGCGACGGCCAGAAGATCATCCTCGCCCTCGACACGGTGAAGCAGCTCGCCGACGAGGAGATGAAGGTCGTCGTGGACCCCGCCAAGGGCGTCCAGAAGATCACCAAGCTGATGGACCCGTCCGAGGCCACCGGCGAGTACATCGGCGTCACCCTCATCGAGGGCGCCGCGGCCGACGAGCTGGCCGACGCCCTGAAGACCACCTTCGAACGCGACCCCGACCTCTACTACGAGGACGGCTACCAGGAGCTGGTCGACCGCGGCTTCAAGGTCGACGTGGCCCCCATCGGCGACGTGGCCTGGGTCGAGATCGACAACCACGACGACCTCGCCAAGGGCCGGGAGATCGCATGCCGGTACTGACGAGGCTCATCCCCTCGCCAGTCGTCGTCGACATCCGGCCCGGTGCGCTGGACGACCTGGCCGACGTCCTCGCCGACCAGCGGATCTCCGCCATCGGCAAGCTGGCCGTCGCCATCAGCGGCGGTTCCGGGGCCAAGCTGCGCGAGCGGCTGGCCCCGGCACTGCCGGGCGCCACCTGGTACGAGGTGGGCGGCGGCACCCTGGACGACGCGATCAAGCTGGCGGACGCCATGAAGTCCGGCCACTACGACGCGGTGGTCGGCCTGGGCGGCGGGAAGATCATCGACTGCGCGAAGTTCGCGGCGGCCCGCATCGGCCTGCCGCTCGTCGCGGTCGCCACCAACCTCGCCCACGACGGCCTGTGCTCGCCCGTGGCCACCCTCGACAACGATGCGGGCCGCGGCTCGTACGGCGTGCCCAACCCGATCGCGGTCGTCATCGACCTCGACGTGGTCCGTGAGGCGCCCGTGCGGTTCGTGCGCTCCGGTATCGGCGACGCGGTGTCCAACATCTCCTGCATCGCCGACTGGGAGCTGGCCAACCGGGAGACCGGCGAGTCCATCGACGGCCTCGCCGCCGCCATGGCCCGCCAGGCCGGCGAGGCCGTGCTGCGGCACCCCGGCGGCGTGGGCGACGACGACTTCCTCCAGGTGCTCGCCGAGGGCCTGGTGCTCACCGGGATCTCCATGTCGGTCGCGGGCGACAGCCGTCCCGCGTCCGGGGCCTGCCACGAGATCAACCACGCGTTCGACCTCCTCTACCCCAAGCGCGCGGCCAGCCACGGCGAACAGGTCGGCCTGGGCGCGGCGTTCGCCATGCACCTGCGCGGCGCCGAGGAGGACTCCGCGTACATGGCCGAGGTGCTGCGCCGGCACGGCCTGCCGGTGCTGCCGGAGGAGATCGGCTTCAGCGTCGAGGAGTTCGTCCGGGCGGTCGAGTTCGCACCGCAGACCCGTCCGGGCCGCTACACCATCCTCGAACACCTCGACCTGTCCACCGACCAGATCAAGGACGCGTACGCCGACTATGCCAAGGCCATCGGTAGCTGAACTCCGCCCGGTCGTGCACCCCGAGGGGGTGAAGGACCGGCGCAGCGGTGAGCACTGGGCGGGACGCCTCTACATGCGTGAGGTGTCCCTCCGCGTCGACCGGCACCTGGTCAACACGCGGGTCACGCCCAACCAGCTCACCTACCTGATGACGCTCGCCGGTGTCCTCGCCGCCCCGGCCCTGCTGGTCCCCGGCATAGCCGGGGCGGTGCTGGGCGTGGTGATGGTCCAGCTGTACCTGCTGCTCGACTGCGTGGACGGCGAGATCGCCCGCTGGAAGAAGCAGTACTCGCTCGGCGGCGTCTACCTGGACCGGGTCGGCGCCTACCTCTGCGACGCCGCCGTTCTCGTCGGACTCGGCCTGCGCGCCGCCGACCTGTGGGGCGAGGGCCGGGCCGAGTGGCTGTGGGCGTTCCTCGGCACGCTCGCCGCGCTCGGCGCCGTCCTGATCAAGGCGGAGACCGACCTCGTCGGCGTCGCCCGGCACCAGGCCGGGATGCCGCCGGTGCAGGAGGCGGCGTCCGAGCCGCGGTCGTCCGGCCTGGCACTGGCCCGCAAGGCGGCGGCGGCGCTGAAGTTCCACCGGCTGATCCTCGGCATCGAGGCGTCCCTGCTCATCCTGCTGGTGGCCGTGCTGGACGCCGTGCGCGGCGACCTGTACTTCACCCGGCTCGCGGTGGCGGTGCTGGCGGGCATCGCCCTCCTCCAGACGGTGCTCCACCTCGTGTCCGTCCTCGTCTCGAGCAGGCTGAAGTGAGCGCGCGCGAGAAGGCCCCGGCGGCCGGTGTGACCGTCGGGGCGGTCGTCATCACCATGGGCAACCGCCCCGACGAGCTGCGCGCCCTCCTCGACTCGGTCGCCGCGCAGGAGGGCGCCCCGGTCGAGATCGCGGTGGTCGGTAACGGGGCGCCGCTGCCCGCGTTGCCGGCGGGTGTACGGACGGTCGAGGTTCCGGAAAATCTCGGCATCCCCGGCGGCCGCAACGTCGGCATCGAGGCGTTCGGCCCCGGCGGCCGGGACGTCGACGTGCTGCTGTTCCTGGACGACGACGGCCTGCTGCCCCGCAAGGACACCGCCCGGCTGTGCCGGGAGGCGTTCGCCGCCGACCCGGAGCTGGGCATCGTCAGCTTCCGCATCGCCGACCCGGACACCGACGTCACCCAGCGCCGCCACGTCCCCCGGCTGCGCGCGTCCGACCCGCTGCGGCCGTCCCGCGTCACCACCTTCCTGGGCGGCGCCAACGCCGTCCGGACCGCCGTGTTCCAGCAGGTCGGCGGCCTGCCGGACGCCTTCTTCTACGCCCACGAGGAGACCGATCTCGCCTGGCGGGCGCAGGACGCGGGCTGGGCCATCGACTACCGGCCGGACATGGTGCTGCACCACCCGACGACGCTGCCCAGCCGGCACGCCGTCTACCACCGCATGGTGGCCCGCAACCGCGTCTGGCTGGCCCGCCGCAACCTCCCCGCCCCGCTGGTGCCCGTCTACCTGGGCGTATGGCTGCTGCTGACGCTGGCCAGGCGCCCGTCGCGGCCGGCGCTCAAGGCGTGGCTGGGCGGGTTCAAGGAGGGCTGGACCACCCCGTGCGGGCCGCGCAGGCCCATGAAATGGCGCACCGTGTGGCGCATGACGCGACTGGGCCGACCGCCGGTCATCTGACAAGCTCGGATCTGAGAACATCGGGTCTTCCGAGTCACTGGACAGTGTGAGGACGAAAGTTTCAACGTGAGCGAGACAACGCACGACGGTGCGGTCGCCGTGAACCCCCCGCCATCACCGGACGACGGCCTGTCCCCGGCCGAGCTGGCGGCGAAGTACGGCCTGACGGTCAGTGGCAGGCGGCCCTCCCTGCCGGAGTACGTCCGGCAGCTCTGGGCCCGGCGCCACTTCATCCTCACCTTCTCCCGCGCGAAGCTGCACGCGCAGTACGCGCACGCCAAGCTGGGGCAGCTGTGGCAGGTGACCACGCCACTGCTGAACGCGGGCGTGTACTTCCTGATCTTCGGCATGCTGCTGCAGGTCGATCGAGGAGTTCCGGGTGGCCAGGACAACTATGTGCCCTTTCTCGTGACGGGCGTCTTCGTCTTCACGTTCACCCAGACATCGGTACTCAGCGGCGTTCGGGCCATTGCGAACAACCTCGGACTTGTCAGGGCACTCCACTTCCCCCGTGCGGCCTTGCCGATCTCCTTCTCGTTGCAGCAGCTGCAGCAGTTGCTCTACTCGATGATCGTGCTGGCCGCGATCCTCGTCGGTTTTGGGGAGTTCCCCGACTGGTCGTGGTTCCTCATCGTCCCCGCGCTGGCCATGCAACTGGTGTTCAACACCGGCCTTGCCCTCGTCTTCGCGCGCCTGGGCAGCCACACTCCCGACCTTGCCCAACTGCTGCCGTTCGTGCTGCGTACGTGGATGTACGCGTCCGGCGTGCTCTTTCCCCTGCAGCACATCATGGAGAAGAAGGCCGGAGCGCCGCCTTGGCTGGTGGAGACCCTCCAGTACAACCCCGCGACGCTCTACATGGACCTGATGCGCCGGGCCCTTATCGACGACTACACGATGGCGTACGTGGCGCCGTGGGGCTGGCTGGCAGCTCTGGGCTGGGCGTTGCTGATCGGCGCCTTCGGATTTGTGTTCTTCTGGAAGGCGGAGGAGCGTTATGGCCGTGGCTGAGAAGTCCAGGGAAACGGAGGCGTCGGCCCCCGCACAGTCACGGGTGCCGACCGTGATCGCCGAGAACCTGCACATCGTCTACCGCGTCAACGGTCCTTCGAAGGGCAAGGGCAGCGCCACCGCGGCCCTGAGCAGGATGCTGCGGCGCGACCCCGACCGGGGGGTCCGCAGGGTGCACGCCGTGCGCGGCGTCAGCTTCACCGCTTACCACGGCGAGGCCATCGGCCTCATCGGCTCCAACGGCTCGGGCAAGTCCACCCTGCTCAAGGCCATCGCCGGCCTGATTCCCGCCGAGAGCGGCACGGTCTACAGCGACGGCCAGCCTTCGCTCATCGGTGTGAACGCCGCACTGATGAACGACCTCACCGGCGAGCGGAACGTCATACTCGGCGGGCTCGCGATGGGCATGACCCGCGAGCAGATCCGGGAGCGCTACCAGAGCATCGTCGACTTCTCGGGCATCAACGAGAAGGGCGACTTCATCACGCTGCCGATGCGCACCTACTCCTCCGGCATGTCGGCCCGGCTGCGGTTCTCCATCGCCGCGGCCAAGGAGCACGAGGTGCTGATGATCGACGAGGCGCTGGCCACCGGCGACCCGCGCTTCCGCAAGCGGTCCGAGCGCCGCATCGCGGAGATGCGGAAGAAGGCGGGGACCGTCTTCCTGGTCAGCCACAACAACAAGTCCATCCGGACCACCTGCGACCGGGTGCTCTGGCTGGAGCACGGCGAGCTGCGGATGGACGGCCCGACCGAGGAAGTCCTCGAGGCGTACCAGGAGTTCAACGGCAAGTAGCCGCAACGCGTCGGGCCCGCACCCTCCGGAGGACCGGAGGGTGCGGGCCCGACGCGTGTGCGCTCAGACGCCGGCCGGGGTGCGCTCCCGTTCCGCCGCGGGCGCGGTGCCGCCGCCCTCATCGAGGCCGACGCGGCCGTGCACCCGGCGCAGCCAACGCGGCGCGTACCAGGCGTGGCGGCCGAGCAGCCGCATCGCGGCGGGGACCAGCACGCCCCGCACCGCGACGGCGTCGATGAGGATGGCCAGCCCGCTGCCGAGGCCGAACATCTGCAGGAAGCTCACCTCCCCGCTGACGAAGGCGAAGAAGCTCACCGCCAGCAGCCCGGCGGCCATGGTCACGATGCGCCCGGTCCGGGCGAGACCCCTGGTCACCGCCGTGGTGTCGTCGGCGCCCGCGTCGTGCAGCTCCTTGATGCGGCTGGTCACGAACACCTCGTAGTCCATGGACAGCCCGAAGACGATGCAGAACAGCAGCACCGTCATGGACGTGTCCATGGGCATCGGGGTGAAGCCGAGCAGGTCCGACAGGTGTCCGTCCTGGAAGATCCACACCATGGCGCCGATGGCGGCGGTCAGGCTCACCGTGTTGAGGACCAGGGCCCGCAGTGGCTGGACGACGCTCCCGGTGAAGAGGAACAGCAGGACGAGGGTGGTGCCGACCACCATGCCGATCGCGGCGGGAAGCCGGTCGGCGATGGCCTGCCTGGAGTCGACGAGCTGCGCGTCCGTGCCGCCGACGAGGGTGCCGACGCCTCCCGGACCGTCGACGGCCCGCACCTCGCGCACCAGGTCCTGCGCCTCGGCGGACTTGGGCTCCAGGGTGCTGACGACGGTCACCCGCTGTGCGTCCGGCCGGGCGAGGGCCTCGGCCGCCTGGCCCGGGGGAGTGGCACGGCCGTCGGTGTAGACGCCGGTGCTCGCCTGCACGCGCGCCACGCCGTCCAGCCGCGACAGCCGTTCGGCGTACGGCGCCAGCTCGCTCGCGGGGACCGCGCCCTCGGTGACGACCTGGATCGCTCCGGCGTCGTTGCCGGGGAAGCCTTCCGCGACCGCGGTGGAGACCTGCCGGCTCTGCGCCTGCTCCGGCAGGACCCGCTCGTCGGGCGTGCCGAACGTGGCGCCGAGCAGCGGGCTCGCCGCCAGCAGCAGGACCGCGAGCACCGGCAGCGCGGTCAGCGCGGGGCGCCGCATGACCAGGCGGGCGAGGCGTCCCCACACCGGGGCGTCGGCGCGTCGCACGGTCTTCGCCCAGGGCACCCGTCCCGCGTTGACGCGGTGTCCGAGGACGGCCAGCAGGGCGGGTACGACGATCAGCGCGGAGAGTGCGGCGATCGCCACCACGCCGATGCCCGCGTAGGCGAACGAGCGCAGGAAGAACTGCGGGAACAGCATGAGCGCGGACAGTGCCGCGATCACCGTGGCCGCCGAGAAGGCGATCGTGCGCCCCGCCGTGGTGACCGTCGTGCGCAGCGCCGCGGGCACCTCGTCGCCCTCGGCCAGCCGCTCCCGGAACCGGCTGACCAGCAGCAGTCCGTAGTCGATGCCGAGGCCCAGGCCGAGCGCGGTGGTGAGGTTGACCGAGAACACGGAGACGTCGGTGAGCGAGCCGAGCACGTACAGCTCGGCGAAGGTGCCGAGGATCGCGATCAGCCCGATGGCCAGCGGCAGCAGCGCCGCGACCACGCTGCCGAAGGCGATGACCAGCAGGATCAGGGTGAGCGGCACGGCGATGGCTTCGGCCAGCGCCAGGTCCTCCGAGACCTGGGAGGTGATGTCGTTGTTGAGCGCGGCGAAGCCCCCGGCCTGCACGGTGACCGCGCCGCGGTCGCCGGCCCACTCGTCCGTCACGGTCTTCGCCCGGTCGGCGAGGGTGGTGCTGTCGCCCTCCACGTGGGCGAGGATCAGCGCCCGGTCTCCGTCCCCGGAGGCGAGCGCGGGGTCGGAGGTGGTGAACCAGGAGACGACGCGGGTGACGTGCGGCGCGTCCTGGACGCCCGCGGTGAGCTCGCGTCCGGCGTCCTGTGCGGCGGGGGAGTCGAGGCCGTCCTCGGCCCGGACCAGCAGTACCAGGTTGGTGTCGCCGCCGAACTTCTCCTCGATCACCTGCTGGGCGCGGCTGGAGGGTGCGTCCGGGTCCTCGAACCCACCGCCCTGGAGCTTTCCGAACGCGCCGAAGCCGACGGCTCCCATGGCCACCACCGCGACCAGAGCGAGGAGCAGGAGTGCGCGGGCCCGGCGCAGGGCGAGCGCGGCGATGCGATCCAACACGGTGGGATCCCCCTTCATGTTTACGCTGTCAACATCCACTCAAGCAGGCGATGTTTATGCTGTCAACATCGGGCAGGATGGAAGGCATGGGAGAGACCTCGGGGAAGACCGGTCACCGCGCCGCCTACCACCACGGCGATCTGCGCAACGCGCTCATCGACGCCGCGACGGACCTGGCCCGGGAGGGCGGACCGGACGCCGTCGTACTGCGGGCGGCCGCCCGGCGGGTCGGCGTGTCGCCCACCGCGGCCTACCGCCACTTCAACGGTCAGGGCGACCTGCTCTTCGCGGTGAAGGTGTGCGGCCAGCGGCACCTCGCGGAGTCCATGGCCGCCCCGGGTGAACTCGGTCCGGACGCGACCGGCGACGAGGTGGAGGACGCCGTCCTCGCGATGGGGCGCGGCTACATCTCCTTCGCCCTGCGGGAGCCGGGCCTGTTCCGTTCCGCGTTCTGCGACACGCCCGAGCTGGCGATGGTGCTCAACGAGAACGGCGTGCCCAGCCCTTCGTCCGGCGAGTGGCAGTTCCGCTCCTTCGAGATGCTGATCGACGTTCTCGACCGGCTCGTCGCCTGCGGCCGGATGCCCGCCCGTCGGCGCCCGGGTGCGGAGGTCGCCGCCTGGTCGACGGTGCACGGCCTGTCCGTGCTGCTGCTCGACGGTCCGTTCGCGCAGCTTCCGGACGACCGGCGGGAGGCCGCCGTGGACCGCACGCTGCGTACGCTCCTCGCCGGATTCACCGCTCCCTGAGTGTTGTCGTGTGAGCGGGTGGGAGCCGGGTTCGCGGGCGGGCACCTCCGATGGGCGTGTCCGAAATGGGGCATACTGTCATGAGGGTGTAGAAACGGACATGTGACGGTTCCGGATCATGGCAGCCCGCGGTGACCGCGCAAGCGGACGCACGGACGCGCGCCGTGCTCGACAAGGCCGCGCACGAGAACTTCCCGGTCGCGCCCCGGATGCTGCCCAAGGCCTGGCGCCGCGACCTGATGGCCGTCTACGGCTTCGCCCGGCTGGTGGACGACATCGGCGACGGCGACCTCGCCCCCGGCGGCCACGACGCCGCACTGCTCGGCATCGGACCGGAGAGGGCCCACGACCGGCTGGCCCTGCTCGACGCCTTCGAGGCGGACCTGTACCGCGCCCTCCACGCCGCGACGGGCCGCCCGGACACCACGGGCGCGGGACCGCCCCGCCACCCGCTGCTCGCCGCGCTCGTCCCGACCGTACGGGCCCACGCACTCGGCCCCGAGCCCTTCCTCGGCCTGATCGAGGCCAACCGGCAGGACCAGAAGGTCCGCCGCTACGAGACCTTCGCGGACCTCGAACGCTACTGCGAACTGTCCGCCAACCCCGTCGGCAGACTGGTGCTCGCCGTCACCGGCACCGCCACCCCCGAACGCCTCCGCCACTCCGACGCGGTGTGCACCGGCCTGCAGATCGTCGAACACCTCCAGGACGTCGCCGAGGACCTGCACCGCGACCGCGTCTACCTCCCCGCCCGGGACATGCGGCGCTTCGGGGTCACCGAGACGGACCTGGCCGCCCCCACGGCCGGCGCCCCCCTGCGGGCCCTCATCGCCTTCGAGTGCGAGCGCGGACACCGGCTGCTCGACCAGGGCACCCCGCTGGTCCGCAGCGTCCGCGGCAGGCTCCGCCTGCTGCTCGCCGGCTACGTCGGCGGGGGACGGGCGGCGCTCGCCGCGATCCGGCGCGCCGGCCACGACGTACTGCCCGGACCCCCCGCACCCACCAAGGCCGGCCTGCTGCGCGGCGCGGGTGCGGCCCTGCGAAGAGAGGGGTGACCGAACCACCGTGGTCACAGCCCAGTGCGAACTCCGGCTGTCCCCGCCCGTCCTCGCCGCCTACACGTACTGCGAGGCCGTCACCGGCAGCCAGGCCCGGAACTTCTCCTACGGCATCCGCCTGCTGCCGCCGGGCAAGCGACGTGCCATGTCCGCCCTCTACGCCTTCTCCCGCCGGATCGACGACATCGGCGACGGCCCGCTCGGCGCCGCCGCCAAGGAGACGCGGCTTGCAGAGGCGCGCGCCGTCCTCACCCGGGTCCGCGGCGGCGGCGTGTCCGAGGACGACACCGACCCGGTCGCCGTCGCCCTCGGACACGCCGCCGGCAGCTACCCCATCCCCCTGGACGCGCTGGACGAGCTGATCGACGGCGTCCTCATGGACGTGCACGGCCGCCGCTACGAGACCTGGGAGGAACTGCGCGAGTACTGCCGCTGCGTGGCGGGCACCGTGGGGCGGCTTTCGCTCGGCGTCTTCGGCACGGCCGCCGGCCTGGGCGCCGGAGCACGGGGCGGCGCGCGCGAGTCGGCTCGCGCCGCACAGTACGCCGATACGCTCGGCCTCGCCCTCCAGCTCACCAATATCCTCCGCGACGTCAGGGAAGACGCAGAGAGCGGACGCACCTATCTGCCCACCGAGGACCTCGACACCTTCGGCTGCTCCGGCGGCTTCTCCACCGACTCGCCACCCCCCGGCGCCGACTTCGCCGGACTGATCCACTTCGAGGTGCGGCGTGCCCGCACCCTCTTCGACGAGGGGTACACCCTGCTCCCCATGCTCGACCGCCGGTCCGGCGCCTGCGTCGCCGCCATGGCCGGCATCTACCACCGCCTCCTGGACCGCATCGCCCACGACCCGCTCGCCGTGCTCCGCGGTCGCGTCTCCCTGCCCTCCCGCGAGAAGGCCTACGTCGCGCTGCGCGGGCTCGCCGGCAGCGACAGCAGACAGGCCGCCCGCAACGCCCGCCGCGCCCTCACCCCGCGGAGCGGCGCATGAGCCGCAGCCCGCAGCCGCACCCCTCGGCGGCGCCCGAGCCCCCGCCGGAACGGCGCGCCGTCGTCGTCGGCGGGGGACTCGCCGGCACGACGGCCGCGCTGAACCTCGCCGACGCCGGACTGCACGTCACGCTGCTGGAGTCCCGGCCGCGCCTGGGCGGACTGGCCTTCTCCTTCCGCCGCGACTCGCCGGCCGGTCCGCTCACGGTCGACAACGGCCAGCACGTGCACCTGCGCTGCTGCACCGCCTACCAGTGGTTCCTCGGCCGTGTCGGCGGGACGCGCCTCGCTCCCGTCCAGCGGCGGCTGGACGTCCCCGTCCTGGACGCGGCGACCGGCCGGCTGGGACGGCTGCACCGCACGACCCTGCCCGTCCCGCTGCACCTGGCGGCGAGCCTCGCCGGCTACCCGCACCTCTCGCCCACAGAACGGGTGAGCGCCGCGCGGACGGCACTCGCTCTGCGCAGCCTCGACCCCGCCGACCCCGACCTGGACCGCACCGACTTCGCCTCCTGGCTGCACCGCCGGGGCCAGACACCCCATGCCGTCGAGGCCCTCTGGGACCTGGTGGGCGTGGCCACCCTCAACGCGCGCGCCCCGCACGCCTCCCTCGCGCTCGCCGCGAAGGTCTTCCGCACCGGCCTGCTGTCCGCGCCCGGCGCCGCCGACATCGGAGCCGCCCGCGTCCCGCTCGGCGACCTCCACGACACGCTGGCCCGCGCCGCCCTGGACCGCGCAGGCGTGGACGTCCGGCTGCGCGCCCGCGTCCGCGACCTCACCCCCGCCGGGCCCCCGCCGGGCCGCCCCGCACCCTGGCGGGTGACCGCCGACAGCGGCCCCGGCCCGTCCGAGGAGTTCACCGCCGGCACCGTCGTCCTCGCCGTGCCGCACCGCGAGGCGTACCGGCTGCTGCCCGACGGCGCCCTGCCCGAAGCACGCCGCCTGCTCTCGCTCGGCGACGCGCCCATCCTCAACGTCCACGTCGTCTACGACCGGCCGGTGCTGCGCCGTCCCTTCTTCGCCGCCCTCGGCAGCGACGTCCAATGGGTCTTCGACCGCACCGAGCCCTCCGGCCTCACCGGCCCCGGCCAGTACCTCGCCCTCTCCCAGTCCGCCGCACACGACGACATCGACCGCCCCCTGAAGGACCTCCGCGCCCGCTACCTGCCCGCGCTGGAACGCCTGCTGCCCGCCGCACACGGCGCGCGGGTGCGCGACTTCTTCGTCACCCGGGAGCGCACCGCCACCTTCGCGCCCGCTCCCGGCACCGCCCGGCTGCGCCCCGGAAGCCGTACCCGGCTGCCCGGTGTCCAGCTCGCCGGAGCGTGGACCGATACTGGCTGGCCAGCAACCATGGAGAGCGCCGTACGGAGCGGCCTCGCCGCCGCGCGGGCGGCCCTCGACGCCGCAGGCCGCCCGCACGACGCAGATCCATCGCACCGCATCGAGAGAAGGGCCGTGGCATGAGCGCCACCACCGAACGCGCAGAAGAGGCCGCCGCGCCGGCGGACCGGGGGAGCGGCACGGCCGGAGCGGGCCTGCCCGAGGGCCCCAGCGCGGCCGACACCGCCAAGGTCACCGCCCTGCTGGAACGCGGCCGCGCCCTGTCCACGCCCGTGCTGCGCGCCGCCGTCGGCCGGCTCGCCTCCCCGATGGACACCGTCGCCGCCTACCACTTCGGCTGGATCGACGCCCACGGCGACCCCGCCGACGGCGACGGCGGCAAGGCCGTACGTCCCGCCCTGGCGCTGCTCTCCGCCGAGGCCGCCGGCGCCGCCGCCGAGACGGCCCTCCCCGGAGCCGCCGCGGTGGAGCTGGTGCACAACTTCTCGCTGCTGCACGACGACCTGATGGACGGCGACGAGCAGCGCCGCCACCGCGACACCGTGTGGAAGGTGCACGGCCCCGCCCAGGCGATCCTCGTCGGCGACGCGCTGTTCGCCCTGGCCGGAGAAATACTGCTGGAACTGGGCACCCCCGAGGCGGGCCGCGCCACCCGGCGGCTCACCGCGGCTTCCCGCAAGCTGATCGACGGTCAGGCCCAGGACATCTCCTACGAGCACCGCGAACGGGTCACCGTCGAGGAGTGCCTGGAGATGGAGGGCAACAAGACCGCCGCCCTCCTGGCGTGCGCCACCTCCATCGGGGCCGTCCTCGGCGGCGCCGCCGAGGACACCGCCGACGCCCTGGAGGACTACGGCTTCCACCTCGGTCTGGCCTTCCAGGCCGTCGACGACCTGCTCGGCATCTGGGGCGACCCGGCCGCCACCGGCAAGAAGGCATGGAGCGACCTGCGGCAGCGCAAGAAGTCGCTGCCGGTCTCCGCCGCCCTCGCCGCGCCCGGCGACGCCGCCCGCCGCCTCGCCGAGCTGATGACGGCCGACGCCAAGAAGAGCCAGGCCGAGTTCGAGGACTTCGACGAGGCCGAGTTCGCCGCCCGCGCCGCCCTCATCGAGGAGGCCGGCGGCCGCGCCTGGACGGAGCAGGAGGCCCGCCGCCAGCACGCCGGGGCGCTGCGGGCCCTGGACCGCGTCGCCATGCCCGGCCACGTGCGCGAGCAGTTCACGGCGCTCGCCGACTTCGTGGTCGTGAGACAACGGTGAGGAAGGGGTAGGTATGACCACCACAGCCGGGAGCGGCAGCGCCGCCGTCCCCGCCGCCACGCTCGGACAGGTGCACGGCACCCCGCTGCGGAGAACCGCCGAGGACGCCGCCGCCCGCGCCGTCGAGCACCTGCTGGCCCGTCAGGACACGGCGGGCTGGTGGAAGGGCGACCTGGAGACGAACGTCACCATGGACGCCGAGGACCTGCTGCTGCGCGAGTTCCTCGGCGTGCAGGACGCCAAGCTCACGGAGGCGAGCGCCCGCTGGATCCGTTCCCGGCAGCGCGAGGACGGTGCCTGGTCCACCTTCCACGGCGGCCCCGGCGACGTCTCCACCACGGTCGAGGCGTACGTCGCGCTGCGTCTGGCCGGCGACGACCCGGCGGACGCGCACATGGCGCGGGCCTCCGCCTGGGTGCGCAGGCGCGGCGGCGTCGCCACCGCCCGCGTCTTCACCCGCATCTGGCTGGCCCTGTTCGGCTGGTGGCGCTGGGAGGACCTGCCGGAGCTGCCGCCGGAGCTGGTCTACCTGCCCCGCTGGTTCCCGCTCAACATCTACGACTTCGGCTGCTGGGCGCGGCAGACCATCGTGCCGCTCACCGTCGTCTCCGCGCACCGCCCGGTGCGGCCGGCCCCGTTCGCGCTGGACGAACTGCACCGCGACCCCGCCCGGCCCTGCCCGCCTCGCGGTCGTACGGCCTCCGCGTTCACCTGGGACGGCGTCTTCCAGCGCCTCGACCGCGCGCTGCACGCCTACCGGGGCGTCGCGCTGCGGCCGCTGCGCCGCGCCGCCCTGCGGGACGCCGGCCGGTGGATCGTCGAGCGCCAGGAGAACGACGGCTGCTGGGGCGGCATCCAGCCTCCGGCGGTGTACTCCGTCATCGCGCTGCGGCTCCTCGGCTACGACCTGGACCACCCGGTGCTGCGCGCCGGGCTGGAGTCCCTGGACCGCTTCGCCGTGTGGCGGGAGACCCCCGACGGGCCGGTCCGCATGGTCGAGGCCTGCCAGTCACCGGTGTGGGACACCTGCCTGGCCACGCTCGCCCTCTCCGACGCCGGCCTCCCCGCCGACCACCCCGCGCTGCTGAAGGCCGGCGACTGGATGCTGGGCGAGGAGATCACCCGGCCCGGCGACTGGTCCGTGCGCAGACCCGGACTGCCGCCCGGGGGCTGGGCGTTCGAGTTCCACAACGTCACCTACCCCGACCTCGACGACACCGCCGAGGTGGCGCTCGCGCTCCGACGCCTGCGGCACCCCGACCCGTCACGGATCGACGCCGCCGTCGCCCGTGCCGTGCGCTGGTCGCTGGGCATGCAGTGCCGGGACGGGGCCTGGGGGGCGTTCGACGCCGACAACACCAGCAGCCTCCCCAACCGGCTGCCGTTCTGCGACTTCGGCGAGGTCATCGACCCGCCGTCGGCCGACGTCACCGCGCACGTGGTGGAGATGCTGGCCCACGAGGGCCGTGCCGACGAGCCCGCCACCCGGCGCGCCGTGCGCTGGCTGCTCGCCGAACAGGAGGCGAGCGGAGCCTGGTTCGGCCGCTGGGGCGTCAACCACGTCTACGGCACCGGCGCCGTCGTGCCCGCACTCGTCGCGGCCGGCGTCCCCGACGGCCATCCGGCGATCCGCCGCTCCGTCGCCTGGCTGGAGAAGGTCCAGAACGACGACGGCGGCTGGGGCGAGGACCTGCGCTCCTACCCCGAGCCCGACTGGGTCGGCCGCGGCGCCTCCACGGCCTCCCAGACCGGCTGGGCGCTGCTGGCCCTGCTCGCCGCCGGCGAACGGGACGGCCAGGCCGCCCGCCGGGGCGTGGAGTGGCTGGCCCGCACCCAGCGGGAGGACGGCTCCTGGGAGGAGCCGTGGTTCACCGGCACCGGCTTCCCCTGGGACTTCTCCATCAACTACCACCTCTACCGGCAGGTGTTCCCGCTGATGGCACTGGGCCGCTACCTGCACGGCAACCCGGAGCCCCGGGCCGCGGCGTGAACGGGCGGTCCGGTCCCGTGCCCGCCCCGCCGCCCGGGGCGGGCACCCGGCGGCCTGCCGCCGCGCCGCTGCTGGTCGCCTGCGCGCTCGGCGTCGAACGGTTCGCGCTGACCCGCCGCACCGGCCCCCGCACCGGCCTCGCCGTCGGCCCGGGTCCCGTGACGGTGCTCCGCACCGGCATGGGACCCGCGGCCGCCCGCGGGGCCCTGGCGCGGGCCCTGCGGGACGAGCCGGTGCCGGGGGGCACCGCCGTGGTCGCCGCGGGGTTCTGCGCCGGGCTGCTGCCCGGGATGCGCCCCGGCGACCTCGTCCTCGCCGACGACACCCGCGACGCCGCCGGCCGTACCCCGTGCACCGGGAACACGCCGCTCGCCCGCGCCCTGGCGGAGCTCGGCACCGTGCACACCGGCCCGATCGCCGGATCCGGCCACGTCGTGCGCGGCGGCCGGCGCGACGCGCTGCGCGGCACCGGAGCGGTCGCCGTGGACATGGAGTCCGCCGCGACGCTGGCCGCCGCCGTCCGTGGCGCCCCGGACCGCCCGGTGACCGCCGTACGGGTGGTGGTGGACGCTCCCGGGCACGAGCTGCTGCGGATCGGGACGCTGCGGGGAGGAATATCGGCATTCCGTGTCCTGTGCACCCTGCTGCCGGCGCTCCTCGCCTGGCACCGATCCCTGCCGCTCTCCCGGAGGTGAGCCGCCATGGCCATGCCGCTCCGTCAGACCGTCCGCATCGGCACCTACCTGGCCCAGCAGAAGCTCCGCAGGCGGGACAAGTTCCCGCTGATCGTCGAACTGGAGCCGCTCTACGCCTGCAACCTGGCCTGCGAGGGATGCGGCAAGATCCAGCATCCGGCGGGCGTGCTCAAGCAGCGCATGCCGGTCGCGCAGGCGGTCGGTGCCGTCCTGGAGTCGGGCGCGCCGATGGTGTCGATCGCGGGCGGCGAGCCGCTGATGCACCCGCAGATCGGCGAGATCGTGCGGCAGCTCGTCGCCCGCCGCAAGTACGTCTTCCTGTGCACCAACGCGATGCTGCTGCGTAAGAAGATGGACCTCTTCACTCCGTCGCCGTACTTCGCGTTCGCGGTGCACATCGACGGGCTCCGCGAGCGCCACGACGCCTCGGTGGCCAAGGAGGGCGTCTTCGACGAGGCGGTGGCCGCGATCAGGGAGGCCCAGCGGCGCGGCTTCCGGGTCACCACCAACTCGACGTTCTTCAACACCGACACCCCGCAGACCGTCGTGGACGTCCTCGACTACCTCAACGACGAGCTGAGGGTCGACGAGATGATGATCTCGCCCGCCTATGCCTACGAGAAGGCCCCCGACCAGGACCACTTCCTGGGCGTCGAGCAGACCCGCGCGCTCTTCCGGAAGGCCTTCGCGGGCGGCAACCGCCGCCGCTGGCGGCTCAACCACAGCCCGCTCTTCCTCGACTTCCTGGAAGGCCGGGCCGACTTCCCCTGCACCGCGTGGGCGATCCCCAACTACTCCCTCTTCGGCTGGCAGCGCCCCTGCTACCTGATGAGCGACGGCTATGTGGCCACCTACCGCGAGCTGGTGGAGGAGACCGACTGGGAGGCGTACGGCCGCGGCCGCGACGCGCGGTGCGCCAACTGCATGGCGCACTGCGGGTACGAGCCGACCGCCGTGCTGGCGACGATGGGCTCGCTCAGGGAGTCGCTGCGGGCCGTGCGCGAGACCGTGGGCGGCTCGAAGGCGTGAGCCGCGCCGCCCGGCGTGCTCAGTCCTCCAGCAAGCGTGCCCGGAGCCGTTCGCGCGTCCCGTCGGCCAGCTTCAGGCCCTCCCCGAGGTAGCTCTCGACCCCGCCCCACGTCTCCTCGATGGCGTCGTACGCCGCCGCGAGGTAGGAGGGGCGGGCGTCGAAGAGCGGTGCCAGCAGTTCCATCACCTCGGGCGACAGCCCGCCCTCCGCCCCCTCGGAACGGTGCACCTTGTAGCGGCGGTGCGGCGAGTTCGACGTGAGGTAGTCCGCCTCGATCGCCTCCCGGTCCACGCCGACCGCGAGCAGCGTCACGGCGACGGAGAGGCCCGCACGGTCCTTGCCCGCGGCGCAGTGCATCAGGGCGGGCAGGCTGTCCTCGGCCATGGCGTGCAGCACCCGGCTGTGCTCGCCCGTCCGGTGCCGGATGATCGACCGGTACGAGGCGGTCATCCGGCCGGCCGCCTGCCCGTCCGAGAGCGCCCGGCGCAGCTGCGCCATGTCCCCGTCCCGCACCATCCGCCAGAACTCCGCGCCCTCCGCCGGGTCCGTCAGCGGAATGTTGACGTTGCGGACGCCCGGCAGCCGGGCGTCCGGCCCTTCCAGGGCCTGGTCGGCCGCGTTGCGGAAGTCGAAGACCGTGTGCAGCCCCAGCCCGCCGAGGAACTCCACGTCTTCCGCGGTTGCGTGCGCCAGATGGCCGCTGCGGAACAGGACGCCCGGACGCACCCGGCGCCCCTCGGCGGCCGGCAGCCCGCCCACGTCGCGGAAGTTGCGCACCCCGGTCAGCTTCGGCTCGGCGGACTGCTGCGTCACATGCGCTCCCTGAGGGTCGGCCCCGGCCCGGTGGGCGGTCGGCGGATGGCTCGATTCCGGCCCTCCCGACGATACGGCACTCGCACAGGGGTTCACGTTCCGTGGCGAGGCATATACCGTACGGGCATGCGTGCCGATTCAGACATCCCGGGCTTAGGCTGCTGCGTTCCGGACGACTCCCCGGTGTCGTTCCGCCGCCCGGCGGCCGCTGTCCTTCGCCGGGTCAACTCGTGTACGCCGCGCCGGGGTTGCGCTCCGCATGCTTCCCCTCTCAGGGCCTCGGGCGTCACCCGATCGGGTCTGGCGAGGGTGGCGAACGGCGCGGAGACGACTCTGTGTGGTCGCGGGGGCGTATAGCGTGACGGTTCTCCGCTGTCCCGCCTTCCCCCGAGTCCCCGAGGACGTTGCCCATGCCTGACCTCGCCGACGCCCTGCGCCCTCTCGTGGAGGCGGCGCTGGTGTGCGTGCTGGTCGCACTGTCCCTGCGGCTGCGTACCCTGCGCCGGCTGCGCCGCGAACTGGCGGAGTCCCGCGCGGAGGTGCGAGCCGGGCAGGACGAACTGGCCCGGCACCGGGCCCGGGTGCTGCCCGACGCGCTCGCCGAGGCCCACCAGCAGGCGGAGGAGGCGACACAGGGCCTGCTGCGCTCGGTGGCCCGCACGGTGCAGGGGCTCGCCAACAGCCAGCAGAAGAAGATCACCGACATGCTGCGGCGCCACGACGACCCCGACTTCGTCGAGGACCTGCTCGTCGTCGACCACACCAACGCCCAGATCCTCCGCCGGTCCGCCGGGATCACGGTGGTCTGCGGCTCCTGGCCCGGGCGCCAGCACGACGCCACCCCGCTGGTCGACGTGGTGCGCGGCGCGGTGGGCCGCATCCTGGACTACCGGCGCGTCCAGCTCGTGCGGGTGGAGGACGGCAGGGGCGTCGTCGGCCGCGTGGTCGAGGGGCTCGTCCTCACGCTCGCCGAACTCCTGGAGAACGCCACCCGTTACTCCAACCCCAGCACGCTGGTGCAGGTGCACGTCCAGCTCACGCACCACGGGCTGGCCGTCGTCATCGAGGACGCCGGCATCGGGCTCAACCCGGCCGAGCGGGAACGCGTCGCCCGCGTCCTCGCTCCCGACGGGCCCGCGCCGGACCTGACCGGACTCGGCAACCCGCCGCACTTCGGACTGGTCGTGTGCGCCCTGCTGGCCCGCCGCTACGGCTTCACCGTGCACGTCGACGGCAGCTCCGCCTTCGGCGGCGTCCGGGCCGTGGTGAACCTGCCCAGCGACCTGCTCACCGACGCCCTCCCGCCGCCCGGCCACGACGACGCGGCCGTCCCCGCCGTGGCCCCCGCTGCGCCGGCACCGCCGCCGCAGCGCACCGCCCCCTCGGTGCCGGCACCGGCGCCGGCACCGGCACCGCGCCCGCAGCGCACCGCCGCCGCGGACCCGCCCGTCACCGCCGTCGGACTGCCCCGGCGCGTCCCCCGCACCGACGGCGAGGAGCCGCCCGCACCCCCGCCCGGGCCGCCCGCCACGGCGGACCCCGAACCGTCCCCGGCGCCGCTCGGCGGCTTCCTCCGCGGCAGCCGGGCCGCCAGCCACGCACGACCGACCACCGAAGGGAACCCAGAGCCATGACCGACAACCGTGACGCCTGGATGCTCCGCCAGGTACTGGATCAGCCCGGTGTGCTCGATGCGATCCTCGTCTCCGCGGACGGCCTCCTGCGGGCCTTCTCGCCCGGCCTGGACCGGGACGACGCCGAGACCGTCGCCGCAGCCCTGGCCGGCGTGCAGGCGACCAGCCGGGCCACCGCGCGGTTCTGCCGGGCCGAAGAGGGCTCCTGGGAGCAGTCCCTGGTGCAGTTCGGAGGCGGCTTCGTGCTCACCGTCCGGGCCGGGGAAGGGATGTTCATGTCCGTCGCCACCGGCGCCGACGCCGACATCGAGGCGGTCGCCTACCGCATGCACCAGGTCGTCGGGCAGATGGGCCGGGAGCTGGTCAGCCCGCCCCGGCAGAGCGTGGGCAGTCCACGGTGAGCCGCCCGCGCCGCCGTGCGGACCTGGTCCGCGCCTACGTCATCACCGGCGGCCGGGCCCGGCCCACCCGCAACACGCACGTGCTGGACGTGGTCACCCTGGTGACGGCGACGCCCGACCGCACAACCGCCGGGCTGGCCCCCGAGCAGCGGGCGGCCGTGGACATGGTGCGCGGCGGCTTCCTCTCCGTCGTCGAACTCGCCAGCCATCTCGGGCAGCCGCTCACCGTGACCCGCGTCCTGCTCTCCGACCTGCTGGACACCGGCCACCTGGTCACCCGGCTGCCCGAGGCCCGGACACCGGAACCCCTCAGCGAGGTGCAGATCCTGGAACGCGTCCTGGCCGGCCTCCACGCCCTCTGAGCCGCCGACAGGCCGCGCCTCCCCGCGTCCGCCGCCCCACCAGGCCCACCACCAGCCCCACCAGCCCCACCGCATGCCGCACCTGGAGCCTCCGTGACGACCCCACACCACCCCGCGACCGCGCCGCGGACCGGCGGCCGCTGCCCGGTGGCGGCCCCGGCCCTGCACGGCCCCCGCTTCGCCGCCGACCCCGACGCCGCCTACGCGGCGCTCCGCGACCGCGGCCCGGCCCACTGGGTCGAACTCGCCCCCGGCGTCGAAGCCGTCCTGGTCACCGACTACGACGTCGCCCTGTACGTGCTGCGCAGCCCCTGGTTCAGCCGGGACGCCCGCCGCTGGGCCGCCATGGCCGAGGGACGGGTGCCCTTCGACAACCAGGTGGTCCCGATGATGGGCTGGCGGCCCAGCCTGCTCTTCGCCGACGGGGAACGCCATCTGCGGCTGCGCACCTCCGTCGACGACACCCTGGCCCGCGTCAACCCGCACCGGCTGCGTCGCTACGTCCAGCGCAGCGCCGTCGCGCTCATCGACTCCTTCGGCCCGGACGGCGGCGCCGACCTGGTCGGCGGTTACGCGGACCGGCTTCCCGTCCTCGTCCTCGCCCAGCTCTTCGGCTGCCCCGACGAGATCGCGACCCGGATGGCCGCCGCCTTCCGCAGCATGATCGACGCCGAACCGGCCGCCGCCCAGCAGGGCAGCGCCGACCTCGCCCGCTGCCTCGGCGACCTGGTGGCCGCCAAACGCCGCACCCCGGGCGCCGACGTGACGTCCTGGCTGCTCAACCACTCCGCGTCACTGAGCGACGAGGAGACCATCCACCAGCTGGTCGCGCTGCTGGGCGCCGGTACCGCCCCGCAGTCCGCGTGGATCTCCACCTCCGTGCTGCTGCTCCTCACCGACGACCGGTTCGGCCACGACCTCACCGGCGGCAGCCTCACCGTCGTCGACGCGCTGAACGAAGTGCTGTGGACCCGACCGCCGATGTCCAACTACTGCTTCCACTACGCCGTCGCCGACCAGGTCCTCCGGGACGTCCGCGGCCGCGAGTTCGCGGTGCCGCCCGGCGTGCCGGTGCTGGTCTCGCACGCCGCCGCCAACACCGACCCGGCGGTCGCCGCGCACGGCGCGCTCGCCGCCAACCACTCCCATCTGGCCTTCAGCGCCGGCCCGCACCTGTGTCCCGCGAAGGACATCGCCGGCGTCATCGCCGAGGCCGCGATCGAGACGCTGCTCGACCTGCTGCCCGAGATGGAGCTGGCTCTCCCGCCCGACCGGCTCACCTGGCGTCCCGGGCCGTTCCACCGCAGCCTCGCCGCGCTCCCCGTCGTCTTCCCCGGCACCGCTCCCCGCAGACCCCCGGACGTCACGCCCCGATGACCGCGTGGGCCTGATCGCGTACCGTCGCGGCCAGGAGCCGGCCGGTACCGCGCAGGAAGGAGAACGCATGGACGCCACCGTGGACTTCACCCCCGCCACGGACGACACGCCGGTGGCCACGTACACCTGGCTGCCGTCCGCCGGGAGCCCCCGCGCACTGGTGCAGATCGCGCACGGCGCGGCCGAACACGCGGTCCGCTACGACCGGTTCGCCCGCCACCTGACCGACCACGGCTACGCGGTGGTCGCCTCCGACCACCGCGGACACGGCCGCACCGCCGACCACACCGGCGGCCTGGGCGTCGCCGGGTCCGGCGGCTGGCGCGCGGTCGTCGACGACCTGCACACCGTCGGGCGGCGCGCGCGGTCCGCGCTGCCGCCGGACCTGCCGTACGTGCTGCTCGGGCACAGCATGGGCTCCCAGCTGGCCCGCGACTTCGCCCAGGAGTACGGCGGCGACCTGGACGGACTGATGCTGTCCGGCACCTTCCGCTCCCTGCCCGGCTGCGAGACGCAGAGCGCGGCCGAACGGCTGCGCGGTGAGGTCGAGGAGCGGGGGCGGGACGCCCTGTCGGACTTCGTCCCGTCGCTGTTCGGCTCCTTCAACGACCCCTACCCGCACCGCACCGGCTTCGAATGGCTCTCCCGGGACGAGGCCGAGGTCGACGCGTACGTCGCCGACGCGCGGTGCGGCTTCCCGTTCAGCGCCGGACTCTCCCTGGACTGGGTCCTGGCCGTGCGCCGGATCAACGATCCCGCGCGCCTCGCCCGCATCCCCCGCGACCTCCCCGTGCACGTCGCCGTCGGCGACCGCGACCCGTGCCACGGCGGCATGACGCTGGTGTACGAACTGCTGGAGGACTTCCGCTACGTGGGCACACGGGACCTGACCTGGCGCGCCTACCCCCAGGCGCGGCACGAGATCCTCAACGAGACCCACCGCGACGAGGTGCAGGCCGACCTGCTGGCCTGGCTGGACGCGCGCACCGCCCGCTGAACCGCTCGGCCGGCGCGCACTCCCGCGCCGGCCGGGGAAACCCGGCGGGCCGGCCCGGGAGCACCGCTCAGGCGGTCGCCCAGTGCGCCACGATCTCCTCCGCGGGTGCCGGGCGCGCGTAGTACCAGCCCTGCGCGGTGTCGCAGCCCAGTTCGCGCAGCTGCGCCGCCTGCGCCTCGGTCTCCACGCCCTCCACGGTGACGCGCAGTCCCAGCGCGTGCGCCAGCGACACGATGCCGCCGACGAAGGTCACGTCGACCGGGTCCGCCGGATGCTGCTGGAGGCCCTGGGTGAAGGAGCGGTCCAGTTTCAGCGTCGTCGCCGGCAGCCGCCGCAGGTTGGCCAGGTTGGAGTAGCCGGTGCCGAAGTCGTCCAGGGCGATGTCGACGCCCATCTCGGCGAGCTGCCGCAACGGCTTGAGTTCGTCCTCGTCGGCGCCGATCAGAGCGCTCTCCGTGACCTCCAGACAGAGCGACGCGGGGGTGAGGCCGGCCCGCTCCAGCACGGCCACGGTGTCCTGCACCAGGTCGGGATGGTGCAGCTGCCGGGGCGAGAGGTTCACGTTGACCCGGATCGGTTCGCCGTCCGCCGCCCGGCCGCCCAGCGCCGGGTGGGCACACCAGTCGTACGCCTGCCGCACCGCCTGCTCCAGCACCCAGCGGCCCAACGGCACGATCAGCCCGGTGTGTTCGGCCAGCGGGATGAAACGGTCCGGTCCCAGCAGGCCGTGCACCGGGTGCCGCCAGCGCACCAGCGCCTCGGCGCCGGTCAGCCGGCTGTCGCTCATCCGTATCAGCGGCTGGTACTCGAGGAAGAACTCGCCGCGCTCCAGGGCGCCGGGCAGGTGGTTGGTGAGGCTGTGCCGGTCGATCGCGCGGGCGTCGGAGACCGGGTCGGCGATCTCGTACCGGTTGCCGCCCGAGTCCTTGGCCCGGTACATGGTGATGTCCGCGCTGCGCAGCACCTCCGCGGGGCCCAGTTCGCCGCTGCTGCCCTCCACGATGCCGATGCTGGCACGGACCGACAGGTCGCGGCCGTCGACGGTGATCGGCGTGGCCAGTGCGGCCAGCGCCTGCCGGGCCAGCTCCGTGACCTCCTCGCGGCCGGAGGGGTTGGAGATCAGGGCGACGAACTCGTCCCCGCCGATCCGCCCCACCAGATGGTTGGGCGCCGCCGCGCAGGACTGGAGGCGCTCGGCCACGGACACCAGCAACTGGTCGCCGACCGCGTGTCCCAGGCTGTCGTTGACGGCCTTGAACCCGTCGATGTCCAGGTAGAGCAGGCCGAACCTGCCGCTGCGGCTCTCGTCGCCTCGCCCTGTCGGTCCCGTCCCCGCCAGCACGCGCTCCAGCCGCTCCGCGAACAGTGTCCGGTTGGGCAGGCCGGTCAGCTCGTCGTGCGTCGCCTCGTACCGAAGCCGCAGGTGCAGCAGGCGCCGTTCGGTGATGTCCTCCATCAGGGCGAGCTGGTAGCGGGGCTCGCCCTCGGCGCCGCGCAGCAGTGAGACGGTGAGGTTCGTCCACAGCACCGTGCCGTCCGGCCGGTGGTACGGCTTCTCCACACGGAAGTGGTCCCGCTCGCCGCGCACCAGCTCCCGGTGCATGCGCCACACCTCGGGCGCGTCGCTGGGATGCACCCACTCGCTGACGTTCCGCCGCCGCAGCTCGTCCTCGGAGCAGTTGAACATGCGGGCGAGCGCACCGTTGACGTCGCGGATCCGCCCGTCCATGTCGGCGATGCCGATACCGATGGTGGCGTCCTTGAAGACCGTGCGGAACCGCGTCTCGCTGGTGTGCAGCGCCTCCTCCACGGCTGCCTGAGCGGCCAGCGCCGCCCGGGACAGCGCCTCCTGCTCCGCACGCGTCCGCTCACGGAGCGCCTTGGCGAACCCGGCGGCGACCGCGTGCTGCAGGCGGGAGCAGCGGGCACGGCCCTCCTCCACCGGCAGCGGGGTGTCCGCGGCGCTGTAGAGCACGAGGTAGGACTCCACCACGCCGAGGATCTGCGGCAGAGAGTCCGGGGCGGTGCAGTGCGCCGCCACCAGCGCCTCCCCGACCTCCCGGCCGGGCGCGGGGGTGAAGGGATGCGCGTGCAGCGCATCGCCGAGCCGGACGGCGAGCGGATGGAGGTAGTCCTCGAACTCCGCGCGCGTCATCGAGGTCGCCGTCGCGGGGTAGACCGCACGGCTCCAGATGGTCGCGAAGCGCCGCAGCCCGTCGGCCGCGGTCCCCTTCAGCTGCGGCGCGGGATTCACCCGGCATGCTCCGGCTTGCGGCCCACCCCGGCGAATCCGCTGAACATCACCGGGTCCTCCTGGTCCGTGGGGGAGTCCGGGCGCCAGCGGGGCATCGCCACCAGACCGGGCTCCACCAGGTCCCAGCCCTCGAAGAACCGCGCCACGTCCGCCTCGGGGCGCATCAGCAGCGGAGAACCGATACGGCGGTAGACGTTCGACGCGCCCTCGCCGCGGTCCGCGACCTTGTACTCGCCGTCGCCGGACGCGTGGGTGATCGCCAGCATGCTGCCCGGCGGAAGCGCGTCCCGTAGTTCCGCGACCGCCTTCCACGGCTCGTCCCGGTCCTCGATGAAGTGCAGCACCGCGACCAGCAGCAGCACCACCGGTCTGTCCAGGTCGAGCAGCCGCTCCACCTCGGGGCTGCGCAGGATGTCGCGCGGCGCACGGAAGTCGGCGGACACCACGTCCGTACGGTCGTTGTCCTGGAGCACCGCCCGGCTGTGCGCCACCGCGACCGGGTCGTTGTCCACGTACACCACGCGTGCCTCGGGGTCCGCCTGCTGGGCGACCTCGTGCACGTTGCCGAAGGTGGGGATGCCGGAGCCTATGTCGAGGAACTGCGTCAGGCCCTGCGCGACGGCGTACCGGATGGCGCGGCGCATGAACGCCCGGTTGGCCTGCATCACCTTCGGCAGCCCCGGCCACGCCTCGATGGCCTTGCGGCCCGCCTCCCGGTCGACCTCGAAGTTGTGCGAACCGCCCAGGTAGTAGTCGTAGATGCGGGAAACGCTCGGGACGGTCAGGTCTATGCCCTGCGGGGCCCACGCGGGACGTTCCATCAAGGTCTCCAGCTCTTCTTCGGCTCGGCGGTCCGGACGTCAGGCTACTGACCGCGCGGGGCGGGGGCGAGGAATCGTCGCCTCAAAGGCTGGATCTTGTCACGAAGTCGAGCAGACCGGATCCCCTGTGGAGGAAACTCCGTGCGAGGCTTGCCCCTTGTGTTCCGTTCTCCCCACTGGAGGGCGCGGCCACGCGCGCGGCGGAAACCCAGGTTGCGGGCACGCGCGGTTCTCTGACGCCGCGTCGGACACCGCGGCACGGCATCTGCCGGGATCAGGAGCCGAGTTCGAGAACCGTCTTCACGCCCCCGGGCTCCCGCTCGGCGAAGGCGTCGGCGAAGGAGTCCAGCGGCACCCGCCGCGTGATGACGCGCTCCAGCCACTCCCGGTCGCCCCCGGCGAGCGCGGCCGCCGCCTGCCGGAAGTGGTCGCGGTGCGCGTTCACCGAACCGACCACCACCGCGTTGTCCAGCACCAGCTCGGTGTTCAGCTCACCGGCGTCGATGCGCAGCGTGCGGCCGGAGGGGGACAGCCCCGTCAGGCAGAGCACGCCGTACGGGCCCAGCGACCGCATCGCACCGAACGCCACCGGGGGAGCGCCCGTCGCCTCGATCACCACGTCCGGCCGTACCCGCTCCATCACCGCGGTCACGTCGTCGCTGTGGTACGTCGCCCCCAGCTCCCGTGCCAGCTCGGGCTTCCGCCCCTCCTCGGCGCGGTCCAGCACGTGCACGGCCAGCCCCCGCTGCCGGCCCAGCAGCGCCGCCAGCAGCCCGACCGGTCCGGCGCCCGTCACCAGCACCGACTCCGGGGCGAACCAGGAGCGGTCCCCGATGCGCTGCACCTGGTCCCAGGCCTTGGCCACCACCGTCGTCGGCTCCAGCAATGCCCCGACCCGCTCCAGCCCCGGCGACAGCCGCACCGCGTAGGCCGGGTCGACCGTCCAGAGCGTGGAGGCGTAGCCGTCCAGGTCCTTGATGCCGCGTTCGCCGTAGCGGCCGTTGCGGCACATGTCCACGAAGCCGTGTGCGCACGCCCCGCACGGCACCGGGTCCGGCCGGCGCACCATCCCCACCACCAGCTCGCCGGGCACGAAGCCCGAGCCTTCGGGCGCCCTGCGGACCTTGCCGAGTGACTCGTGCCCGATGAGCAGCCGGTCCCCACCCGGCGGGGCGCTGCCGTGCGCGCCGGAGACGATCTCCCGGTCGGTGCCGCACACGCCGATCGCGACACCCTCCACCAGCAGCTCGCCGGGCGCCGGTTCGGGATCCGGCCGTTCCTCGACGCGGAGGGAACCCTCACGGCCGGGTACGACGGTCAGTGCCCGCATGGCGGCTCCACGACGGCGTCGGCAGGTGCTGTCACGACAGCGTGGTACCTCGGCGCGGTCGGATGAAACCGGGCGCTCCCGGGGGCTCACCCGGCGGTTCCCGTGCGGTGACACTCCGTGGGTACGGCGCTCCGCGGGGGCCGCACCCGTGCGGCCCCCGCACCGTTCCGGCGCGCGGGTGGACACTGGCCTCAGGGGCGGAAGCGAGCGCGACGCGGACGCGAGGCGGTGAGCAGAGTGCGGCACGGTGAGCGGCGCAGGCGGGACCCCTACCGGCGCGCGACCCGCGCCCCGGTGCCCCGCTCGCGCTCCGGCGCGGTGGGGCGCCGCCGGGAGCGCACCGGGACGGAGCCCGTCACCGCGCGCAGCGCCCTCGGGCTGCGGCTGCTGCTGTCCGCGGTGTTCCTCCCCGTGTTCCTCGCGGTCACCGCCCTGTTCTGGTACTGGACCCTGGTGAGCGGCCCGCAGGACGTTCCGGACAGCGGGTCGCTGCGCGTGCTGGCCATCGCCTGCGCGGTGCTGTCCGTGCTGGCACTGGTGGATCTGGTGGCCGTCCTGCGGCGTCGCCGCCGCGAGCATCCGCGGCTGCCGCCACCCCGCTGACCTGCGCCGCACCGGTCCCGCCACCGGGGGCCACCACCCGAACGCGGCCCCTCCACCGGTACGCCTCCCACGGCGTTTCCGCCCGGCGGGCACGGGTACCGCGGACGGCATGAACGACCCCGAAACGACCGAGAACGGTGCCCCTGCCGAAGGCGAGACCCCTCCGGAGGGCCGGGCAACGGAATCCGGGGAGCGGGCCGCGTCGCCCGAATACCGGGAGCCGCGCGTCGTGGACGAGCCGACCGATCCCGGTGCGGCCCCCGAGGACGAGGGCATCCCCGACCTCCAGGACGGCACCCCGGAGGCGCAGCGGGCCGAGGACCCGCAGCAGATGCCCGTGCCCGGCGAACGCCCGGTCGCCGCCGAGAGCTTCGGCACCACTTCCGCAGAGCAACTGGAGGGCGAGTCGCTGGACGACCGACTCGCCGAGGAGGAACCCGACGTGGGCGTCGGCGGAGCCGACCGGCTCACCGCGCCCGAGGACACCACCACCCCGGAGGCCGGTCAGCTCAGCGACGACCCGCTGCCCGGCACACGGCCCGCCAACCAGGACAGCTTCGCCACCGAGTCGGACGCCGAGGGTCTGTCGGGGGAGGAGTCCGCGGTCCACGTCTCCGACGACGACGCGGACGACCTGGGGCTGCGCTTCGACGAGGACGAGCCCGGCGGCGGCCCGCCGCCGCGTGGCTGACCCGCCGGGAGGGCCCGGCCCGCCCGGCGTTCCGCCTCAGATGCCGACCCCGCGCCCGCGCAGATAGGCCAGCGGGTCGATGTCGGAGCCGTAGCCCGGGCCGGTGCGCACCTCGAAGTGCAGGTGCGGGCCCGTGGAGTTGCCCGTCGAGCCGGAACGGCCCAGTCGCTGGCCCGCGTTGACGTGCTGCCCGGACGACACCGAGATCGCCGACAGATGCGCGTACTGGCTGTAGCGGCCGTCGTCGTGCCGGAGCACCACCTGGTAGCCGTACGCGCCCGCCCATCCCGCGGACACCACGTCGGCGCCGGAGACGGCCCGCACGGTGGTGCCGGTGGGCACGGGGAAGTCGACGCCGGTGTGGTATCCGGAGGACCAGCCGCTGCCCGAGGCCCGGTACGGGGTCCCGGTGTGCGCCCCCGCCACCGGCGACACGGCCTTCGGCGACGCCGCCTTCTCGGCTCTCGGTTCCGGCTTCGGTTTCGGGTTCGGCTTCGTTTTCGCCTCGGGCTCGGGTTTCGGGGCGGGCTTCTCCGTCTGCTGCTTCTGCTGCTCCGGCTTCTCCGCCCGCTGCTCGCGCTGCTCCGGCTTCGCCGCGGGCGCAGACGCGGCCCGGTCCTCCAGACTCAGCCGCTGCCCGGGGAGGATGAGGTCCGGGTCGCCTCCGACGACGTCCCGGTTGCGGTCGTAGAGGGCGGGCCAGCCGCCGTCCACCTCGTGCGCGCGGGCGATGGACGACAGACTGTCGCCGCCCACCACCTCGTACGAGGTGGCCTGGCTGCGGCGTTCGGCCCGGGCCGCCGCCGCGCGTTCCGCGCGTTCCGCCCGGGCCCGCGAGGTCTCCGCGGCCTCCGTCTTCGTCTGCGGCTCCGCCTCGGTCGTCGTCGCCGCGTCCGCGCCGCCGGCCGGCCGGGCGTCGTCCGCCCCGAGCCCGGCGCGCGGCCCGCAGGTGGGCCAGGCCTGTTCCCCCTGCCCCTCCAGCACCTTCTCGGCCACGGCTATCTGCTGGTCCTTCGTGGCCTGGTCGGCGCTGGGCGCGTAGCGGGTGCCGCCGTAGGCCTCCCAGGTGCTCTGGGCGAACTGGAGCCCGCCGAAGTACCCGTTGCCGGTGTCGATGTGCCAGCGGCCGCTGCTCTCGCACTCGGCGACCCGGTCCCAGGTGTCCTCCGCGGCGGCGTGACCGGCGGCGGCCACGAGCGGCAGGGCGAGGCCGGCGCCGCCGGCCGTGACTCTGAGCGAGGTGCGGGAGACGGGGCCGGGCCGGTGGCGGCGGTGGCGTCCACGTGCGGGCATGAGTGTCCTCCCCACGCCGGCGGGGCGGCGTCGGTGTCGCGACGGATGAAGCGGGTGCCGCGTACCCCGGTGGGGGAGCGGCGTGGCGGGCACCGCGTCACTGGTGCCCGAAGCGCACCCCCTCCCAGGGAAGGCCGGTGACCTCGGGGTCCGCGCGCCGGCCCGGGCGTCTGCCGGGCTCGGCCTCCTCGATCACCGGCTCGGCCTCCCCGGCGCGCACGGTCCAGCGCAGCAGCGCCTGCCGCAGCCGGTCGGCGACCTCGCGGTGCGAGGGGAGGCCCGCCAGATTGTCCAGTTCGTACGGGTCGGCGTGCAGGTCGTACAGCTCGGACTCCACGTAGCGGGTGGCCGAGGCGTCGTGCCACGGGTGCGCGTCCGGCGCGGCCACCGCGTACTTCCAGCGCGCGGTCCGCACCGCTCGCCCCACCTGCGACTCGCTGATCTGCACGAACACCTCCTCCGGACGGCCCGGGTCGGTGCCGCCCCCGACCAGCGGCAGGAACGACCGTCCCTGCACGGAATCCGGCACCTGTACGCCGCAGGCGTCCAGCAGCGTCGGCATCAGGTCCAGGGTGCTCACCGGGCGGCGGATCAGCCCGCCGCCGTCGAAGCCCGGACCGGTCAGCGCCAGCGGAACCCGTACCGACGCGTCGTGCGCGCTGCGCTTGTACTCGGCGTTCCGGGTGCGGAAGTGGCTGCCGTGGTCCGCCGTGTAGGCGACGATCGTGTCCTCGGCGATGCCCAGGCTGCGCAGGGCGTCGCGCAGCCGGCCGAGGCCCTCGTCGACCCGGGCGATCTGCCCCAGGTAGCCGCCGAGGTGGCGGTGCGGTCCGCCGTACCGGGCGCCGGGGCCGAGTGCGGCCAGGTCCGGTGGCAGCCAGCGGCCGGTGAACCGCTCCGCGTACCCCTCCGGGGCCGGGTAGTCGTCGGTGGCGTTCTGGTGGTGGGGTTCCAGCAGCGAGAGGAACAGCAGGAACGGCCGGTCGTGGTGGTCGGCGAGGAACCGTACGGAGGCGTCGACCAGCGCGTCGGACCGGTAGCCGGGCAGCCGCACCGGCGCGCCGTCGCCGTCGTAGACGACCGTGCGGTGGGCGTCGGAGGTGAACTCCAGGATCTCGCTGGCCAGCCAGCTCTCGTAGCCGGCACGGTACTTCGGCGGCACGGGGCCGTGGCCGGAGGCCTCCGCCGCCAGGTGCCACTTGCCGATGTAGCCCGTGGCGTACCCGGCGTCGCCGAGGCAGCCGGCCAGGGTGGGCAGCGCCGGGTCCAGCGCCAGGCCGTTGCGGAAGACGCCGGTGGCGGTCGGGAACATCCCGGTCTGCAGCGCGGCGCGGGCGGGTGCGCACACCGGCTGCGGGGTGATCGCGTGCTCCACGTGGGTGCCGGTGCGTGCCATCCGGTCGAACACCGGGGTGGCGCCTGCCGGGTTGCCGTGCGCGCCCGTGGTGTCCCAGCGCTGCTGGTCGGTGAGGACGACGACCACGTTCGGCGGGCGGCGGCTCACAGTTCGATACCCCGTGCCCGTGCGTACCGGCGGGCCGCCCGTTCGGCGTCCGCCTCGTCGGGATAGACCTCGCACACGAGCCCTTCGCCTCCGGTCAGGTTGTGTTCCAGTTCGTACAGGCGGAGTTCGGTGCCGTCCGCCAGCAGGAAGGCGTGTTCGTACAGCGAGCACCACAGGCGCAGGCCGGGAGGGCAGGCGGGCGGCCGCGGCACGTGCACGATGTCGTGGCCGCGGGCGTCGGCCAGCAGCCGGAGCGTCTCCTCACCCGGCCGGTCGGGGTTCTCGGCCCTGCGTAACAGGCGGCGCGCGTGCCCCGGGGAGTCCTCCAGCGACCAGGGCCGGGACCGGGTGATCTCCTCCAGCAGCAGGTCCTCGATGTCGCCGGGGGCGCCGGGGGAGCCCGGGAGGTCCAGAAGATCGAGGGCGTCGAGCGGGTCGAGGGGGTCGAGGGGGTCGGGGTCGTCCAGTTCGTCGAAGGACTCGGGCCCTGTGGAGTGCGGGCGGAGGGCGTCCGTGCCGGGTGGGGAGGGGCGGTCGTCCCTGGTCCCGGCCGAGCGCGGGCCGGGAACCGGGCCACCGCCGTGCACGCGACGCTCGGAGCGGCGCAGGGCGTCCTCGGTCTCGTATATCTCGAACCGCGGGCCCCGTGGTCCGCCGTCGCCGGCGGGGTCCTCCTCCTGGGGTGCGCCCACCCGCCACAGCTCCCACAGGGTCTGGACGCCGCCGTCCGCCAGCAGGAAGGTGTGCCGGGCCCGACCGCACCGCACCCCCGCGAGGGGTGCGGTCTCCGTGTCCGGCTCACCGGCTCCGGCGGACGCGCCGGTCGCACCGGTCGCAGCGGCGCCGCCGGTCGCGTCCCCGCGGCCGGTGTGCGGCATGTCGATCCGGCACAGCACGGCGCCGGACAGCCGTTCGAGGACCTCGTCCGAGACGTCGAAGGGGTTCTGTGCGCGCGCCAGCAGCATCCGCAGATGCCCTTCGGGCGACGCGTCCAGTGTCTCGCCCATGTGCGGAACCTCTCCTGTCCGAAGGCCGCTCCCGGCCGACGTCCGCTTCCCGCGGGCACTCACCGTAGCGTCCCGAACGCGTTCCGGGGGTGTGATTCGCCGGAAACCGGCGTCCTCCGAGGAGAATCCGGCCCGCGTTGCGCAGGCAGATGATCTGACCGGGTGAGGGCGGCCGCGCCACGCCGCGCCGCGCCCGGCCGGCCGCTCGGCGCGGGCCTAGCCTGCGGGCGTCGTCGTCCCGCGGAGGTGTGCCCGTGTCCCTGCTGACGCGTACCCGTGTACGTCGCGCCGTGCTGAGCGCCGTCCTCTGCGGCGGACTGCTGGCCGGTGCCGGAGCGGTGGTCGCCGACGGCGGCAACCGCCTGCCCGTCGCCCTGGCCGTCCCGCGCACCGACGTGTTCGCCGCCGCCGCGTCCCGGCCCGCCGACGGTCCCGGCCTCACCTTCCTCCTGGTCGGCCTGGACAAGCGCGCCGGACTGAGCAAGGCCGAGAAGCGTCGCCTCCACGTAGGCGGTGAGCCCTGCGACTGCACCGACGTCATGATGCTGGTGCACGTCTCGGCGGACCGCGAACGCGTCAGCGTGATCAGCATTCCCCGCGACTCCTACGTCTCCTTCGCCCGCCCCGACGACGCCCCTCCGCTCACCGGTACGCCGGTGCCGGCGGCCGGAAAGATCAACGGTGCGTACAAGCTGGGCGGCCCCGAGCTGACGGTCCGCACCGTCGAGAAGGCGACCGGGGTCCGCGTCGACCACTACCTGGAGGCCGACTTCCGCAGCTTCGTCGAGGCCGTCGACGGCCTCGGCGGCGCCACCGTGTGCACGGACGAGCCGATGCGCGACATCAACTCCGGTCTCGACCTGCGGCCGGGCACCCACCACCTCGACGGGCGGCGCTCGCTCCAGTACGTGCGCGCCCGCCACATCCCGCCGTCCGGCGACCTGGGCAGGATGCGCCGCCAGCAGCACTTCCTCGCCGAACTGGTCGACACCTTCGCCGACCGGGGCGTGCTCGACGACCCCGTTGCCCTCGCCCGCACCGCCGGGACGCTGCTGACCACGCTCCGTGCCGACGCGGAACTGACCACCGCACGCCTGCTCGTCCTCGGCCGCGCGCTGCGCGACCTGGACAGCGGGGACACCGCGTTCGCGACCGTGCCCCTCGCCGACTTCGACCACCGCGTGCCGGGCTGGGGCTCGACGCTTCTCTGGGACGAGGACCGCGCGCGCCGGCTCTTCGACGCCGTCCGCGAGGACCGCCCCCTCACGGACGGGGAGGCGTACGCCCTGCCCGCCCCCGGCGTCCCCGTGGCCTGGGCGCCCTCCGACGTCCCCGTGCGTGTCCAGGGCGGGCCGGCGGTGGAGGGGGAGGCCCGGCGGGTCGCGCGGGCCCTGCGCGGCAACGGATTCGACGTCCGCGCGCGTGCGTCCGCCGCCGCGGAGGCCCCCGCCCCGGCCGACGCGTCGGCCGGCGTTCCCGGGACGACCGAGATCCGCTTCCGCCCGGCCGATCGGCGCCGGGCCGCCTCGCTGGCGGCGGCCCTCCCGGACGCCGTACTCCGCCCGGTGCGCGGAGGGGGCCGCGTGCTGGAGGTGCGCGTGGGCCGGGCCGGAACCCGCGTGGTGCCGGTCGTGCACGACCGCAGCAGCGTCCAGGGCGCCCCCGCGAGGGGTGACATCCTGGACTGTGACGGCAACGGCTGACTTCCGGGAACTCGGCAGGCATGCGAGGCGCCGATCGTGGGACCCGGCAGGTCGCGACCGCTCCCCGAACCGGCGACCGGAAGGGGTGGGAGCCATGGCCCCGACGACCCGGGTCCGCCTGTGGCGCTGGCGCGCGAACCCGCTCCGGCGCCGCTCCGACCAGGTCGAGGCGTGGGTGCTGCTGCTCGCCCTCGTGGCCGCAGTCGTCGGCGCGGCGCTGGTCACCCTCGTCACCTGGGGCGTCGCGCGCGGCACGGCCGAGGAACAGCGCACCGAGCGGCTCCGGGTCTCCGCGGTGGTCATGAAGGACGCGGACCCGCAGAGCCGCGAGACGTTCTACAAGGCCCCGGGGGCCGACACCTCGCGGGTGCCGGTCCGCTGGACCGCGCCCGACGGCACGGTGCGCAGCGGTTCGGCGGAGGTGCCGGACGGCAGCAGGGCCGGGACCTCGGTGCCGCTGTGGGTGGCGCCCGACGGCAGCCAGACCACGCCACCCGCGGGGGCGGCCATGGCCGCCCTCCAGTCCGGCATCTGCGCGGCGCTCGCCGGCGGCGCGGTCGTCGCCCTCGTCTGCGTCGCGCAGGCCACCGTCCGCGGCGGCCTGGACCGCCGGCGCGCCCGCCAGTGGGAACGCGAGTGGGCCCGGGTCGAACCTCAGTGGCGCCCCCGCACGCCGTAGCCCCGGCGGCGGGACGCGGCGTACGGAGGCCCGGGAGGGTCAGGTGTGGGCCGTCGCCGTCCAGACGGCCGCGATGCGCGCCGCGAGCCGCGCGTTGCCGCGGACCGCGGCGACGTTGGCCTCCAGCGCCGCGCCGTCCGTGTGCCGGACCAGGTGGTCCAGCAGGTACGGCGTGACGTCCTGTCCGGTCACCCGGTCCTGCTCGCACGCCGAGAGCGCCTCCGCCAGCACCCGGTCGTGCAGTTCCGGGTCGAGCTGCTGCTCCTGCGGCACGGGGTTGGCGACGACCAGTGCCGTGCAGGGCCCGCCGAGCGACTCCTGCGCCCGCATGGCGCCGACGACCGTGCGCGCGTCGTGCGCCGTCCAGTCCACCGGCTCCCCGGAACTGGTCAGGTAGAAGCCCGGGAACGTGTCCGTGCCGTAGCCGATGACCGTGACGCCCAGGGTCTCCAGCCGTTGCAGCGTCGCCGGCACGTCGAGGACGGACTTCGCGCCCGCGCACACCACCGTGATCCGTGTCGAGGCGAGCATCCGCAGGTCCGCCGACTCGTCCTGGGTCTGCGTCCACCCGCGGTGCACGCCGCCCAGACCGCCGGTCGCGAAGACCCGGATGCCGACCTTGGAGGCCAGGAACCCGGTGCCGGAGACGGTCGTGGCGCCGCTCGCGCCCTCGGCGATCGCCGGCGCCACGTCGCGGTGGCCCAGCTTGCGCATCTTCTCGTCGCCCGCGACGCGTTCCAGTTCCGCCTCGTCCAGCCCGACGTGCACGCGCCCGTCGAGCACCGCGACGGTCGCCGGCACGGCGCCGCCGTCCCGCACGAGCTGCTCCAGTTCCCGGGCCACCTCGAGATTGCGCGGGCGCGGCAGGCCGTGCGCGATGATCGTCGACTCCAGAGCGACCACGGGGCGCCCGTGCGCCATCGCGTCCCGCACCTCGTCCGCCATCAGCAGGGTCATCCCGGCCTCCATCCGTATACGGTCGTATTATGTGCCGATCAATCAAGACACTCCGTCCCCCGTACGCCGAGTCCGTAACCGAGGACGAGATGCGTGCAGCCGCTTTGCAGTACGTGCGGAAGATCTCCGGCTTCCGCGCGCCCGCCTCGCACAACAGCGACGCATTCGACGCAGCAGTGGACAAAGTGACCGACGCGACGCGTGAGCTGCTCGGTTCCCTCGTGGTGAAGGGCCGCTGAGCCGGGCGACCCGCCGCGCCGGCGCCCTCAGCCGTCGGGATCGTTGCGGGCCCGGCTGGGCTGCACCCGTTTCGGCTCGCCCGGCGCCTTCGGGTGGTCCGGCGGGTACGGCATGTCGCCTGCGCCCCGGTCCCGCTCGTGCCGGTCGGCCAGCTCCAGCACCGCGTCCAGCCGGCACACGTGCCGTTCCATGTCCGCGTGCACGTCGCCGACCCGCGCGTACCGTTCCGGCATGGTCGCCAGGTCGAAGTCCTCGGGCCGCGCGTCGGCGACCTCGTCCCACTCCAGCGGGGCGGAGACCTGGGCGCGCGGGTGGGGCCGTACGGAGTAGGCGCTGGCGATGGTGCGGTCCCGCGCCGTCTGGTTGTAGTCGACGAAGATCCGCTCGCCGCGCTCCTCCTTCCACCAGTTCATCGTGATCCGCTCCGGGTTCCGCCAGGACAGCTCGCGGCCGATCGCGATCGCCGCCCGCCGCACGTCGGTGAAGGTCCACTCGGGCTCGATGGGCACGAACACGTGCAGCCCGCGACCGCCGGAGGTCTTGGGCCAGCCGCGCAGACCCAGTTCCTCCAGCAGCGGACGCAGTTCGCCGGCCGCCCACACCGCGTCCCGGTAGTCCGTGCCCGGCTGCGGGTCGAGGTCGATGCGCAGCTCGTCGGGACGGTCGGTGTCGCCGCGCCGCACCGGCCAGGGGTGGAACGTCAGGCAGCCCAGGTTCGCCGCCCACACCACGGCGGCCTCCTCGGCCGGGCAGATCTCGTCCGCGTGCCGCCCGGAGGGGAAGGAGATGCGCGCGGTGGGAATCCAGTCGGGCAGGCCCTTGGGTGCCCGCTTCTGGAAGAACGACTCGCCCGTGACGCCGTCGGGGTGCCGCTGCAGCGTGGTGGGCCGGTCCCGCAGCGCGCGCAGCGCCCCGGCCCCGACGGTCCGGTAGTACGTCGCCACGTCCAGCTTCGTGAAGCCGCGTTCGGGGAAGTACACCTTGCCCGGGTTGGTGATCCGCACCGTGCGTCCGCCGACGTCCAGTTCCTGTGCCTCGCCCATGACAGCACGCTAGAACCACCGGCGCGTCGGCGCCTGCCGACGCGCACATCCGGGCCGGGCGCGACACAATCGGACAGCATGGACCTCCCGGTGATGCCGCCCGTCAAACCGATGCTCGCCAAGACGGCGGCCCGTATCCCGGAAGGGATGCACTACGAGGCCAAATGGGACGGATTCCGTGCGATCGTCTTCCGCGACGGCGACGAGGTGGAGATCGGCAGCCGCACCGCCAAGCCGCTGACCCGCTACTTCCCCGAACTCCTCGACGCGCTGCGCACCCACCTGCCCCGCCGCTGCGTACTGGACGGCGAGATCGTCATCGCCCGCGGCAGGCGCCTCGACTTCGACGCGCTGCTGGAACGCATCCACCCCGCCGACTCCCGGGTGCGCATGCTGGCCGAGCGCACCCCGGCCTCGTTCGTCGCCTTCGACCTGCTCGCGCTCGGTGACGACGCCCTGCTGGAGACCGAGCTGGCGACGCGGCGGGAACGGCTGGTGCACGCGCTGCGCGACGCCGGCGAACCGGTGCACATCGCCCCGGCGACCCGGGACGTGGACGTGGCCCGGCGGTGGTTCGAACAGTTCGAGGGGGCGGGCCTGGACGGGGTCGTCGCCAAGCGGCCCACCCTGCCCTACCGGCCGGACGAACGGCTGATGGTGAAGGTGAAGCACGAGCGGACGGCCGACTGCGTGCTGGCCGGATTCCGCTACCACAAGAGCGGACCGGTCGTCGGCTCGCTGCTGCTGGGCCTGTACGACTCCTCCGGCACGCTCCAGCACGTCGGCGTCAGCGCGTCCTTCCCGATGCGCCGACGTCAGGAGCTGGTCGCCGAACTCGAGCCGCTGCGCATGGAGTCGGCCGCCGGGCACCCGTGGGCCGAGTGGCAACGCGAGGAGGCGCACGCGAGCAGCCGGATGCCGGGCGGGCCGAGCCGCTGGACCGGCACGAAGGACCTCTCCTGGGTGCCGTTGCGGCCGGAACGCGTCCTGGAGGTCGCCTACGACCACATGCAGGGCGACCGGTTCCGGCACACCGCGCGGTTCCGCCGGTGGCGCGAGGACCGCGACCCCGCTTCGTGCACGTACGCGCAACTCGAGGAGCCCGTGAACTACGACCTCGCGGAGGTGCTGACCCCCTCCGGGCCGCCCTCCGGCGGGTGACCGCGGTACGAAGTGTGGCTCGAACAGGTGCCGATGGCGCCTGACGGGGTATGCGTACTACAGGGAGAAACCGCAGCACAGGGCCCGTACCTCACTCGAACGGCTCTGGTCGGCGTGAGCTACGGCGTTCGGGCGAACATGCTGGAGCGAGTAGGCCGTCAGCCCGCAGCCGGTGACCCTGACCAGCGCAGCCGGAGGTGAGACGATGCCGACGTTCTCGGTGACGCAGAGCTTGTCGACAAATCCACCTGAGGTCTTCGCCTTTCTCGCCGACGCACGCAACATGGCCCGTTGGAACTCGGGCGTCGCCGAGGTGGACGACGACGAGGTCTCGCCCGCGCGCAAAGGCGCCCGGTACCGGTACCGGTTTCCGGGCAGGCACCGCTTCCACCAGCTCGAATGCAGCGCCTACCGGGCGCCGTCCCTCATCGGCTTCCGCGGCCAGCGGATGTGGACGCCGCTGGGCATCCAGTCCGTCGGCTACACCTTCCGGGTGCGGCCCGGCGAGGAGGACTCCGAGGACGGCAGCACCCTGGAGATGAAGGTCGACGTGCACCTGTACGGCGGCATGCTGCTGCTGGTGCCCATCGTCGCCCTGGGCTGGCGACGGGACCTCCCCGAGGACATGGAACGGCTGCGCGGCATGCTGGAGCCCGCCGTCACCGAGCGCGACCACGAGCCGCTGACCTGGTGAACAGTGCGCGGGCGCGCGGGACTTGTTGTCACCGGCGTCGACGGCTGGCATGCTCTCCTCGCCCTTACCGGCAAGTAGACCGGGCGATCCGAGGAGCATCCGTGACCGACCCAGCCCCCCACCGGCGCGCACCGCAGCCCTCCGGAGCGGCCGCGCCGCACGACGAAGCCGCCCCGGAGACCGCGACTCCGGGCAGCAGCCGCAGAGCCGTGCTCCTCGCCTCCACCGCGCTCGCCGGGCTCGCCGCAGCCGGCACGGCCGCTCCCGCACGAGCCCGGGCCGCCGGAACCCCCGCCGCGCCCCCGCCCTCCGGCGGGGGCTTTCTCGTGGGCCGCGGCGTCGCGGACGCCACCGGTGAGATCGCCGAGGTCGGCATGATGGGCTACGGCCGCATCGACCAGCAGGCCGAGGGCCTGCACACCCGGCTGCGCGCCCGCGCCTTCGTGGTCGCCGACGACGACGGGGCAGACGGCGGTGAGCGGGCCGCGCTGGTGGTCGTCGACGTGCCGATGATCTTCGAGAGCGTGCACCAGGCCGTGCTGCGCCGCCTCGCCGCCGACTACGGCGACCTCTACACGCACCGCAACGTGCTGCTCACCGCCACCCACACGCACGCCGGCCCCGGGGGCCACTCGCACCACACGCTGTACAACCTCACCACCCTCGGCTTCCACGAGAAGACCTTCGCCGCGGTCACCGACGGCATCGTCGAGGCCGTGAGGCGGGCCCACCAGGACCTCCAGCCGTCCGAACTCGTCCTCACCCACGACGAGTTGCGCGGCGCGAACGTCAACCGTTCGCGGGAGGCGTTCGACCGCAACGGCGCCGACGTCACCGGGTACTTCCCCGACGCCGTCGACACCCGGAGCACCCTGCTGCGGGTCGAGCGCGACGGGCGCCTCGCCGGCGCGCTCAACTGGTTCCCCACCCACTGCACGAGCATGTCCGGCGACAACCGCCTGATCAGCGCCGACAACAAGGGCTACGCCGCCTACCACTGGGAGCGCGAGGCCGGCGGCGGCGACTACCTCGCCGACGACGGCCCCGGCCTGGTCACCGCATTCGCCCAGACCAACGCCGGCGACATGTCGCCGAATCTCGACCTCACACCCCCGACGACGCCCGAGGACTTCGCCCGTACCCGCGAGAACGGGCTGCGCCAGTACGAGGCCGCCGCCGGGCAGGCCGGACGCGCGGGCACCCGGCTCACCGGCGGCGTGGACTCCCGGCTGGTCTACGTGGACCTCTCCGACGTCGAGGTGCGCCCCGAGTTCACCGGCGACGGCCGCACCCACCAGACGTCGAAACCCGCGATCGGCGCCGCCATGATGGCCGGGAGCACCGAGGACGGCCCTGCCTTCCCCGGCTTCGAGGAGGGCGAGAACCCGTTCTGGGACCTCGTCTCCGACACCGTGCTCTACGAGGTCTCGCCCGAGCTGCGGCAGGCGCAGGCGCCCAAGGACGTCGTGGTGCCCGTCGGCGCGATGAACCGGCTGCTGCCGTGGGTGCAGGAACGCGTCCCGGTGCAGCTCGTGCGCGTCGGCGCGCTGTACCTGATCGGTATCCCCGGCGAGGTCACCATCGGTGCGGGTCTCCGTCTGCGCCGGACCGTCGCCGGCATCACCGGCGCCCGGCTCGACGACGTCCTGGTCGCCGGGTACGCCAACTCCTACCTCCACTACGTCACCACCCCCGAGGAATACGACGCCCAGCAGTACGAGGGCGGCAGCACGCTCTTCGGCCGCTGGCAGCTCCCCGCCCTCCAGCAGGTCGCCGCCGCGCTGGCCACCGCGATGCGCGACGGCCGCGACCTCCCGCTCGGGCCGGTGGCCCCCGACATCTCCGGCACGGCGCTCTCGCTCCAGCCCGGCGTCGTCCTCGACACCCCGCCGCTCGGCCACGCCTTCGGCGACGTGCTCACCGAGCCGGCCGACGGCGTGCGCCCCGGGGAGCGGGCCGAGGCGATCTTCGCCGGCGCCCACCCAGGCAACGACCTGCACCGCGGCAGCACCTACCTGCGCGTCGAACGGCGCAGCGGCGGAGCCTGGACCGCCGTCGCGGACGACGGCGACTGGTCGACGACGCTGCGCTGGCGGCGGCACGGCGTCTCGGCCTCGAAGGTCACCGTCACCTGGGACGTCCCGCCGGGGACCGAGCCCGGCACGTACCGCATCCGCTACCACGGCGACGCCAAGCCGCTGATCGGCTCGCCGCGCGCCTTCAGCGGCACCACCCGGCCCTTCACCGTCCGCGCCTGACCTTCGCTCGCCCCCGCCGGGCCCGGCGCGGCACCATGGCCGGATGGACAGCCTGTTCCCGCGGTCGCGGGCCGTCGTGGCGCCGGGCGCGGTGCACGTGCCCGGCTGGCTGGACGTGCCGGCGCAGCGGGAGCTGGTCGCCGCCTGCCGGGGCTGGGGGCGCGGCCCGGTGCCCTTCCGCCACACCCGGCTGCCGCGCGGCGGCACGATGTCCGTGCAGACCGTCTGCCTGGGCTGGCACTGGCAGCCGTACCGGTACAGCCGCACCGCCGACGACGTGAACGGGCGCCGCGTCGCGGCCTTCCCGGACTGGCTGGGCGACCTGGGGCGCCGCGCCCTGGCCGACGCCTACGGCGATCCGGAGGAGGCCGCCGCGTACGCGCCCGACACCGCCCTGGTCAACTTCTACGACGCACACGCCACCATGGGCATGCACCAGGACAAGGACGAACGCTCCGACGCCCCGGTCGTCTCCCTGAGCATCGGTGACGCCTGCGTCTTCCGGTTCGGCAACACGGAGACGCGCACGCGGCCCTACACCGACGTGGAACTCGGGTCGGGCGACCTCTTCGTCTTCGGGGGGCCCGCGCGGTTCGCGTACCACGGCGTGCCCCGCGTACGGCCCGGCACGGCGGACCCGGCGACGGGCCTGGAGCGCGGCCGGCTCAACCTGACCCTCCGGGTCACCGGTCTCCCCGGCTGACGTGCGGCGGCTTCGCCTCGGCGGGTGCCTTGACCGCCGGGCCGGTGCCCCCGCCAGGACGGCGACGGGCAGGCGTGCCGGACGCGCTCGACGGTGCTGAGGGCGGTCTGTGTGGGGCCGTCGTCGCGGCCACCGTGCTGTGCGCGGCGCAGGTGCACGGGCGACAGCGGGCGGGAGCTGCCGGCCGAGCCGCGGTCGGCGGACTGTCCACCCCGCTCGGGGCGGCGTCGTCCGCCGTCCCCGCCCCCGCGGGTACCCGGGCGGCCTTCTGCTGTCGCGGAGGACGGCGTGCGGGGGCGCCGGCCCGCCTTCGGCGGCGGGGGCAGCCGGCGACCCGGCGCCGGGCGGTGGGGCGGTCGGTCAGGGCGCGTCGCGCAGGCCGCGGAGACGTTCGAGTTCGCGGCGGTCCCGCTTGGTGGGGCGCCCCGCGCCCCGGTCGCGGACACCCGCCGCGAGCGCGTCCGCGCGGGGTGGCGGGGGCGGACTCTTGTCGACGTAGCACTCGGCGGCCACCGGAGCACCGACCCGTTTGCGGACGAGCTGTTTGACCACGACGATGCGCTCGCGCCCGGCGTGCCGGAGGCGCACCTCGTCGCCGGGCCGCACGACCTGTGCCGGCTTGGCCCGGTCGCCGTTGACGCGCACGTGTCCCGCCTTGCACGCGGACGCGGCCAGCGAACGCGTCTTGGTGAGCCGTACGGACCAGATCCAGCTGTCCACCCGCACCGTCGCCTCGTCAGCAGCCATGGCCCCGACTCTAGTCAGCCCCGCCCGGGTGTCGGCACCCGTTCGGCGCAACGGCGCGGCCGGGCGGTTTCACGCCCTCCTGCGGAGGTACCCGGGCGCCCGATCGTCACGCCGGAGGTGAGCCTCATGCCGAGCGGATCGAGCCGCAAGCGCGAACGCCAGTACGCGCACATCAAGGAGGCCGCCGAGAGGCGCGGCACCGGCGAGAAGCGGGCCGCGGAGATCGCCGCCCGCACCGTGAACAAGGAGCGGGCGCGCAGCGGTGAGGCCGACACGGCGAGTCGCGCCTCACTGCGGGACCCGTTGTCCGCGTCCGAGCGGGGCGGAAAGCGTGCGGGAAAGAGGCAGGGGCCCGGCGACGTCACCCGGGACCAGCTCTACGAGGAGGCGAGGCGGCGCAACGTGGAGGGCCGTTCCCGCATGAACAAGCAGGAGCTCAAGCGGGCGCTCGGCCGGTGAACCGCTGCGGCACGCGGCGCCGTGGCGCGGGGTGTGGGCCGCGCGGTTCCCGTGCCGGTTCGGTGCGGTTTCGTCCGGATCGCGAAGGTCGTGGTGTGCGGGTAGCGTGAAACGCGTGCTTCGGACCTGAAGGCACATCCGCGGGAGGGCACGGTCGAGAGCCGTGAACACCCCGGACGCATCTGGTCCGGCTCCCGCGGTGACCGCTCGAACACGCAGCAGCGAACCGGGAGAGCGCAGCCATGAGCACCACCACCCCCTTCCGCACCAAGCGTGCCCGTCACCCGCACGACGACGCCCCGGACACCCGGGACGCGTTCGTCCGCATCGCCGCGCTGCCGGACGGACCGGAGAAGGAGGAGCTCCGGCAGGACGTCGTCCAGGTCTGGATCCCCATGGCCCACCGTCTCGCCGGGCGTTACCGCAACCGGGGCGAGGCGCTGGAGGACCTCCAGCAGATCGCCGCCCTGGGACTGGTCAAGGCCGTCGCCGGGTACGACCCGGCCCGCGGCACCGCGTTCGAGAGCTACGCCGTGCCCACCATCGTGGGCGAGATCAAGCGACACTTCCGCGACCACACCTGGGACCTGCACGTGCCACGGCGCGTCCAGCAGCTGCGCACCCAGGTCCGGGCCAGCCGCCGGGAGCTGAACCTCACCCTCGGCGGACGCTCCCCGACGGTCGCCGAGATCGCCGAGCACAGCCGGCTGAGCGAGGAGGACGTGCTCCTCGGCATGGAGGCGCTGGACTCCTACAGCGCCCTGTCCCTGGACGCGGAGCTGTCGGCGGCGGAGGACGGCTACTCGCTCCAGGACACCCTCGGCGTCTTCGAGGCGGGTTTCGACCTGGTGGTGTACCGCGAGGCGGTGAAGCCGCAGCTCTCCCTGCTGCCGGAACGCGAACGCCGCATCCTCTACCTGCGGTTCTTCTGCGACATGACGCAGAGCCGCATCGCCGAGGAACTGGGCATCTCCCAGATGCACGTCTCCCGGCTCATCCACCGCACCTGCGAACGCATACACCAGAAGGTCGACGCCGAACGCCGGAGGGAGCGCACCCCCGCGTCCGCAGGCTGACCGGGGTCCGGCCGGGGGTGGAACCGAGACGGAAAGCGAGGGAGAGCGCCTCATGAACGCGGTCCCAGCACGTTCCAGCGAGGGGCACACGGTCGTCGTCGTCGGCGCGACGGGCAACCTTGGCACCAGCATCGTCCGCGCCGCGGCGGAGGACGAGCGGGTGGCGCAGGTGATCGGCGTCGCCCGTCGGCTGCCGAACTGGAACCCGCCCAGGACACGGTGGCTGAGCTGCGACATCACCCGCGAGGACGCCGAGCCGGAGCTGGCCGAGGTGTTCCGTTCCGCGGACGTCGTGGTCCACCTCGCCTGGCTCTTCCAGCCGACCCACCGGCCCGCCCTGACGTGGCGCACCAACGTCCTGGGCGCGATGCGCGTCTTCCGCGCAGCCGCCGAGGTCGGCGTGTCCGGGCTGGTGTACGCCTCGTCCGTGGGCACGTACTCGCCGCGGCCCGCGCACGACCCGCTGCGCCGGGTGGACGAGTCGTGGCCCACGCACGGCTGGCCCGAGGCCGCGTACACCCGCGAGAAGGCCTACCTGGAGCGCTACCTGGACGCCTACGAGCAGAAGTTCCCGTGGATCCGCGTGGTGCGGATGCGGCCCGCGTTCCTCTTCAAGCAGGAGTCCGCCTCCGAGCAGCGCCGCCTGTTCGCCGGACCGCTGCTGCCGAACCTCCTGGTGCGCAGCGGGAACGTGCCGGTGGTACCGGACGTCAGCGGGCTCAGCATGCAGTTCCTGCACACCGACGACGCCGCCGAAGCGTTCCTGGACGCCATCACCAGCACCGTGCGCGGACCGTACAACCTCGCCTCCGAGCCGGTCGTCGACGCGAAGGTGCTGGCCCGGACGCTGAACGGGCGCATCGTGCGGATCCCCGCCGGCGCCGTGCGGACGGCGATCCGCGCGGCCTGGCTCACCCGCCTGTTCCCCGCCTCCCCACAGCTCTTCGACGCCGCTCTGCAGCTGCCGCTGATGGACTGGGGCCGGGCCCACGAGGACTTCGGCTGGACCCCGCAGCGCACCAGCACCGAGGCGCTGCAGGAGTTCCTCCTGGGCCTGCGCACCAGCAGCGGCATGAACACCCCGCCGCTGACGTCGCGGCTGCCCCGCGGGGGCCGGGCCCGCGAGCTGGCCACCCGCCTCGCGGCCAAGCCCTGAGCGGGACGCCCGCCTGGCCGGCCCGGTGCCCGGGCCGGCCAGGCGGGTGTGCATGCGGGCCGTGCGGTGCTCAGGACCCCCGGCCGTTCTCGGACCGTCCGGGCTCCTGTCGCTTCCCGTGCCCGGTGGGAGCGGCGCCGGGAGAGGGCTCCCGGCCTGCCTCCAGCTGCGCGAGGCGGGCCGTCAGCACGTCCAGTACGGGCGCGCGCGAGGCGTGACCGCGTTCGTACGCCAGCAGCCGCTCGAGATCCGCGGCGGAGAGCGACCGGGCGCGGTGCGCGATGTCGCCGAGGGAGAGGGCGGGGTAGTCCGGCGTGGGAGGACGACCGGACGAGGTCTGGTCGGTCATGCCTGCCGGGTCACCGACGGAGGCGGGCCGAAACCGCCCGTTCGGCCACCGGCCGCGCCGCGGCGGTCCGCCTTCAGCGGGCGGGGCCCGGCTCCTCGCGCACCACCTCGGACGGGTCCTTGTCGGCCCGCAGGCCGAGGAACCGCGGGTGCCGCAGCATCCCGTCCCGGGTCCACTCGGTGAACGCCACCTGGGCGACCAGCTCCGGCTCCGCCCAGTGCGCCCCGCGCTCACGCACCGGGTCGGCGAACGGCGAACCCGACCTGGCCAGACCGTCCAGCCGGGCCCGCAGCGACACCAGCGCCGCCCGGTCCCAGCCGGTACCGACCTTCCCTGCGTAGCGCAGCCGCCCGCCCGCGTGGTAGCCCAGCAGCAGCGCACCGAAGCCGACGCGGCCGCCCGACGGCTCGGTGAAACCGCCCACCACGAACTCCTGCCCCCGGCTGCACTTCAGCTTCAGCCAGTCGGGCGAACGCCGGCCCACCTGGTAGCGGCCCTGCGCGCGCTTGGCGACCAGCCCTTCCCAGCCCCAGCCGCACGCCCGGTCCAGCAGCTCCCGCCCGCCCGCGTTGCGGTGCGGGGTCTGCCGCAGCGGCGGCCCGAAGGCGATCGCCCGCCGCAGCAGCGCCTTCCGCGCGCGCAGCGGCAGCCCGGTGGTGCGCACACCGTCCAGGGCCAGCAGGTCGAACAGGCAGTACGTCACCTCGACACCGGTCGCACGGGCACGCCGCGGGTCGCTGATCTGCATCCGCCGCTGCAGCCGGGCGAAGTCCGTCCGCCGGCCGGTGAACGCGACGATCTCGCCGTCGACGCTGAAGTCCTCGCAGTCCTGCTCCTCCAGGGCGTCCACCAGCTCCGGGTACGTACGGTTCATCACCTGGCCGGTGCGGGACAGCAGCCGCACCCGGCCGCGCTCGCGCACCGCGACGGCCCGCACTCCGTCCAGCTTCCGCTCGAAGATCCATCCCGCGCCGAAGTCGCGGCGCTCGCTGGCCCGCGCCAGCATGGGAGCGGCGGGCGGTCCGCCGTCCGCCAGCGGCGCCAGCAGTCGCCGCTGGTCGGCCGGCAGCGACTCCAGCAGGCCGGTACGGCCCATCGTCCACCTCCCGGTGTGCCTCTCCACTGTGCCCCGGGGCCGGTCGGCCCGCACACGGCCGCGCCGGGCCGGGGCGGCCACCTGCGCAACTGCGGGCGGCGATCATGTGTGACGTCGCGTCGGGCGCACGATGCGGCAGCGGCTACGGTGTACAGCCGAACACGACGGCAGACGGCCGTCGCACGGGGCGACGATGGAGCGAACGAGAACGTGGCGAAAGACGACAACCCGCACCCGCTGATGCGCGGGATACTGGCCCTCCTGGGCGGACTGCTGGTGGCGGTGGGCATCGCACTGCTGGTGCTGCCGGGACCCGGCCTCCTGCTGGTGTTCGCCGGCATGGTGCTGCTGGCGCGCGCCGTCCCGTCTCTGCACCGGCACGTGGCGCCGGTGCGCGCCCGCGCCATGCAGGCGGCCGAGGACAGCGTCTCCTCGAAGTGGCGCATCGCCGGCTCGGTCGTGGTGGGGCTCGGCCTCCTCGGCGGCGGCGTGGCGTGGGGCCTGCTGGAACGACTGCCGTTCAGCGGCTGGAGCACCGGGGGAAGCCTGATCGTTTCCGGCATCGTGCTGTTCGTGCTGCTGATCTGGAGCCACCGCAGGCTGCGCGCCGAACGCGAGGCGGCGGCCGTCGGCGGCGCACCGGGAACCCGGCCGCCCGCGGGAGCCTAGTGCTGTGGCCGCACGCTGCCGCCGGAGCGGCAGCGTGCGGAGGGCCGGGCGCAGGCGGCGAGCCGGGGCGGGGCGATCAGGTGTGCCCGGGGCCGCCGCTGTGGAAGCCCCCGCTGCTCCCGGGATCCCAGCGCCTGCGCTTGACCTCGCCCTCCTCCTCGGACTCCGACACCGTGTAGCCGCTGTCGGAGACCTCGTACGGGTACCTGCGCCGCCCGTCGCGCGGCATCTCCGACGGGCTGGTGCGCCCCTCCTGGTAACCCTTCGGGGCGCCCGGGGCGGGGGTGCCGGCCTCGGAGGCACGGGAGTCGCCCCGTCGGCGCTGCCGCATGCCGATGCCCACCAGCAGGATCAGGGCGCCCACCACGAGCAGCCCGATCACCAGCGGGGCTATGCCGATGAGGTGATCGCGTCCCAGCTCCGCCAGCTGCGCGTCCATGCCCTGTGCGTACATGGCGACCGGGTTCCACGACTTCGGCGCCTTACGCGCGACGATTCGGGCCGGTCACGGGGACGGATACCGCGCCGGCCGCCGGGCGCGGAAGTCGCGGCCGCGTTCGGCGGCCAGCTCCCGGCCCCGCCCCAGGCACCACGACCACCAGTGGTCCAGCAGCCGGGGTGTGACGTCCTCCGGGTGCAGCACCGCCGGCCAGCGGCACACGCGGGCCTGGGCCGACACCGTCGCGCCGCCGTCGACCGGGTCGACGGCGAGCGCGGGCACGCCGGACCGCAGGGCGAGCACCAGGCCGTGCAGCCGATCCGTGACCACCACGTCCAGGCGTTCCAGCACCGACAGGTACTGCCCGCAGGTCGCGCTGCGCCGCCAGTCGTCGGCGTCCAGCCGCGTGTCGAGTTCCAGGCGTGCGCAGTTCTTGCCGCACATCCACGAGGTGAGCGCCTCCGCCACCGCGTCGTCCCGCACCCCCGCGCCGCACTCCCGGCGCCCTCCGGCGAGGACCACCCCGGCCACCGGCACCGGCTCCTCCGCCGGTGCGGACGCGGCCAGGTCGACACGGCCGCGCAGGGTCCCCGGCCCGTCCCGGCTCATCACCCGGTGGAAGCCGCTCAGCGCCGGATCGGCCGGGTCCACGGTCGAGACGCCCAGTGCGACCCGGAAGCAGTGCGCGAACCGCTCGTGCAGGGCGGCGATCTGCTCCCCGGCCACCGGCCCGCACACGAACAGCAAGCGGCTGTAGTGCTGCGGGTCGGCGTCCTCCAGCGACACCGCCTCCGAGCGGAAGCCGGGACTCCACGCCACGTCGTAGGAGGCGCCCGCCAGATCCAGCCGCGCCTCCACGTGACGCAGTGCCAGCACGTCTCCCGCCGTGGCCTCGCCCCGCGGGAAGCTGAACCATCCGGTGACCAGCGTCCTTCCGCCGCTCACCGGAGGATCGCCCAAGCCAGGGAGCCGGCGGCGACGGCGGACGGAGCCCGTGCGCGGCGCGGACCGGGGTCCGGGTTCTGCTCGCTCATGAGGGCCGGGTACGCACCTGGCCGCGCCTCAAACGGCCGGGCACCCTCCCGACGCCCCCACGCTCATCCGTGGGACGGGGGTCGGGAGCCGCGGGAGACGAGGATCACCCCGACGCGCGGAGTCGCGTTCCGGCACCCGGGTACTCGCTCCGCCGTGAACCACGACGAAGATCAGCAGCTGACCCCCGACCTGCCCCCGCCCGTCGAGGCGCCCGAGCTGTGGCGCCCGCAGGACGGGGACGACGACGAGGAGACCGGCGCCAGGCCGCCTGACCCGGAGCACGGGCCCGGCGACGACACCGGCACCGGCGAACCTCCGGACTGAACTCCGGAACGGGTGCACGGGCCCGCGCACCGGCGGTCCGCCCCGCGTCGGCCCGTGGGCCCGTCGGCCCGTCGGCCCGTCAGCCCGTCGGCACGCAGAGCACCGGGACGTCCGACAGGTGGAGCAGCTTGTGCGGGGTGGAGCCGAGCAGCGCGCCGCGGATCGGGCTCTCGCCCCAGCTGCCCACCACGATGACGCGTGCCCCGTGCCGGTTCGCCGCTTCGATCAGCGCCTGCGCGGGCTTCTCGTCGATGATCTCCACGGCCGTGGGCACGCCCGCCGTCGCCGCGGTCTGCACCGCGTGGTCCAGCGCGGTGCGGCCCGCCTGCCGGAGCGCCTCGTGGTGGGTGCGGTACTCCTCGCCGGTGCCGCCCGGCGCGGCGGCGCCGTACACCAGCACCAGCAGTTCGCCGAAGGCGGCCGACACCTCGATGGCGACCCGCAGCGCCCGTTCCGCCCCGGGCGACTCGTCGTATCCCAGCACCACCGTCATCGCGGCGGCTCCTTTCCCCGTCCGGGCCGATGGCCGTGGCCGGATTCGCGGTGCGGCACCAGCGCCGGGTCCACCACGCCGGGGCGCTCCGCCCAGAACCGCGTCGCCTGCAGCCGCCACACCAGCATCAGCACCACGCCCGCCAGGGCGATGGCGATGCCGATGACCAGCGGCGGTCCGAGACCGAACCACGACTCGCCGCTGTAGGAGTTCGCCGGGTCGGACATGTCCCTCACCGACTCCACCAGCAGCCACGCGAGCAGCGCGGCGCCGACCAGGGGCCCGACGCCGATCAGCAGCAGGTTGCGGACGCTGCGCGTCAGCTCGCGCCGGTAGTACACCGCGCAGGCCACGCCGGTCAGCGCGTAGTAGAAGGCGATCAGCAGCGACAGCGCGGTGAGCGAGTCGAACAGGGCGTTGGCGCTGATCTGGTTGAGCACCAGGTACCAGACGATCGCGATCCCGGCGACCCACCAGGTGCTCACGTCGGGAGTGCGGAAGCGGGGGCTGATGTGTCCGTAGTGCCGGGGGACGGCCTGCCGGCGGGCCATCGACAGCGCGGTGCGCGAGGCCGGGATGATCGTCGTCTGGGTGGAGGCGATCGCGGACGTCGACACGGCCAGCAGCAGCACCCAGTCCCAGCCGCCGAGCACCTCGCCGGCCAGCAGGGCGAAGAGGAACTCCTCCTCGGCGGCGTTCTCCGACAGGAACGCCACGCCCGAGTAGGCGACCACCGCGAACCCCACCGACACGTACGTCACCAGCAGCACGATCGTCGACCAGACGCCCGCCTTGCCGGGCGCGCTGACGGAGTCCTCGGTCTCCTCGGTGAGGTTGACCGCCGACTCCCAGCCCCAGTAGATGAACACTCCCAGCAGCAGCCCGCCGGTCAGTGCCGCACCGCCCTCGCCGAAGGGGTTGAGCCACTCGACCTCCGGTGTCGTCGAGCCCAGCGTGCCGGTGTCGGCGTACACCCGGTAGAGCGCGACGACGGCGAACACCAGCAGGAACGCGACCTGCGCGAGGATCAGCACGTTCTGCACCCGTGCGGAGGCCTCGGTGCCGATCACGCACACCGCCGTCATCACCAGGATCAGCAGCACGGCCAGCAGCTGTCGCCACAGGTCGCTCTCGGCCAGGCTGTCCAGGCCGAAGGCGAGCAGCCCGAACGACACCGCCACGTCCGCCAGCGACCCGACGACCAGCACACCGGTCATCATGATCGCCCATCCGCCGAGCCAGCCCGCCCACGGGCCCATGGCGCGGGTCACCCAGGAGAACGTGGTGCCGCAGTCCTGGTCGATGCGGTTGAGGAAGTAGAACGCCGACGCGATGAGCAGCATCGGCACGAACGACGCCAGCATCACGCCCGGCGCGTAGATGCCCACCAGTGCCACGACCGGCCCGATCACCGCCGCGATCGAATAGGCCGGGGAGGTCGAGTTCAGCCCGATGACCAGCGCGTCGACGAAGCCGATCGCGTTGGGTTTCAGGCTCGGACCGCCACCCTCGCCACGCCCGGGTCCGGTCCGTTCGTCCGCGATCCTGTCGGCCATGGTCCCTCGCTCTGTCGTGCGGCGGGGCGGTCGCCTGTCCCGGAGGAATTCTGCCCTCCCGCGTGCCCCGTGAACCTCACTGCTCCCGCATGCCCCAGGGGGAGCCGTACGCGGTGAGCTTGTCCAGGAAGGGGCGCGCGGGCAGCGCCTCGGGTCCCAGGACGCCCGCTCCCGTCCACACACCCTCGGCGATCAGCTCCAGCGCCACCACGGGGTTGACGGCGGTCTGCCAGACGACGGCCTGCGAGCCGTACGTGCTCATCGACCACTGGTTGTCGACCACGTGGTACAGGTACACCTCGCGCGGGCGGCCGTCCCGGACGCCCTTCACCCAGGTGCCCGCGCACGTCTTGCCGTGCATGCGGTCACCCAGCGTCGCGGGGTCGGGGAGGCAGGCCGCCACCACGTCGCGCGGCGAGACCCGGGCCGTCCCGCCGCCCTCCGCCGCGACCGTCACCGGCTCGGTGCGGTCCAGGCCGATCAGGTGCAGCGTCCTGAGGGTGTCGATGAACTCCCGGCCCAGCCCGTACTTGAAGGTGACCCGCCGGGCCTTCACCCACCGGGGCACCAGCAGCACCTCTTCGTGCTCCACGTTGACGCATTCGACTGCGCCGATCCCCTCGGGGAAGTCGAACACCTCCGGGTCGCTGAACGGCGGGGTGGTGAACCAGCCGCGCCCGTCCTCGTAGACCACCGGCGGATTCAGGCACTCCTCGATCGTGGTCCAGATGCTGAACGAGGGGGCGAAGTCGTATCCGTCGACGGCGAGGTTCGCGCCGTCCCGCACACCGATCTCCTCGATCTCGTCGAACAGCTCGTCCGAGGCATAGCGGGCGAACACGTCCGACAGGCCCGGCTCCACGCCCATGCCGACCAGCGCCAGCCGCCCCGCCCGCTCCCACGCGCCGGCCCGTTCGAACTGCGCGTCGCCCAGCTTCACCCCGCACTCCTCGTGCGGACGCTCCGGGTGCGGGCGGGACAGCGACATCGCCATGTCCAGGTAGTGCGCCCCCGCGTCCAGCGCCGCCCCGAAGAGCGGCATGACGAACCGCGGGTCGGTCGCGTTGAGCAGCACGTCGCACCGGTGCCCCTCCAGCAGCGCCCGCACGGCCGCCTCGTCCGAGGCGTCCACGCGCTCCGCGGTGAACCGCCCCCCGGCCTCGCCCAGCGCCTCCACGGCCGCGTCGGCCCGCGCCGGGTCGTAGTCCGCCACCACCATGTGGTCGAAGAAGTCCCGCCGGGCGGCGATACGGGTGATCGCCGTACCCACGCCCCCGGCCCCCACGAGCAGCACCCGCACCTCGGCCTCATCTCTCCCGCCGGCTCGTCCGTCGTCCGGCGCGCTCGCCCGGCCGCCGTCGGCCGGTCCGCTTCCAACGTAGGCGCACCCGGCCGTCCCGTCCTGTTCGACGGACCATCGACGGAGACCGAGGGGACCAGCCATGGGCGTCGCTCACGGGAGGCGGCACCGGCCCCGCACCGCGCCGGGGGCGCCCCCGCCGGGCGTCAGACGGCCAGGTCGGACCCGGTCGCCGTCGCCGCGTAGCCGGTCAGGTGACGCTCGGCCCGTTCCCGCGTGATGGAGGTGCCGGTGATGACGTGGTACCCGTACGCGTCCTCCAGCGCCACCAGGTTGCACGCCGTCTCCTCGGCCGGGGCGCGCAGCGTGAACACCCCGGCCGCCGCCCCCGACTCCAGCAGCGACCGGTACAGGTCCACCTGGCCCTCGTACAGCGCGCTGCGCAGGTCCGCGTCGCCGCGCCGGCGCCGGGCCAGCGGCGCGAACTCGTACAGCAGGCAGCACAGTTCGTCGTCCGGCCCGCTGGGCAGCCCGGACCGGATCGTCGCCACCAGGCGCTCCCGCGGATCCTCCAGGTCCTCCGACGCCAGGCGGCGCAGCCGCGAGAAGCGCTCCACGGCGTCGGCGAAGACCTCCTGGAAGAGCTCGTCGAGCTCGCGGAAGTAGTAGGTCACCGAACCGGGCGCCATACCCGCGCTGTCGGCGACGTCCCGGATGCGCACGGAGGCCAGCCCGTGTTCGACGATGGCGCGGCGCGCAGCCGTCACCAGGTGGGCCCGCCGGGCCGTCTGGTTCCTGGGCCGTGCGATGGCCGCCTCCTCGATGGGACCCCGTGGACGGATGTCGCAGCATCGTACGTCCCCGCGAGCCGGAGGACGTGTCCTGCGGGGGCCGCGCGCACGATGCGGAGCGTGAGCCCGGCGTCAGGGCGGGCCGTCGCCCCCGTCGTCGGAGCGGAGAAGCTCCTCCAGGTCAGGAAGGCGATCGAGCCCCCGCACCGGCTGCGCGGTGCGGTGGTTGCGGGCCAGGCGCTCGCGGTGCCGGTGCAGGAAGCGCCAGTAGCCGGCGGTGTACGGGCAGGCGTGTTCCCCGGTGCGGTCGCCCGGCCGGTAGGCGCACGGCCCGCACAGGTCGCTCATCCGGTCGATGTAGGCGCCGCCCGTCGTGTACGGCTTGGTCGTCATCCGCCCGCCGTCGGCGTACTGGGACATGCCGACCACGTTGGTGAGCATCACCCAGTCGTAGCCGTCGACGAAGCAGCGGTGGAACCAGTCGGTGACCTCGGCGGGGTGCCAGCCGCGCTGCAGGGCGTGGCTGCCCAGCACCATCAGGCGCGGGATGTGGTGCGTCCAGCCGGTGTCCCGCACCTGGGCGAGCACGGTCGACAGGCAGCGTGCGGTGACCGCGTCCGCGTCCAGTTCCCGGAACCACTCCGGCAGCCCGCGGCGGTGGCGCAGCGCGTTGCTGCGCCGGTAGCCGGGGCCGAAGTGCCAGTACAGGTGCCACATGTACTCGCGCCAGCCCGCCACCTGGCGGACGTACCCCTCGACGCTGTTCAGCGGCGCGTCGCCCTCGCGCCAGGCCCGTTCGGCGCGTTCGACGCACTCGGCGGGGTCCAGCAGCCCCAGGTTGAGCGACGCCGAGAGCAGACTGTGGCTCATCACCGGGTCGGCGGCGAGCATCGCGTCCTCGTGCGCGCCGAACGCGGGCAGCCGGTGCCTGACGAAGCGGCGCAGTGCCGCCAGCGCCTCCCGCCGCGTCGCGGGGAAACGGCGCGGCCCGTCGCGGCCCACGAACGCGACCTCCCCGTCCCGCTCCCAGCGGTCCAGGTCCCGCCGCACCTCCGCGTCGATCCCGTCCTCGCGCGGCCGGTACGGGCGCGGCACGTCCAGCGTCGCGGCGCCCTTCGGCGGCGGTTCCCGGTTGTCGTGGTCCAGGTTCCACCGCCCGCCCGCCGGCTCCCCGCCGTCCATCAGCAGGTCGTGGCTGCGGCGGACACGGCGGTAGAAGTCCTCCATGCGCAGCGCGCGTCCCCCTCGGCCGTCCGCCCAGTCGGCGAACTCCCCGGGCGGCACCAGGAACCCGCGCGGCTCCAGCACCCGCACCCCGGGCAGCTGCTGCACGAAAGCGAGCGCGGCGTGCGAGGTGGGATGGCACACGGTCACCTCGCCGCCGGTGCCGACGGCCTCCCGCAGCCCGTCCCGGTACGTCTCCGCCCGCACGTAGCGCACCCGGTCGCCGAGCTCGGCCGCCCGGTGACGCATCGCGGACAGCACCAGGTGCGCCTTGGCGCGGTGGAAGCGGCGGCGGCGGAAGACCGACCGGGCCTCGATCATGACCAGTGGGGCGTCCGGATCCGGTCCGTCGGCGCCGGAGCGCAGGAAGTGCGGGCCGAGCTGGTCGCCGAAGAGCCAGTGCGGGCGCGGGCTCACCGGCCGTCCCGCGCGCCGCCGGCGGCCCGCCCGGCACCGGCGGCCCGGGCGTCCGCGACGACCTCCCGTGCGGCCCGGGCGCCGGACGCCATGGCGCCCTGCACCGAACCCGTGGCGCGGTGGTCGCCGCACACGTAGCGTCCCGGCCCCACCCGGCTCGGGCGGCTCAGCGGCCACGGCGGCACCATCGCGGGCAGCGCCCCGGGCACCGTACGTTCCGCCAGGTGCTCCCATGCGGAGGTGTCGGTGCCGTACGCGTCGGCCAGGTCGGCACGCACCTCCGCCTCCCGGCCGGGCCGTTCGCCGCCCAGCACCGAGGTGGCGATCAGCGCCCGCCCGTCCGGTGCGTAGCCGGCCGCCACCTCGCTCACCACGCAGGAGTTGAGGAACCGGCGGCGGCCGTCGACCAGGAGGGTCGGCTCGCGCAGCGGTGGGACGGGCGCCACGTGGTAGTGGGTGGTCACGGTGCGGGCCGGCGGGGTGTCCAGGCCGGGCAGCAGGTGTGCGGCGACCTCCCCGCCGGTGGCCACCACCACCGCTTCCGCGGCGAGTTCGCCCCCGTCGTCGAGCAGCACCCCGTCGTCCGTCAGCCCCGACACCGGGGTGTCCAGCCGCAGGCACTCCTCGGGCAGCCGGCTCGCCAGCTGCGCGGGCACGGCGCCGATGCCGCTCCGCGGCAGGCACAGCGAGCCCCGCAGCATGCTGCGCCACACCAGGTGGAAGAACCGGCTGCTGGTCTCCAGCTCGTCCTCCAGGAACACCCCGGAGAGGAAGGGGCGGAAGAACGTCTCCACGAGTTCGGCGGAGACGCCTGCCTGGGCGAGCGCGGTGACGGTGGTGCGTTCCGGGGCGGTGCGCAGCAGCCCGGCCGGGAGGACGGCGTCGCCCGCGCTGAGCGCGGCGACGGCGAGCAGGTCGCGCGCCGACATCAGCCGGCCCGGCAGCAGGTCGGCGGCGTCCCGCGGTCGCCGGGTGGGGTCGGCGAAGCGGCGCAGTCCGCCGTCCGCGGTGCGGATCAGCGCCCCGGGCGTGAAGGGGCACAGCTGGAGGTCGGCGAGCCGGAGGCGCCGCCGCACCTGCGGGTAGGAGGTGTTGAAGACGTGGAAGCCGTGGTCGACGAGGAAACCGTCCACCCGGTCGGTGCGCATCCGGCCGCCTACCCGGTCGGCTGCCTCCAGGACCAGCACCGACCGGCCCGCGGCCGTCAGGTCCGCTGCGCAGGCCAGCCCGGCGACTCCGGCGCCGACCACGATCACGTCGGTCCGGCTGCTGCGGGATGTCGGCATGGGGATCGCGCCGCCTCTCTCACGGGGGTGAAGCCGTCGGTGGGGTCATGGTCGCGCCGGCGGGCCCGCCGCCGCGCGGCGGCGCGCCCGGGACGCTGGCAGCGCCGCCCGGCTGCGCGTGGTCACCGGACTCCGCGGGCCCGCAGGAAGCGGTCCAGGCCCTCGCCGAGACCGACGACCGGGTCCGGGTAGTCGATCCCCGCCCGGTCGAGGCCGGCCAGCTTCCACGGCGTGTGCACGGCACCGCCCTCCACGTCCGCCAGCTCCGGCACCCAGCGCCGCACGTACGCGCCGTCGGGGTCGAACCGCTTGGCCTGCGTCAGCGGGTTGAGCACCCGGTTGGGCCGGGTGTCCGTGCCGGTGCCGGCCACCCACTGCCAGTTGAGCTGGTTGTTGGCCATGTCGCCGTCCACCAGCAGCTCGAGGAAGTGGCGGGCGCCGACCCGCCAGTCGACGTACAGCGTCTTGGTGAGGAAGCTGCCCGCCAGCAGCCGCCCGCGGTTGTGCATCCAGCCCTCGTGGGCGAGCTGCCGCATCGCCGCGTCGACCACGGGGTAGCCGGTGCGGCCCTCCCGCCAGGCGTCGGCGGCCTCGTCGTCCCGACGCCACCCGTCGTGACGGGTGCGGTAGTCCTCGCGGGCCGCCTGCGGCCGGGCGGCGAGCACCTGGTGGTGGAAGTCCCGCCAGCAGACCTGCCGCACGAACGCGTCCGCGCCCGCACCGCCGCGTTCCCTGGCCCGGTGCACCAGTTCGGTGGGGGAGAGGGTGCCGAAGTGCAGGTGCGGGGAGAGCCGCGAGGTCGCGTCGCCGGCCAGGTCGTCGTGCCGGTCCTCGTACGCGTCGACGCCGTCGGAGAGCCACGCCGCGAACCGCCGCCGGCCCTCCTGCTCACCGCCGCGGGCCAGCCCGGGCGAGACGCCGGAGACCGCGGACCGGGCCGGGGGCTCCCCCTCCCGCACGCCGTCCGGCACCCGCACCCGGCGCGGCGCGCCCAGCGGTGTGCGCGGCGCGACCGTCTCCCAGCGGCGGAAGTAGGGCGTGAAGACCGCGAAGTGGTCGCGGTCCGCCGGGACCACCTCGCCGGGTGCCAGGACCGTGGTCACCGCGTCGTGCACGTGCAGACGACGTCCGTCGGACTCCAGCTCCGCGCGCAGCCGGTCCTCCCTCCGGTGCGCGAAGCCGCTCACGTCCGCCGCCACGTGCACGTCCCGGGCCTCCGTCTGCCGTGCGAGCCGGCACACCTCGCCGACCACGTCGCCCCGGCGCACCACCAGGCGGCCGCCGCGTTCCCTCAGGGCCTCGTCGAGGGAGGCGAGGCAGTCGGCGAGGAACGCCCGGCGGTTGGGGGCGTCGAACCCGGCCGCGCGTACGGCGTCGTCGAGGACGAACAGCGGCACCGTCTCGTCGGCACCGTCCAGGGCGGCCCGCAGCACCGGGTTGTCGTGGACCCGGAGATCGGCGGTGAACAGGGCGATCGACACGGTCACGGGGGCATCACTCCGGTGCGGCTGGTCTGGGGTCGGGCGCTACGGGTCCGGTGTACGGGTGCGGGCACGGCCGCTACCGCCCCTTCCCGCCCGGACCCGGACGCGGATGCGCCCGTCCGGGGGAATCCCCCGGACGGGCGCATCCGCGCATACCGGCACACCGCCGCCCGTGTCGCCTCGGCGGTCCCGTTCCGTGTCAGCGGCGGCGCAGGGCGCTGGGCCACCACAGCACCCGGCCGATGTCCCGCACCAGCGCGGGAACCAGCAGCGACCGCACGACGAGGGTGTCCAGCAGGACGCCGAAGGCCACGATGAACGCGATCTGCACCAGGAACGCCAGCGGGATCACCACCAGCGCGGCGAAGGTGGCGGCCAGCACCACGCCGGCCGAGGTGATGACGCCGCCGGTCGCGGTGAGCCCCGTCAGCACCCCGCGCCGGGTGCCGTCGCGCAGCGCCTCCTCCCGCACCCGCGTCATCAGGAAGATGTTGTAGTCCACACCCAGCGCCACCAGGAACACGAACCCGTACAGCGGCACGGACGCGTCGGTGCCGGTGAAGCCCAGCAGATGCTGGAAGACCAGCGCGGCGACGCCGATGGTGGCGAAGTAGTTCAGCGCCACCGTGCCCACCAGCAGCAGCGGCATCAGCAGGGACCGCAGCAGCAGTGCCAGGATCACCAGGATGATCGCCAGCACCACCGGCGTGATCACCACCCGGTCCCGCTGCGCGGTCTGCTGGGTGTCGTACTGCTGCGCGGTGTAGCCGCCGACCAGCGCGTCCGCGCCGTCGACCCCGTGCACGTTCTCCCGGAGCCGCTGCACCGTCTCCTTCGCGGCGTCGCTGTCCGCGGAGTCCGCCAGCGTCGCGTCGATCATCACCCGGCCGTCGACCACCTTCGGCTGCCCGCCGCCGGGCCGGCCGGACTCCGTGACCGGGGCCGCCGCGGAGACGCCCTCGGTGCGGGTGGCCGCACCGGCGACCTCGCGGGCCGCCCCGGCGTCGGCGATGATCACCGCCGGGTTGCCGGAGCCGCCGGGGTAGTGCTCGCTCAGCACCTCCTGCGCCTCGACCGAGGGCGCGTCGTTCACGAAGATCTCGCTCAGCGGCACTCCGCCCGACTTCAGTTGCGGCGCGAACGCGGCGCAGACCAGCAGCAGGACGCCCGTGCCGGCCCAGATGCGACGCGGCGCGCGCTCGACGGCCGCGGCCACCCGGCCCCACACCCCGTCCGAACGGGTGCCCGCCGCTGCCGCCTTCGGCCGCGCCGGCCAGTAGGCGGCCCGGCCCAGCAGGGCCAGCACGGCGGGCAGGAACGTCATGGTGCTGACCACCGCGCACACGATGCCGATCGCACCGACCGGGCCCAGCGCGCTGGTGTTGGCCAGGTCGCTGAGCAGCAGCGCGAGCAGGCCCAGCCCCACGGTGGCGGCGCTGGCGACGATCGCGCCCGCCGACCGGCGTACCGCGGTACGCATCGCGGCCAGCCGGTCGCGGTCGGCGCGGGCGGACAGTTCCTCCTTGTAGCGGGCGGCCAGCAGCAGGGCGTAGTCGGTTGCCGCGCCGATGACCAGGATGGAGAGGATGCCCTGCACCTGGCCGTCCACGCGCACCAGGTCCCGTTCCGCGAGCTGGTACACGAGCGCGGAGGCGAGTGACAGCGCCAGCACGGAGCTGATGATGACGACCAGCGGCAGCAGCACGCTGCGGTAGACCAGCAGCAGGATCAGCAGCACCACGCCGAGCGCGACCAGGAGCAGCAGGCTGTCGATGCCGGCGAACGCGTCCGAGAGGTCGGCCTGTGTCGCGGCCGGCCCGGCGATGTGCGAGGCGGCGCCGGGCACGCCGGCCGCCGCCTCGCGGACCTGTTCGACGGTCTCCCCGAGCTGCTCGCCCAGGTCGGAGCGCAGCTGCACGACGCCCTGGAGCGCGGCGCCGTCCTCGGCCGGGACGACCGGCGACGCCTGCCCGGTCACGCCGGGGACGTCGGCGAGCGAGCGCAGCGACTCGGCGGCCGCGGCCCGCTGCTCGCCGGAGACGGAGCCGTCGTCGGACGTCCAGACCACGACCGCGGGGATCGTCTGCTCGTCACGGAAGGCGTCCTGGGCGTCCAGCACCTTCGTCGACTCGGCGCTCTGCGGCAGGAACGCGGACTGGTCGTTGGTGGAGACCTCGCCCAGCTTTCCCGCGTACGGGCCGACGACGCCGCCGAGGCCGAGCCAGGCGACGAGCAGGAGGGCGGGAACGAGCCATCGCAGGGCTCGGGAGGCAGGGGGCATCACAGGTCCTCGGTGGTTCGTCGAACGGTGCGCGGGCCGCCGGAGCGAGCCCGCGCGCACCAAAATATCTCAATCATTGAGTTAATTTATCCTGGGGGTGTGCCAGCATCCTCAGCCCCCGGTTCCCCGCCACCCGACCTGCAGGCGTTCGCGGTCCGGCTGCGCCGGATGAACGCCGAGTTCAACCGCATCGCGCAGGAGTTCGCCCGCGCCCACGGCCTGCACCACACCGACGTACAGGCACTGGTGGCCGTCCTGGACGGCGACGGTCAGGGCGGGGCCCTCACCCCCGGACGGCTGCGGGATCACCTCAACCTCACCTCGGGCGCGGTCAGCGCGTGCCTCAACCGGCTGGAGGCCGCGGGCCACATCCAGCGCGTCCGCGACCCCGACGACGGCCGGGTGGTGCACCTCCACTACGCCGCCGCCGGACGCGCCGTCGCCCGCGCGTACTTCCGCCCCCTCGCCGACGGCACCGACGCCGCCCGCCGCCACTTCACCGAGGACGAACTGCGCACCGTGCTGCGCTTCCTGGACGCCATGGGCGACGAGCTGTCAGCGGTACGGAGCACCCCGGCCGACCCCTAGCGGCGCCTCCGGCGCCCCCGGCCACCCCGCCTCCGGCGGAGCCTCCTCGGCCGCCCGCGCGATGTTGCGCGTCATGCCGCCGAACACCGGCCCGTGGAACGGCGCGACCACCCACCAGTACGCGTGCCCGGCCAGCCCGCGCGGATGGAACACCGCGCGCTGCGCGTACACGGTCCGGCCCTCCCGGTCCCGCGCCACCCGCAGCTCCAGCCACGCCAGGCCCGGCAGCCGCATCTCCGCGCGCAGCCGCAGCAGCCGGCCCGGCTCGACCTCCTCCACCCGCCAGAAGTCCAGCGAGTCGCCGACGCGCAGCCGGTGCGGGTCGCGCCTTCCGCGGCGCAGCCCGACGCCGCCCAGGAAGCGGTCCAGCCGGCCGCGCACCGTCCACGCCAGCGGGAACGAGTACCAGCCGTTGTCTCCGCCGATGCCCTCGATCACCCGCCACAGCGCCTCCGGCGAAGCCTCCGACCGCCGGGCCCGCCGGTCGGTGTAGAGGCTGCCGCCCGCCCAGTCCGGGTCGGTGGGCAGCGGATCGCTGGGCGCCCCGGGCACCGACGCCGAGGACCAGCGGGTCGCGACCTCGGCGTCCCTGATGCGCTGCAGGGCCAGGCGCAGGGCCCGGTCGAAGCCGAGGCGCCCGCCGGGCGGGTCCGGCACGTAACGGGTGAGGTCGTCCTCCCGGCACACCACTTCGTGCCGCAGCGACTCCGCCAGCGGGCGGGCGATCTGTGCCGGCACCGGCGTGACCAGGCCGACCCAGTGGCTGGACAGCCGCGGCGTCAGCACGGGCACCGGCACGATGACCCGCCGCGGCAGCCCGGCCACCTCCGCGTAACGCCGCATCATGTCCCGGTAGGTGAGCACGTCCGGGCCGCCCACGTCGAACCCGCGGCTGACGTCGGCCGGCAGCCGCGCACAGCCGACCAGGTACCGCAGCACGTCCCGCACGGCGATGGGCTGGATCGGCGTCCGGACCCAGCTCGGGGTGACCATCGCGGGCAGCCGTTCGGTGAGGTACCGCAGCATCTCGAACGACGCCGACCCCGACCCGATCACCACCGCCGCCCGCAGCACGGCCGTCGGCACCCCCGACTCCAGCAGGATGCGTCCCACCTCCGTCCGCGACCGCAGGTGGGGGGAGAGTGCGCTCTCCGGCACGCCCCGCGGGGTCAGCCCGCCGAGATAGACGATCCGGCGGACCCCGGCCCGCCGCGCCTCGGCCGCGAACACCCGCGCCGCGTGCCGGTCGGTCTCCTCGAAGTCCGGCCCGGTGCCCAGCGCGTGCACCAGGTAGTAGGCGACGTCCACGTCCCGCATCGCCGGGCGCACCTGCTCCGCCCGGGTCACGTCGCCCTCCGCCGCCTCGACCCGGCCGGCCCACGGGTGGTCGCGCAGCTTGCCCGGCGTCCGGACCAGGCAGCGCACCTCGTGCCCCGCGTCCAGCAGCTCCGGCACCAGTCGCCCGCCGATGTAGCCGCCCGCCCCCGTGACCAGGCAGCGCAGCGGCCCCTCGTTCTCCTCCGACACCCTGACTCCTTCCGCCGCGGCGACGACTACACCCTCACACTTCGCGCGCCGGCCCGCCGCCGGATGCGGCCGTACGGTGCCGCACCCGCAGGTCCGCCACCGCGACCCCCAGGGCGCACAGCACGAACGCCAGGGACACCGCGACGCTGTACCGGAAGGCCGTCGGCCAGTCGTTCCCGGAAGCGGCGAGGCGGGAGAAGAACACGCTGCCGGTGGCCGCGATGCCCGCGGCCGACCCGAGTCGCTGCCCCGTCTGCAGCACGCCGCCCGCGCTGCCGCCCTGCGCCGGTGGCACGGCCGACAGGGTGAGCGTCTGGTTCGGCGCGATGACCGCGCCGCCGCCCAGCCCCGCCAGCAGCAGCGGCGCCGCGAGCGCCCAGCCCGCCGCCCGCCCCGGCACCGCCGACACCGCGACGATCACCAGCGCCAGACCCGCGGCCACCACCGTCAGCGCCGCCACCACCAGCGCCCGGCCGTACCGTGCCACCAGCCGGCCGCTGACCGCCGCCGCGACACCGGAGCCGACCGCGAACGGCACGGTGGTCAGGCCGGCCGCCAGCGCGCTGTAGCCCAGCCCCGCCTGCAGGTAGAGGGTGAGGACGAAGAAGATCGACGTGAAGCCCGCGAAGTAGGCCAGCATCAGCACCGACCCGAAGGCGTAGGAACGCAGCCGGAACAGCCGCAGGTCCACCAGCGGCTGCGCCCGGCGGGCGTGCCGCCGCTCCCACAGCACGAAGCAGGCCAGCACGACCCCCGCGGCCGGGAACATCAGCCACGTGCCGGGCCCCGTCCACTGCCGTCCCTGCACCAGCGGGAGCAGCAGCAGTGCCACCCCGGTCCCCAGCAGCACCACCCCGGCCGGGTCCAGGTCCCGCGCGCACGGCCGGATGTGGCGCTCGGGACCGGGCAGCAGCCGCGCCGCCAGCAGCAGCGCCGCCAGACACACCGGCAGGTTCACGAAGAAGATCCACCGCCAGCCGTGCACGGCGCCGAACAGCTCGATGATCACCCCGCCGAGTACCGGCCCCACCGCCGTGGACAGGCCGATCACCGCCCCGAAGAGCCCGAACGCCCGGCCCCGCTCCGCCCCCCGGAACAGCTGCTGGATCAGCGCCGACACCTGCGGGGAGACCAGTCCGCCCGCCAGGCCCTGGAAGAGCCGGGCGAGCACCAGCCACAGCGCGTTCTGCGCCGCGCCGCACAGCACGCTGGCCGCCGCGAACAGCGACAGCCCCGTCATGAACAGCAGCCGCCGCCCCCGCGCGTCGCCCAGTCGCCCCGCCGGGACCAGCAGCAGCCCGAACGACAGGGCGTAACCGGCCACCACCCACTGGATGTCGCCCGCCGTCGCGCCCAGGCCGCGCCGGATCGAGGGCAGTGCCACGTTGACGATGGACACGTCCAGCAGCGTGATGAACCCGGCCAGCAGGCACACCCCGAGCGCCTTCCAGCGCCGCGGGTCGGGCACGTAGGTGCCGGGGGACGTCTCGGATCCGATCACCAGCTGTCCCTTCCCGACGTCCGTTCGGCCCCGGCGGCCCCGACGCTCCCCGCCCCGACCGGCATGCGGGGTATCGGCGCTGCGAAGACCGAGGTACCCGCCGGACGGACCTTCACGCGGCCCCCTCCCGCCCGCGTCGGCCCGCCGCGCCCCGGCTCCCGCCGGTCGGGTGGACGTGGCGGCCCGACGCGCGAGGCACCCGCGCGGAAGCCGCCGGGACGGGGAGGGTGCGGGCATGCCTTCGCCGGACCGCACCCTCTACACCACCACGGCTCGCTCCAGCCACGGACCGGACCAGGTCCGCATCGACGGCTCCGGCCACAAGACCGTGCCCGTCGTGACCCCGCCCGCGCCCGGCTCGCGCGAGGCGGACGGCTGGTCGCCGGAGGACCTGTACGCCGCCGCCGTCGCCACCTGCCTGCATCAGGCGCTCACCGTGGTCGGCGGTGAACTGCGCGCCGACCTCACCGGCAGCGAGGTGTCCGTCCAGGTCGACCTGGAGCATTCCGGGAACCTGCGCTACGGCCTCACCGCCCGCGTGTCCGTGGACCTCCCGGGCGTGGCCGACGGCACCCGCAGCACCCTGCTGGAGGAGGCCATGCGCGTCTTCCCCCTCTCCACGCACGTCCGCGTCGCCTCGCCGTGAGCCGTCCGGCTGCGCGTCCGGGGCCGCGTTGCCGCCGTCCGTGACCGCGCGGAGACTCGGGAGGGAACCGTGCCGGACGACCGGCGCCCGATGAGAGAGGACCCGGCATGGACGCCGACCCCGCACCCGTACGCAAGGCGGCCCTGCTGTGGGCGCTCGGCCGGGTGGGCCTGGGGGTCACGGCGCTGCTCGCGCCCCGGCCGCTGCTCGCTCCCTGGCTCGGGCCCTCGGTCCCCCGCACCACCGCCCAGGTGACCGGGCGGGCCCTCGGCGGCCGCGACCTGGTGCTGGGTACGGGCGCGGCGTGGATGCTCGCCCGGGGCGGCGACGCCCGGCCGTGGGTCCTCGGCTGCGCCGCCGCCGACACCGCCGACGCGGCCGCCACCCTGCTGGCCCGCAGGCGCCTGCCCGCCGCCGGCCGAAGGCTGGTCACCGTCGCGGCAGCCGGGTCGGCGCTGACCGGCGCCGTCCTCTGCCTCCTGCTGCCACGGGTCAGCGCTTCCCCGCGGGCCTGAGGAAACCGGTGACGGGGCGAGGCAGGCGCTCGCCGTCGACGGTGAGGTCGACGGCCTCGTCGTAGAGCGCGACCCGGTCCCGGACGGTGTGCACCGCCGGCAGCGGGTCGGGGTAACTCCACGCGATCCCGGGCGGCACGTCGCCGCCCGTCCAGGACCAGTACTCCGAGGCCGGTCCCTTGTAAGGGCACCGGGTCTCCTGCGCGTACGGCGTCAGCAGATCGAGCCGGACGTCCTCGCGCGGCAGGCAGTACCGCACCGGCAGGTCCGTCTCGAAGAGGAGCCCGGCACGCGCGTCGACCGGCACGCACCCCGTCCGTGCGCCGTACGCCCGTCCCGAGCTCCGCGCGCCCTGCGCTCCCGGCGGCGAACAGCCCCGTTCCGGTGAATACCGGGCCTACGCACCCGCCCGGCCCCCCGCCGTCGCTACAACGAGAGGCGGAGCCATCCGCTGCCCCGTGAAGGGAGAACCGGCCAGGTGTTGACGATCAACGTGGCGGTCCTGCTCACCGTCATCGTCCTTCTCAGGCTGCGCCGCCGCACCGAGGCCCGGACCCGGTTCGACGAGACGTTCGGCGTGGTCCTCGTGCTGGTGCTGGGTGTCCTGCTCGCCCCGACGTCCTTCGGCCAGTGGGTCCTCGACCTCGTCGGGCAGCTGGCCCACGGCATCACCCGGGCCGGCGGGTAGTCCGGTCACCCCTCCCGCCGGCACCCGGGTCCGGCCCTTACCGTGAAGTACGCCCGCCCGGTGTGCAGGAAATGCGAGAGCCTGGCAATTCCCCCTGGGTTTGCGATTCCGGTCCTCCCCGCCCTCCCCATCGGCGGGCCCCGGGCCGCATGCTGTGGCCTGTCCAGGGGTGCCACGCCTGTCGGCTCAGGGAGGACGACATGTCGCCATCAGAGGTCACCGTCGTGACGACCCGTGCGCCGGCGACCGCGCCCCGCGCCGGGCGCGGGCATACGCCGGCGACGCGTCGGCGCCGTTTCCGGCGCGCCGGGGCCGGGACGGCCGCCGTGCTCGCCCTCTGCCTCACCGTCGCCTGCGGCGGCGGCGACAGCGGCAACGGCGACGCCGTCACCGAGCTGCCCGACCTGACGGGCAAGACCGTTCAGGTCGCCGCGGTGTGGACCGGTTCGGAGCAGAAGAACTTCAAGAAGGCGCTGAAGGAGTTCGAGGAGCGCACCGGCGCCGAGGTCGAGTTCGTGCCGACCGGCGACAACGTCTCCTCCTTCCTCAGCTCCCGTATCGAGGACGGTTCCCCGCCGGACGTCGCGATGCTCCCGCAGGTCGGCGTCCTCCAGCAGTTCGCCGAGAAGGGCTGGCTGAAACCGGTCGACGACGCCACCTACCGCCAGATGCTGATGAACCTGGAGACGGGCTGGCACGACCTCGGCGCGCACGAAGGCACCACCTACGGCGTCTACTTCAAGGCCGCGAACAAGTCGCTGGTCTGGTACAACACCGCCGCCTTCGAGAAGGCCGGCGCGAGCGAACCGAAGACCTGGAAGGACTTCCTGGACACCGCGCAGGCCCTCGCCGACGCCGGTGTCGATCCCGTCTCCGTCGGCGGCGCCGACGGCTGGACCCTGACCGACTGGTTCGAGAACATCTACCTCTCGCAAGCCGGCCCCGACATGTACGACAGGCTCGCCGCCCACGAGATCCCGTGGACGGACCCCTCGGTGGAGAAGGCGCTGACCACCCTCGGCGACCTGTTCGGGGAGGAGCAGCTCATGGCCGGCGGCAACGACGGCGCACGGGCCACGACCTTCCCCGAGTCCGTCACCAAGACCTTCTCCGACCTGGAGAATCCCGCCGCCATGGTCTACGAGGGCGACTTCGTCGGCGTCAACATCACCAACGACACCGACGCCGAACTCGGCACCGACGCCAAGCTCTTCCCCTTCCCCGCCGTCGGTGGCGGCCAGCCCCCCGTGGTGACCGGCGGCGACGCCGCCGTCGCGCTGAAGCACTCCCCGGGGGCGCACGCCATGATGACCTTCCTCGCCTCCGAGGACGCCGCACGCATCATGGCCGAACAGGGCGGTTTCCTCTCCCCGAACAAGAGCCTGGACACCGCCGCCTACCCCAGCGACCTCCAGCGCGAGATCGCCACGGCGCTCCTCGACGCCGGGAGCACCTTCCGCTTCGACATGTCCGACCAGGCACCCGCGGCCTTCGGCGGCACCAAGGGCGAAGGCGAATGGAAGGCCCTCCAGGACTTCCTCGACAACCCGGACGACGTCGCCGGCGCCATGCTGGCACTGGAGGACTCCGCCGCGAAGACCTTCGACGACTGATCCGCGGGCCGGGCCGCCCGCGTGCGGCCTCACCGCTCGTGGCGGTTCCGGCTCCCCGCCCCGTCCGCGCCGTGCCCGGACGGGCGCGGGACGAGCAGCCAGCCCGTCTCCCGTGCGGCCCGTACCGCGTCGGTCTTGTTCCGGGCCCCGAGCCTGCGGATGCCGGAGTTCAGGTAGTTGCGGACCGTCCCGGGCGCCAGGTGCAGCGCGGCCGCCGTCTCGGCCACCGATGCGCCGGCGGCGGCGTGCCGCAGCACCTGGAGCTCGCGCCGGGTGACCGGCATCCGCGCCGCGTCGGTCAGCCCCTGCCGCACCTCCTCGGCGACGTACCGCCGCCCGCCGGTCACCTCGCGCACCGCCTCCAGCAACTGCTCCGGCGGCCCCTGGTCGTACACGAAACCCTGCGCCCCCGCGTCCAGGGCACGCCGCAGCGTCCCGACCCGCCGCGGATCCACGAGGACGACCAGGGGGCAGCGTGCGCGGCGCAGTTGCCGCACCAGCGTCCCGTCCGGCGACAGCGTGCCGACCGACTCGCTCGACTCCGGATAGGCCACGCACACGCGGGGACGCAACGCCGCCGCATCCGCCGCCCCCGACTCCCAGCACGACGGAGCCGCGTCCAGGGCGGTCCGTTCGGCGAGCAGCGCGGAGAGCGCCGCGCCCACCAGCCGCGTCTCGTGCACGACCAGCACCCGGCCGCGGGGAGTGGGCGGGGCCTCAGCAGCCCGCCGTCCTCCGCGGACCGCTGCGGACCCGGCTCCGCCCGCCGACCGTCTGCTCATCGTCTGCGCTCCCCCCACCGGTGGCCCGGGCACGCCGGGCTGTTCGGGCACTCACCGGTGCTTCGGAGCCGCAGCCCCTCCGGACGGGTCGCAGTCCGCACGCACGGCATCGGTCGCAGGCCGTGCCCGCGCCCCCGCTTCCTCGGCCTGCGCGCGGGGGGACCGTCAGTCGAGGCAGAACTCGTTGCCCTCCGGGTCGGTCATCACGAGGAAGCCCTCGCTCATCGGGGGAGCGGGTTCGTCCCGCCTCACCCGCGCCGCCCCCAGCGCCACGAGCCGCGCGCACTCCGCCTCCAGCGCGGCCATGCGCTCCTCGCCCTGCAGACCCGGTGCCGCACGGACGTCGAGGTGCACACGGTTCTTGGCGACCTTGTCCTCCGGCACCTGCTGGAAGAACAACCGCGGCCCGCGCCCGTCCGGATCCTCGACGGCGGACCGGGTGTTGCGCTGGTCCTCCGGCACGCCGATCCGCGCGAGGAAGTCGTCCCACGCCGCCAGCGGGTCGGCCCCCTCGGGCAGTTCGACTCCGGGCGGACCGGGATGGACGTAGCCCAGCGCGTCGCGCCAGAAGGTGGACAGGGCCCGCGGGTCGTGGGCGTCGAAGGTCACCTGGATGTCGCGGCTCATCGGTCCGCTCCGTTCGTCGTGCGCCGGGTGTGCAGGTAGAGGTCGCGCAGCAGGCAGACCTCGGACAGATGGTGGATCAGTTCGCGCTGGATGTGCTGCACCAACGCGGCCATGGGCGCCTCGGGGAACGGCTCCTCGTCCCCGAGCGGCCGCCGGAGCCCCTCCTCGCCGAGGGCGTGCACGCCCGCCGACCAGACGTCGAGCTGGGTCTCGAGCTGATCGAGAGCGGTGGCCGCGTCGCCCGCGTACTCCCAGGACGCGTACGACGCCTCGGGAGCGCCGAAGTGCGCCGCGTTGCGCACGGCGAGCACGCCGACGACGACGTGCCCGAGCCGCCACGCGATCGTGGTGAACGGCGCCGGATCCGGCTCGGGAAAGGCGAAGTCGATGGTGAAGTCCCCGCCGCCGGCCTGCACGGGCGCTGTGGAGGTGCCGCGCGGCCGCACGTTCCAGGCGTCGGGCACCGGCGACCAGAAGTACTCCTCGTCGGTGAGTCCCCGCAGCCTGGGGCGCACGTGCTGCGTCCAGTGCACCTCCCACTGCTCACGCAGCGTCAGGTTCCAGTCGAGTGCGTTGGTGTCCATGCGGCCACCGTGACAGCCCTCGCGGACAGATCCGGTCCGCAGCGTGGGGGCGTGCCGGCAGTCCACCCCGTTGCTCCGGGTGACGTCGACGGCCGGCCCGCACCGGCTCCGGGTCAGGCCGGGCGCTCGGGCGCTCCGGGATCGTCCGCGCGGACCCGCCGGCCCGTGCGCCCACGACGGCGGATCAGCAGCGCTACGAGAAGCAGGAGCGCGACGAGGGCGGCGATCACGGCGGGCCCGGCAGTGTCCAGGGCGTCCGCGAGGGCGCGCTGGACGGTGCCGGCCGTGTCGATCACGGGGTCCTCGGTGGCGGGGTCGTCCTGAACACGGATCTCGTACCAGCCGTAGTGGGCGACGTAGGCGCCGACGAGGAGGAGCAGAACTCCGCCGAGGCGCGGGGCGATCGCGCCGAGGCGCCGCAGGCGAGGGACAGCCGTGCTGCGGGTGAGGGCGACGGCCAGCGACGCGGCGCCGACCACCAGGCCCATGCCCGCGGCGTAGGCGGCGAACAGGACCATGCCGTCTGCGGCCGAGCCGCTGCGGAAGGCCGAGACGACGATCGCGAGGAACGGGGCGATGGTGCAGCCGAGGGAGGCGGTGGCGTACGCCGCACCGAACAGCACCATCGAGGGAAGGGAGCGCGTCACCTTCGGTGCGCGCTTCAGCTGCGGAGCCATGCCGGGCAGCCGCCGGCCGGCGAGCACCCAGACTCCGGCGACGGCCAGCAGTACACCGAAGACGATGGTGAACCACGGCAGGTGCTGTTGGACCTGCCCGGCGACGGGCTGGACGGCCAGGCCGAACACGCCGAAGAGGGCGGCGAATCCGGCGGTCATCGCGGCGGTGGCGGTCAGGGCCCGGCCGACGGCGACGGAGCGGCTGGGCGAGTCGTCACCGAGGACGAGCAGGGAGAGGTAGGCGGGAAGCAGGGCGAAGCCGCACGGGTTGACGGCGGCAAGCATGCCGGCGCCGAGCGCGAGCGCGAGCGGAAGGTCGGCCATGGCAGGTGCCGCTCAGCCGGTGAGCCCGGCGACCTTGCCGGCCAGTCCCTCGCCGCCCGGCAGGACACCCTCGTAGACGGTCTCGCCGGTCTCGTCGAGCAGGACGTAACGACTCTGCTCCGTGACGCCGAACCGCTTCCACACCTCGCCCTTCTCGTCGGACAGGTGCGGGAACGACCCGGTGCCGGTGTCGGCGACGAAGCCCTTCATCGCCGTGTTGGAGTCGAGACCGGCGACTCCCACGACGTTGACCTCGCCCCGGTGGTCGGCGGCGACCTCGGCCGTCTCGGCCGCCTGGGCCTTGCACTTGGGGCACCACGGAGCCCAGAACCACAGCACGGTCGGCTTGCCCGCGAGCGTCGTGGCGTCGAAGGGCTTGCCGTCCACGGTGGTCGCGGTGAAGCCGAGGACCTCGGGCACCTCGGCACCGCCGGTTTCGGTGCCGTTCTCCTCGGGGGCATCGGGCTGCTCGGCGGGGGAGGACGACGTGGACGGGGAGACCGTGCCCGCATCGTCGGCGGTGCCGGAGCCGCTCGAGCCGCACCCCGTGAGGGTGAGCAGGACGGCGGCGACGGAGGCCGGAAGGACTGTGCGGGCGCGCATGGCGACTCCTGAGGAGAGGGAACGCACACGAGACTAGATCGTTTCCCCGGGGGTGGACGAAGCCCTGCCCTTACGGTTCGGTGACGCTCACCTGCCACTCCGCCGCGTCCGGCCGCCGCAGCGATCCGTCCTGCTCCCATCCCGCGGCACGCCTGCGGAGCCTTCGCCGCACGCCACGGCCGGGAAGGAGTCCGCACGGCGGGTCGACGCAGCGCTGCTGACCGCCCTCGAGTCCGCCGAGGACGGACGTGGGCCCTCACGACATTCCGCGTCCTGGGACTCCGTCGCTGAGGGCTGTCCCGTACGTGGTGGGCGCGGGCGAGATCCTCCCGTCGTGGCCGGCACCCTCGCCGCTCCGGAACCGTGATCGACAGCCGCTTCACGCGGGGGAGTCGAGCAGGTGGCGGCGGGTGCCGTGGGTCGTGTCCCCTACTCGGTGGTGGACTCCGGCGCACGGCGGTCGGAGCCTGGCCCGTCGACCAGTCCGTCGCGGAGTGCGAGGGCCACCGCCAGCGTGCGATTGGGGCAGTTGAGCTTGGCGATGACGTTGGCCACGTGCCGCTTCGCCCCGTGCTGAGAGATGCGCAGTGCTCGGGCTATCTGCTTGTTGCTCAGCCCCTCGGCGAGAAGGTTCAGTGCCTCCCGCTCGCGCGGCGTGAGGAAATACGGGCGCTCCGCGCGGGGTGACGCGACCGAGCCTTCTCGCATGCGGCCCAGCAGCCACCGGGACAGCGTCACCGGCAGCGGCATCTCACCACCTTCGAGGCGGCGCAGCGCGTCGCCCAGGGAAGGGACGCTCAGTTCGTCGGCGAGGAGGAAACCGTCGGCCGGCACCTCCGACGCGAGGGCCAGCTGCTGTTCGTCTGAGCTCTCCAGCAGCGCGAGCACCGGAGTCCGGCGTTCACGGCAGGCCGACGCCAAGTCCAGGACCTCCTCGGTCGCCGCGCACGGGCAGATGAGCACATCGACCTTCTCCGCGACGAGCCGGTGTCCGGCCCGGAGGGTGTCCGCATGCACGGTGACGTCAGCCGCGACGTCGGTGAGCATTGCCTCGAGCCCGCACCGCACCACCTCGTGCGGATGCACCACGCACACGCGCAGGCCGCGTGCGCCAGAGCCGCAGGTGCTCCTCGGCCGCGCCGGCTTCCGGGGCGGCTCCGACCGCGGGCGGGGTATCGCTCCCAGGAGCGACGCCGGGGACGCGACCCGTGAAGGCTTGTCGTAACCATGCATGACGATCCTCTCCCTCGTGCTCCGGACGATCTGCGCTCGGCGGTGTTCCGCGGCAGAGCCGGACGGGCGTCGGACGTGAACTGCGGGCGCATGAACGCACGTGCGCCGGCCCTCGTGCTCGACGGACCTGGAAAGGCCTCGCCGTGCGGGGCGCCCCGGTGCCCGCGTACCGGAGCGGGTCGGGGTGGTCATCCGGGCAGGTCACCCGACCGGGCGGGAGGCGGTTGTCCCCGGACCGGTAGCGCTCCGATGCTGAGAGCCGTTCGCCGAACTCGGAGACACCAGCGAAGGAGCGTCGATGAACGGCTCGACCGCCGGACCGGAGACCGTGGACTCGCCCAGCAGGTGCCCGATGGCGGGCCGGACCCCGGCTCAGGACGGGAGCAGCCCGTCCTACGGTGACCTGCTGCGCCTGGACGACCTCCTCGGGCTTCCGCCGAAGTACACCGACCTGCACGACGAGGAACTCTTCTACGTCGCGCACATGGTCTACGAACTGTGGTTCAAAGTCGTGCTGGACGAGCTGGAGCGCGCCCGGGACGCGCTGTTCGCCGACGATGCTCCGCGTGCGCTGTACTCGCTGCGGCGAGTCGGCGTCATCGAACGGGTGCTCGCCGGGCAGGTCGACGTGCTCCGGACGATCAGCCCGGGCAGCTTCGCGTTGCTTCGGCCGTCGCTGTACGAGGCGAGCGGTATCCAGTCGGTGCAGTTCAGGGAGATCGAGTTCCTTTCCGGGCTCAAGGACAGCCGGTACGTGGAGCGAGGCGACCTCGACGCCGCCGAGCGCACTCGGCTCCGTCGCCGCATGGCCGAACCGGCGCTGTACGAGGCATTCCTGACGCTGTGCAAGAAGCGCGGGGAGCCCGACCTCACGGAGCTGTTGCGGGCCGAGACACCGGCCTCCGACGTGCTCGCCGTGGCCGAGGCGCTGCTGGACCACGACGAACTCTTCAGCACGTGGCGAGCCCGGCACGTACTGATGGTGGAACGCGTCATCGGCGCGAAGGCCGGGACCGGAGGGTCCAGCGGTGCGCAGTACCTGCGCTCGACTCTGGAGAAGCGGTTCTTCCCCGAGCTGTGGGAACTGCGCACTTGGCTGTGAGCCCCCGGCAGGCGAGAGAGTCACCTGCGTGTCATCAGGAAGCACGCCATCTTGGAGTCCACCGGTGGTTCGGCGAGCCGCTCGATCGAGAAGTCCGCGCCGAACAGTTCCTGTTCCTCGCCCGGGCGCAGACCGCTCAGTGCCCTGGAGACCCCGGAATAGCGGAACACGGGCAGGTCCTGATCGCCCTTGCTGTAGAAACACCACAGCACCACCAGCGTCCCCGGGTGCGAATGGCGCCGGATGTTCGCCGCCATGTCCAGGCGGTCCTGCCCGGTGAGGTCGTCGAGCGTGCCGAAGTCGACGATCAGGTCGTAGGTGCCCTCGACGCCGGGGATGCGGGACGACCTCAGGTCGCCGCGCACGAAACGGCACCGGTCCGTCACGCCGGCCGCTGTCGCGGCCTGCCGCGCCTTGCGCAGCGCGATCGGTGTGAAGTCCACGCCCGTCACCTCGAACCCGTGCTCGGCCAGGTAGACCGAGCAGGTGCCGCTGCCGCAGCCCATGTCCAGCACGGTCTTCTGGTCGTCGGGTGAGAGGCGTTTCTCCACCTCGAGCAGCTGCACGAGATTCTCGCGCACCCCGCCCTCCCACGGCGCGCCGATCCGGTACAGCACCTGATACATCCATCGCTTGACGCTCACGACGTTCTCCTTGTCTGGGGTTCGGATTGATCCGCCGGTCCGGCCGGCTCCATGGGTCGGTGGCCGGCTCAGGCGGCCCGGGCCGTCCTCCGCCAGCGCGGGTGGTCGGCGTACCAGCGGGCGGTGCCCTGCAGGCCCTCGTCGAGCGGCACGCGGGGACGGTGCCCCAGGGCTCGCAGCCGTCCGCCGTCCAACGCAGGGTGCCGCGTCCCCGTCCCGGTGGAGGCGCGGTGGCCGACCATGTCCCAGCCGGCGCCGCAGGCGTGCAGAAGACGGGCGGTGAGCTGCCGGCCGGTCAACACCGTGCCGCCGCCGACGTGATGGACCCGGCCCGCTCGGCCGTGTTCCGCCGCGATGCGGACACCGGCGCAGAGGTCGATGACGTGCAGCCACTCGCGGGCGTCATCGTCCTGCCCCTCCTCAGCGGGCACCCGTGAGCCGCTGAGCAGGTGGCCCAGGACACGGGGCACGTAGGCGTCGGGCGACTGCCCGCCGCCGTAGGCATCCGGGCCCCGCGCGACCAGTACGGGCAGGCCGTGCGTGCGGTGGCGGTCGAGAGCCAGCAGGTCGCCGGCCGCCGTGGCGGCGGCGTGCGGCGTCCCCGGCCGCAGCGGGGCGTCCTCCGGCCACGGATCTGTGCCGGCCTCCCCGTACACCCCGGAATGCGACACCCGCACGAAGCGTGGCACCCGGGCCCTCACGGCGGCGTCGAGCAGGGCGCGGACCGCGCTCAGGTGGGCGTCGACGGACGCCGGCCCCGGGGTCCCGGGGCGCCCGTGCCCGTCCGGCGTACCGGCGGTGAAGTCCACGACCAGATCGTGGCCCGGCACGACGGAGGCCAGCAGGCGCGCGTCGCGCGCGTCGCCGCGGACGAACGAGCAGGCCGGGTCGCGCGCCAGCGACGCGGCGCGCTCCTCGCCCGAGTGGGAGACCGCGGTGTCCAGCACGGTCACCCGCACGCCACGGTCACCCGCCCCGGATCCGCCGCTCGGCCCGGCCTCCACACCCGGCCACGAGAGCAGCCCGCGGGCGTAGTGCCAGCCGGCGAATCCGGCTCCTCCCGCGACCAGTACGCGCATCGTTCACCCTCCGGTCCCGCTCTGCGGCCCCGCTGGGGACGCCGCGTCCCGCCGCCGGGACGGGCGGCCGTACCCGACGGGGGCGAGACGGGCACCCACCCACCTTCGGCCGGCCGGCGAGCGGCAGGCAGCCTCGAACTGCGCGGCAGTCGGGCGACCTTCCCGGGTGCCCGTTCGGTCACCTCACTCGGGTCTGGGACGGCGGCCGGTGCCCGCCCATCCTTCTCTCGGACGCGTACGGCCGCCTGACGTCGCGACCGTCCGAGACCGTCGAGATTGGGGATCAGCGTCATGACTGTCGGCCTCCCGAACGACACGGGGCTCCGCACCAGCAGCCTGCTCGGCATTCTCCGGGAGCGGGCCGAGGCGGATCCGGACGCGGCGGCGTTCCGCTTCACCGCCTTCGACGAGGGGGACGGGCACGAGCTGCCGCCCGTGGACCTGACCCGGGAGCTGCTCGACACCCGGGCACGCGCCACGGCGGCCGCACTCCAGCAGCACGGGGCCGGCGGGCAGCGCGTCCTCCTGCTGCTTCCACCCGGCGAGGACTTCGTCGCCGGCCAGTTCGGTTGCTACTACGCGGGCTCCTGCGTCGTCGCCTGCGCCCCGCCCAAGGGCGCGCCGGACACGGTGCAGGGCGAACGGTTCGTGCAGGTCGGACTCGACGCCGACGTGGCGGCCGTGCTCTGTCACGGTTCACGCACGGACGAACTGCGCGCCGCCTGGCAGGCGGGCGGCGCACCGGACGTCCCCTGGCTGGCCGTGGACGGGCCGCAGGCCGACTCGGCGCTGTGGACGCCGCCCGCCACGCGCGACGACGATCTGGCGCTGATGCAGTACACCTCCGGGTCGACCGGGAACCCCAAGGGCGTCATGGTGTCCTACGCCAACCTGCTGGAACAGCTCCGCGTCTTCCGCGACCTGGCCGAACTCCCCGAGGGCGCCGAGGTCGTCACCTGGATGCCCGTGTATCACGCGCTGGGCATCGCGGGCACGGTGACCATGTCGCAGTTCGTCGGCGGCCGCTGCACCCTGCTCGCGCCCGAGGACTTCGTCGCCGAACCCTTTCGGTGGCTCAAGGCGATCTCCGACGCCACCGCCCCCGTCTTCAGCTGCGGACCGAACTTCGCCTACGACCGCTGCGTCGAGCGCGTCACCCGGGACCAGCGCGAGCAACTCGACCTCGGCCGCTGGCACTCGGCCTTCAACGCCGCCGAACGCGTCCAGCGACGCACCGTCGACGCGTTCACCGAGACCTTCGCGCCGCACGGCTTCCGGCCCGAGGCCTGGTTCCCCGGCTACGGCCTCACCGAGGTGACCCTCGGCATCTGCGGCCGCCGCGGTGCCGACCCCCTGACGCTCACCGTGGACGCCGCCGCCCTGGAACAGGGCAAGGCCCAGCAGGCCCCCCGAGGGGCCGGCCGCACCCTGGAACTCGTGAGCTGCGGTCCGGCGCACGACCGTCTCCGGATGCTCGTCGTCGACCCCGCGACCCGCGCCGAATGCGGCCCCGGCGAGGTCGGCGAGATATGGGTCCGCGGCGACGTCGTCAACCAGGGCTACTGGCAGCGCCCGGAGCAGACCGAGGAGACCTTCGAAGGACGCCTCGCCGACGGTGGCGGGCCCTACCTGCGCACCGGCGACCTCGCCTTCCGCCACGACGAGGACATCGTCGTGTGCGGACGGCTGAAAGAACTCGTCATCATCCGCGGCCGCAACATCCACCCGCAGGACGTGGAGGCCGCCGCTCGCCGCGCCCACCCCGCGCTCGCCGCCGCCCCCGGCGCGGCGTTCTCCGTGGACGCAGAAGAGGGCGAACGCCTCGTCGTGGTGCAGGGAGTTGAACAGACCGACAGCGGGCCCGACCTGGCCGAGCTGGGCCGCCTCGTCCGCACCCGAGTCACCGCCGAACAGGAGGTCGAACCGCACACCGTGCTGTTCGTCCGGCCCGACCTCGTCCCCACCACGGGCAGCGGCAAGATCCGCCGCACCACCTGCCGACAGTCCTTCCTCGACGGGGAGATCGACGCCCTGCACACCGACGCCCCGCGCGGCCGAGCCGCGCCGACGGACGACGGCACCCGACACGTACCCGAACAGGCCGGGGAGACCGAACGCACCGAGGCGGCCGAAGCACGTGCCGCCGCACCGCTGCGCGACATGGCGCTCGCCCTCGCTCCCGAACTGCGCGCCCAGGTCGTCACCGCGGAGGTGCGCCGCCGCATCGGCGCCGCGCTTGCCGTCGCCCCGGACGACGTGCCCGAAGGCACTCCGCTGATCGCGCTGGGGCTGGAGTCGCTGCGTATCGTGGAACTGCGCTACGGCCTCGGCCGTGATTTCGACCTCACCCTTCCCATGGCCGACTTCGTCCGCGGCAGCGTCTCGGACGTGGTCACGCGCATCCTGACCAGCCTGCGCGGCGACGGCGCGGAGGGCATCGCCTGGCCCGAACTGGTCTCCGACCCGACCCATCGGCACGAACCCTTCCCGCTGACCGAGATCCAGCACGGCTACCTCGTCGGCCGCAGCAGCGCCTACGACCTGGGCGGGTCGTCCATCCACCTCTACACCGAGTACGACTGCCCCGACCTGGACGTGCGCCGGCTGCGAACCGCCCTCAACGCTCTGGTGAACCGCCAGGAGATGCTTCGCGCCGTCGTCTCCGCCGAGGGGCACCAGCGCATCCTCCCCGAGGTGGGAGAGGTGCCCGTCACCGAGTACGACCTGCGCGGATCCGACGTGGAGGGCCTCGACGCGCATCTGGAGCGGGTCCGCGACGAACTGGGCCACCAGATCCTGCCGCTGGACCAGTGGCCGATGTTCGATGTCCGCGTCACGTGGACCGGCGACGGCGACCGCCGTGCGCGCGTCCACGTCAGCCTGGACCTCCTCGTCGCCGACGTCGCCAGCGTCCGCTTGTTCTTCCTGGAACTCGGCGACCTGTACGCCGACCCGGAGGCAGACCTGCCGCCGCTGACCGTGTCGTTCCGCGACTACGTGATCGCCGCGCGCGGCCTGCGCGACACCGAGGCCTACGCCCGGGCGAAGGAATACTGGCAGGGCCGCGTCCCCACCCTTCCCCCCAACCCGCAGCTGCCCGTCGCCCGCGCCGCCCTGCCCCCGGGAGCCCGCCCGGAACGCCGGCGCCGCATCTCCCGGCTCGACGCCGAGCGCTGGGCCCGCGTCAAGGAACGGGCGAGTGCCCGCGGCATCACGCCGTCCGCCGTCCAGCTCGCCGCCTACGCCACCGTGCTCGGCGCCTGGAGCCGCAGCAGCCACTTCACGATCGACGTGCCGCTGTTCAACCGGCACCCGCTGCACCCGGACATCGACCTGATCATCGGAGACTTCACCTCCGTCACACTGCTGGAGGTCGACCTGCGGCCCGGTGGCGGTTTCCTCGCCCTCGCCGATCGCATCCAGCACCAGCTCTGGCGCGACCTGGACCACCGGTTCTTCAGCGGCGTCGAGGTGATGCGGGAGATCGCCCGCGAACGCGGCGTGTCCGCCGGCGCCTATGCCGGCATCGTCTTCGCCAGCGCCCGCGAACAGGGCCGCGACCAGGACTTCAGCCAGGGCGACCTCGGCGCCGACTGGCTCGGCGAGACCGTGCACGCCGTGTCGCAGACGCCCCAGGTACTCCTCGACCACCAGGTGTACGAGGACCGCGGCGCGCTCACCTACAAGTGGGACGCCGTGGAGGCGATGTTCCCGCCCGGCGTCATGGACGACATGTTCGCCGCCTACGACCGCCTGGTCCATGCCCTCGCCGACGACGAGACCGCCTGGGACGCCGACACCGCCGACGTCCTGCCCGACGCGCACCGCGAGATCGCCGGCCGGGCCAACGACACCGCAGGGGACCTGCCCGAAGAACTGCTGTGCACCGCCGTCGCCCGGCACGCCGCCGAGCATCCCGAGCGCCCCGCCGTCCTCGCAGGCGGCCACCGCCTCGGCTACGGGGAGCTGTACCGGCACGCCTGCCGGCTCGGCCGCAGGCTGCGCGAGGCCGGCGCCGCCCCCGGCGCGCTGGTCGCCGTCGAACTCGCCAAGAGCGTCGAGCAGATCGTCGCCGTCGTCGCCGTGCACCTGTCCGGCGCCGCCTACCTGCCGCTCGACCCCGACCTGCCGGCGGAGCGCCGCGGCAGGCTGCTCACCCACTCCGGCGCTCGCCTGATCCTCACCCCGCCCGCAGGGACGGCCCACCCGGCCGCGGAGGGGACGACCAAGATCCCCGTAGACCTGGACGACACGACCGGCGACGACGCGCCGCTGCCCCCGGTGCAGCGTCCCGACGACCTCGCCTACGTCCTCTACACCTCCGGCTCCACCGGCGAACCCAAGGGCGTCGCCCTGTCGCACCGTGCCGTGCTCAACACCGTCGCCGACTTCGCAGACCGCTGCGCGCTGACCCACGAGGACCGGGCCCTCGCGCTCTCCGCCCTCAGCTTCGACCTCTCCGCCGGCGACCTGTTCGCCGTGCTGCGCGCCGGCGGCGCGCTCGTCCTGCCCGAGCCCGGGGCGGTCAAGGACCCGGGCCGCTGGCTGGAGTTGATGGCCGAGCACCGGGTCACCGTCTGGAACTCCGTGCCCGCCTTGATGCGGATGCTGCTGGAACACCTCGGCAACCCCGACGGCGGCGGGCGACCCGCCCACGCGGGCCTGGCGGCGCTGCGTCTGGTCTGGTTCTCCGGCGACTGGATTCCGCTGGACCTGCCCGGGCGCGTGCGAGCCGCCGCACCCCTAGCCCGCGTGGTGGCCTCCGGCGGTCCCACGGAGACCGCCATCTGGTGCGTGGCCCACGATGTCACCGAGGACGACCGGGAGGTGATCCCGTACGGCCTGCCGATGCGCAACCACACCATCGACGTCCTCGACGACCGCATGCAGCCGTGCCCCCTGTGGGTGGCCGGGGAGATGTACATCGGCGGCAGCGGGCTCGCCGACGGCTACTGGCGCGACCCGGAGCGCACTGCCGCATCCTTCGTCGTCCACCCCCGCACCGGACGGCGTCTCTACCGCTCCGGCGACCTCGGAAGGCGCCTCCCCAACGGCGAGATCGAGATACTCGGCCGCGAGGACCACCAGGTGAAGATCCGCGGCCACCGCATCGAGCCCGGCGAGATCGAGGCCGCACTGCTGCGCCACGACGCCGTGCGCGCCGCAGCCGTCACCCCCGTCGGCGACACCCCCGAGAGCCTCCGTCTCGCGGCCGTCGTCGTCCCCGCACACGGTGGCACGGAGGGTGGCGCCTCCCCCGTGGAGCCCGACGGCGCGGACGACGACCTGCACGACCTGGCCCTGGGCGAGGTCCTCAGTGACCCGCTGGAACGCCTCGCGTTCAAGGCCCGCCGACCCGGCCTGCGCACCGACCTCGACGGCATCGCGCACACCCTGCCCGCCCCCGACCGGACCGCCCCGGAAGACGCGCCACCGGTCCGCCGCAGCCGCCGCAGCTACGACACCCGCGCACTGCCCCAGTCCACCCTCGGCCGCCTGCTGGAACCGCTGTGCGCCGACCACGACGCCGGCGGCGCCCTGCCGCGCCACCGTTACGCCTCAGCAGGCGCCCTCTACCCGGTCCAGACGTACCTGCACGTCACCGAGGGGCGCGTGGAGGGACTGCCCGGCGGCACCTACTACCACGACCCCGACGGGCACCGACTGGTGGAGATCCGGCCCGGTGCCGCACTCGACGACGCCGTCCACGCCCCGGAGAACCGGCAGACGCACCACCGCGCCGCCTTCACCGTCCTCCTCGTCGCCCATCGCGGTGCGGTCGAGCCGCTGTACGGCAAACGAGCACGCGACTTCACCCTCCTCGAGGCCGGGCTGATGACCCAGCTCCTGGACGACCACGCCACCGCTTGCGGCATCGGCCTCTGCCAGGTCGGCTTCGTCCGGGAGACCGCGGAACTGCGCGACGCCCTCGCCCTGGACGACTCCGCCGAAATCCTGCACGGCATGCTCGGCGGCGCCCTCACCGACGAGGACGCAGAGCCGACGCCGGCTCCCGGCCCCGAACCGCTCGCCGACGCTCTGCCCCGGCATCTCACCGCCGCCCTGCCCGGCTACATGGTCCCCACCATGTTCGTCGAGATCCCCGAACTCCCGCTCACCGCCCGCGGGAAGCTCGACCGGGCCGCGCTGCGCCGGATCGCCGAGGAGGCCGCCGCGCAGCACACCGAGGACGGCCCTGCGGACGGCGGCGCCGAGAACGACACCGAGGCGAGGATCCTCACCGTCTTCCGCGCCGCACTGAAGGAAGGCACCCGGGTCACCGTCCGGGACCGCTTCTTCGACATGGGCGCGGACTCCATCGTCGTCGTCCGTATCCACCGCACCCTTCAGAGGGAACTCGGCCACGAGTTCCCTCTGATGACGATGTTCGAGCACCCGACGATCCGCAGCCTTGCCGCGCACCTGACCGGCGCGGCAACCGGCCCCGACCTCGTCGACGACGCGTGGGAACGGGCCCGAGCCCGCGCCCGGCACCGTCGGCCCGCCCGCCGCCGCGGCTGAGGGCGGCCCGATGCACGCCCTCGGCGAAGCCCCGCTGGACCGCGTCCCCGAACTGGCCGCGCGGGCCCACGGCGACCTGCTTCTCGGCAGCGACGTCCGCTGGACCACCGGTGCCGGACTGGTCGACACCGTGGCGGGCTTCGCCGCGGCGGTGAACCGTCACGCCGGGCGGCTCGCCGCGGCCGGCGTCCGCCCCGGCGACGTGGTCGCCGTACTGCGACGGAACCACGTCGACCTTCAGGCCCAGCTCTACGGCACGCTCCGCGCGGGCGCCGTGCCGGCGCTGCTCCCCGCGCGGCTGCCGCGCCGGGGGGTCCTGCACTGCCTCACCCTGCTCGGCCGCCCGCACCTGCTCCTGGACGTGGAGGGCGTCAACCGCCTCCACGACGAGGAGGACGGGGTGCGCGCCCTGTGCGCCACAGTGCACACCCTCGGCCCGATCGACGATTCGACGGCCGTCTGGGCACCACCCCTCCCCGACGACTGCCCCGGCAGGCCCGCCACGGGGACCGGGCAGCACCGCGGTGTGATCCTCCACGACCCGAGCAGCGGCCGCCCAAGGCTGCTGCCCGCCGCGGACCTGCGGGCACGCGCCCGCGCACTCGCGGGACCTTCACCGGAGGGAACCGCTTTCGTTCACCTCGACTTCGGCCGGCCGCATGCCTGCGCCACCGTCCTGGCCGCACTCCAGCAGGGTGGGCCGCTGCTCGCCGTGACCCGCACCGAACGTCCGCTGGTGGACGCTCTGCTGCGGGAGCACCGGCCGGTGACGGTGGAGGCACCAGCCGCCGTCCTCGCCGCCTGGCGACCCCTCGCCTCGGCACCCACCAGGCCGTTCGCCTCGGTACGGCGGTTCGTCGTCGGCACCGGCCGGCTCGACCCGCCCACGGTGCGTGCCCTGCTCGACGGGTCATCCGCGCCCGACGCGGTGTGCGTGCAGCGGGAGGCCGCCGCGCCGCACGCACACCGCCCGCCGGTCACGACGTACCGGTCGGCCTGAGGAAGTAGGCGACCACCGGATCCCGGTCGCCGCCGGCCCGCAGATGGGCCGCGAACCGGTCCTCGTGCGTGCGGTGCGCGAAGTTCCAGGTCAGCGACACGCTGTCGTCCAGTGCGACGGCCGTGTGGTACCAGCCGGCCGGGATGAAGATGGCGTCGCCCGGCGCGAGCACCTCGTCGAGCGTGGGTACCGCGTCCTTCCACCGGGGGAAGCGTTCCTCGTCCGGCGCGTCCGGATCGACCACGCCGTCCCCGTCGGACAGCAGCGCGCCCTGGTCCGGGGCGTACATGACGAACCGTTTCCGGCCGGTGACCTGGCACAGACAGGCGTCGCTGGCCCACGGGTCGACGTGCAACCGCGTACGCCCCCCGCGGCCGCACACGAACAGGCCGCGGGCGGGGAAGGGGTCGCGCGAGGCGTCCACCGGCCCGGCCGTGGGCGGGAACACGTAGTCCGTGCGCGGCAGCCAGGACGGCATCGTCCACTCGTCGGCCAGCTCGGTGAACGCCGCGTCCGCCTCCATCATCTGTTCCTCGCTCTGCCGGGTGAACCAGCGCAGATAGGGCGGCACCCCCTCCACCGCCGCGCCGGTGTGCTCCTCCACGTACTCGGCGAAGGTGGCCACCTCCTCCAGCGCGAAGAGCGTGTCGAACAGCGTCACTTCGTGCTCCCCGAACCGCCGGGCCAGTTCCTCCAGCGGCCAGGGTGGCGGCTTCCGCCACCCGGCGAGCGCACCGCGCACCACGACCGGCCGTCCCGGCCCGAGGTGGTCGGACAGGAATGCCTCCGCATCCAGCGACTCGACGACGTGAGAGGGGGACTGGGAGTAGGTCATGGCGCGCCTCCGTCCGGTTTCCGGGCAGGCCGGGGCGGACCCGGCGGGATGCCGAGTGGGTGTCCGCCGGCCGTTTCCGCGAGCCCGCCCGCGACAGCGTAGGAGCGGGCGCGGCGCGGCACCCTGGCCCGGGAGCCGGTCCTTTCTCCCGGCTCGTCGGGCACCGCGGGTGCCGCCCGCGCGGTGCCCGACCGGGCACCGCCAACGGCCGCCCGCCCGGCGACTGCACCACACGCCCACACCCGCCTAAGGTCGCCGCGGCGCGGTGACGGCCCCGCCACACCCGCATCGAGAGGCAGGCCGGACTCATGGACGGCAGGGGACGGACCTGGGCGTTCGCAGCACTGTGCGCCGCCCAGTTCATGTCGATGCTCGACCTCACCGTGGTCAACCTCGCTCTGCCCAGCATCCGCCGGGACTTCGACGCGGGCGTCTCCGAACTCCAGTGGGTCGTCGGCTCCTACGTCCTCGCCTTCGCCTGCCTGCTGCTGACCGGCGGTTCGCTCGGTGACCGGTTCGGCCGCAAGCGGGTCTTCCTGACGGGGCTGGCCGTCTTCACCGCCGGTTCCCTGGTGAGCGGGGCGGCGCCCACCCTCGCCGCGCTCGTCGCCGGCCGGGTGGGTCAGGGGATCGGTGCGGCCCTGTTCGTGCCCGCCACCCTCGCCATCCTCACCCGGCTCTACCCCGAACCCGGCGAACGGGCCCGCGCCATCGGGCTGTGGGCAGGGGTCTCGGCCGTCGCCCTTCCCCTCGGGCCGGTCCTCGGCGGCGTACTGGTGGACCGGTTCGGCTGGCCCAGCGTGTTCCTGGTCAACGGCCCCGTCGGAGCAGCCGCACTCGTGGCCTCCTGGCGGTCGCTGGCCGAAACCCCCTTGGTGCGGCGCAGGTTCGACCTGCCCGGCCAGCTTCTCGCCATCGGCTGGCTGGGGTGCCTGACGTACGCCCTGATCGAGGCCGAGCAGGCGGGCTGGTCCTCCCTGCACATCGCGGTGCTGCTCGGCGCCGCAGCGCTGCTGCTGCTGGGATTCCTCACCGCCGAACACCGGGCCGCCCAGCCGATGCTGCCGCTCGGACTGTTCCGCAACCGTCGCTTCGCCGCATGCAACGCCGTGCTCTTCGCGGGGGCGTTCGGACTGCTCAGTTCGTTCCTTTTCCTGTCGCTCTTCCTCCAGCAGGTACAGGAGTACCCGCCGTTCCAGGCCGGGCTGCGCATGCTGCCACTGCTGCTCCCGGCCGCGGCGGCCGCACCGGTGGCCGGAAGGCTCGCGGCGCGCTACGGCCCGGCCCTCCCCATGACCGTCGGGCAGACGGCCACCGGGACCGCCCTGCTGGCGCTCACCGCGATCGGCGCCGACACGCCGTACGCCCTCTGGGCGTTCGCGCTCGTGCCGCTGGGGGCGGGCGTCGGCCTGACCATGACGCCCACCAACGCGGCGCTCATGGGCAGCGTGCCGCCCGAGAAGGCCGGCATCGCCTCCGCCACCTCGATGGTGAGCCAGCAGGTCGGCAACGTCCTCGGCGTGGCCGTGATCGGCGCCGTCGTCGCAGCCGCCTTCTCCGGCGCGCTCACCGAACGCGCCGGAGAACTCGGCCTGTCCGCCGCGACCACCCGGCAACTCGTCCACGACGCGGTGGAAGGCAGCCTCGGCACCGGTCCCTCGGCCGACGGCGCCCGCGGCGAGGCCGTCGACGACTCCTTCACCGCGGGCGTCCACCGAGGGTTCGCCGTGAGCGGGGTCGCCTACCTGACCGGCGCGGCCCTCACCGTGACCTTCGTCGCGGAACGGCGAGGGACGCGCCCCCGTCGCGAGCGGCTCGCCGCCCGGTGAGCCCCGCCGGGCGCCGCCCCGGCCCCGACGCGGTCCGGGCCGGGCGGCGTCCCCGCCCGGCCCGCGTCGACGGGTCGGTCCGGGCGGAATCCGTACGCCTCGTCCTCGTGTGACGCACCGCAACACCCCGGTCAGTCGTCCGGCACACCGTCACCGCTCCCGGCACGCCGCCGCCCGCTTCCCCGCGCCACCCGCCGCGTGAGCCCGCACACCCGCCGCGCCGTTCGGCCACCCGCCCGGTACCCGAACGGTCACCCCACCCGTGCCAGTGCAGCCACGACCGCCGTACCACCTCGCCCGGCGAGCGAACGGACGGGCCGAAGGGGGTGCGACCACCGCCCTCGGCCTCGGCATCCTCACGTTGTGGCAGACCCTTCCCAACCTCTCGGGGCGAGACCATGAAGCACCGGACCATGCTCAAGTCCAAGATCCACCGCGCGACCGTCACCCAGGCCGACCTCCACTACGTCGGCTCGCTCACCATCGACACCGACCTCATGAAGGCGGCAGATCTGCTGCCCGGTGAACTCGTCCACGTCGTCGACATCGACAACGGGGCACGCCTGGAGACCTACGTGATCGAGGGCGAGCCGGGAAGCGGCGTCATCGGTATCAACGGCGCGGCCGCCCGGCTGGTGCACACCGGCGACCTCGTCATCATCATCGCCTACGCCCAGGTCACCGACGACGAGATCGACGGTCACCGGCCGCAGGTGGTGTTCGTCGACGGTGAGAACCGGCAGGTCGGAACGGGCCACGACCCGGCGCAGCCGCAGCCGGAGGACCACCTGCCCACCGGACACACCCCGAACGGCACCCCCGGCACCTGACCCGCGTTCCACCCGCCGCCCTGCCGCACCCGCCCGCCCCACGGAGAGCACCCAGCACGGGCGAGGACGTCGCACACCTCAGGAGGAGCCCCCGGTATGACCCCCCAGCAGAGCAGCGCTCCGAAGGAGCCGGTCGACGACGCGGGCGACATCGCCGTCATCGGCATCGCCTGCCGCTTCCCAGGGGCCCCCGACGCGGGCCGGTTCTGGCACAACCTGCGCAGCGGCGAGGAGTCCGTCAGCTTCTACGACGAGGCCGAACTCCTGGAGAGGGGGGTGCCGGCCGAACTCGTCGCCGACCCCGCGTACGTGCGCGCCGCGTCCGTCCTGGAGGACCCCGAACTGTTCGACGCCGCCTTCTTCGGCTACAACGCGCGCGACGCCGCCATGATCGACCCGCAGCAGCGCATCCTGCTGGAGACCGCGCACGCCGCGTTGGAGGACGCCGCGTGTGTGCCTGCCGCGTTCCCCGGCTCCGTCGGTGTGTACGCCGGCAGCAGCCTGTCCACCTACCTGATCTCCCACCTGCTCACCGCCGGGCCCGGCTTCGCCGACATCGCGGACGCCACCGAACTGCTCACCACCAACGACAAGGACTACCTCGCCACCCGCATCAGTTACGGTCTGGACCTCGACGGCCCGGCCGTCTCGGTGCAGACCGCGTGCTCGTCCTCGCTGGTCGCCGTCCACCTGGCCATCCAAGGGCTGCTCGGCCACGAGTGCGACGTCGCCGTCGCCGGCGGCGCGTCCGTACGGCTGCCGCAGGGGACGGGCTACCTGCACCGCCAGGGAATGATCTTCTCGGCCGACGGTCACACCCGCTCGTTCGACGCCGCCGGCAGCGGCACCATGTTCGGCAGCGGCGTCGGTGCCGTGGTGCTCAAACGGCTGTCCGACGCCGTCGCCGACGGCGACCGCGTCGACGCCGTGATCAAGGGCTCTGCCGTCACCAACGACGGATCGGCGAAGGTCGGTTACACCGCCCCCGGAGTCGACGGCCAGTCCCGCGCCATCGCCGGTGCCCTCGGCGTGGGCGGCATCGAGCCCCACACCGTGAGCGCGATCGAGGGGCACGGCACCGCCACCCCGATCGGCGACCCCATCGAGGTCACAGCCCTCGCCCGGGTCTACGGCCGCGGCCCCGCCGCGGCCGCCGGCTGCGCGCTGAGTTCCGTGAAGTCCAACGTCGGCCACCTCGCCGAGGCCGCAGGCGTCGCCGGCCTCATCAAGGCGGTTCTCCAGCTCCGCCACCGCGAACTGGCCCCCAGCCTGCACTTCGACAAGCCCAACCCCGAACTCGGCCTGGACCGCACGCCGTTCCGCATCGTCACCGAACTGGAGAAATGGCAGACCGACGGCACACCGCGTCGTATCGGCGTCAGCTCCTTCGGCATGGGCGGTACCAACGCCCACGTCGTGCTGGAGGAAGGACCCGCAGCCGCGCCGTCCCGGCCCTTCACCCGCGACCTGTTCCTGCTGCCCCTGTCCGCACGCACCCCCGCCGCGCTGGACTCCGCGACCGACGCTCTGGCCACCGCCCTCGCCGGCCCTGCCGCCGACGACCTGCCGGGCACCGCCACCACACTTCAGCAGGGCCGCACGCCACACGGTCACCGGCGGTTGGTCGTCGCCGGCGACTCCGACGAGGCCCGCGAGGCGCTCCGCACCCGCGACGCCGACCGCGTCGCCACCCACCGTGCCGCAGAGGACCCCCGCGTGGTGTTCCTGTTCTCCGGCCAGGGAAGCCAGTACCCCGGCATGGGGCGGCGGCTGTACGCACGCGAACCCGTCTTCCGCGAGCACTTCGACGCCTGCGCCGACCTGCTCGCCCCCGAACTCGGCCTCGACCTGCGGGAGGTCGTCCACCCCGCCGCCGGCACCGACCCCGCGGAGGCCGCTGCCCGGCTGCGCCGCACCGACCTCGCCCAGCCCGCGCTCTTCGTCCTCGGCCACGCTCTGGCAGAACTGCTCGACAGCGTCGGCGTCACCCCGGACGCCATGATCGGCCACAGCGTCGGCGAGATCCTGGCGGCCTGCCGCTCCGGTGTGCTCACCCTGCCGGACGCGCTGCGCCTGGTCGCCGTACGTGGACGGCTGATGCAGCAACTGCCGTCCGGCGGCATGCTGTCCGTGCCCCTGGCCGAGGACGAGGTCTGCCGCCGGCTGCCCGACGGGCTCTCCCTCGCCGCGGTCAACGCCCCCGAACTGTGCGTGGTCTCCGGCCCCGACGACCGGATCCACGCGTTCGCCGACGCCCTCGCCGGTGACGGCGTCCCCACCCGTCCGCTGCACACCTCGCACGCCTTCCACTCGGCCATGGTCGAGCCCGCCCTCCCGGACTTCCGCGCCGCCCTGTCCGGCCTCGACCTCCGGGCCCCCGACACCCCCTACGTCACCAACCGCACCGGCACCTGGGTCACTCCGGAACAGGCGCGGGACCCCGAGCACTGGGCCCGGCACATCCGCGAACCCGTCCGCTTCGGCGAGGGCGTGGACCTGCTGACCGAGCCCGGCCCCGCCGTCCTCGTGGAGATCGGACCCGGCGCCACGCTGTGCTCCCTGTCCCGGGAGGCGGCCCGAGGACGCGGCGCGACCACCGTGCCCCTGCTGCCCGGACCGGGGGAGGAGAAGGACGACGCCCGCCGGTTCACCGAGGGCCTCGGCCGCCTCTGGCTGGCCGGCGCCACCCTCGACTGGGACCGCGTGCAGGGCGGCACCGCCTCCCGCACCGCCCTGCCCACCTACCCCTTCGAACGCCGACGCTACTGGATCGAACCCGCCGCCCCCGCCGCCCCCGCCGGCGGCCACGACGGCTACCGGGTCCAGGTCCCCGACGGCGACCCGGCCGACGCCCAGGACGCATCCGCCGTGGACGGGGCGTGCGACCCCCGGCCCGCACTCACCACCGAGTACGTCGCACCGCGCGACGACCGCGAACGCCAGGTCGCCGCGGTCTGGCGCGAGCTTCTCGGCGTCGCCCCCGTCGGCGTTCACGACAACTTCATGGAACTCGGCGGCCATTCGCTGCTCGCCGCCCGCGTCGTGGAACGCCTCAAGTCCGTTCTCGGCACCGAGGTCAGGCTCGCCGACCTGCTCGCCGGACCGACCGTCGCCGGCGTCGCCGCCCTCCTCGGCGGCACACCGCAGGCCGACGGCGCCACCCCGGACGAGGACCCGGCTCCGGACGACCGGCTGCCCGCCGCCGTACCCGACCCCGACCGGCTGCACGAACCGTTCCCGCTGTCGGAGATGCAGCAGGCACAGTGGATCGGGCGTCTGGACAGCTTCCAGGGCGGCAACATCGCCGCCCACGTCTACTGGGAGGTCGACGTCGACCCCGGCATCGACCTGGACCGGCTGGAAGCAGCCTGGCAGCACGTCGTCGACCGGCACGACATGCTGCGCGCCGTCATCGACCGGGACGGCACCCAGCGCATCCTCCCGGACACCGGCCCCTACACCGTCGCCCGTCTCGACCTGCGCCGGGCCGGTGCCGAGGACGCCGAGGCACAGCTGACCGCACTGCGCGACACCCTGTCCCACGAAGTCCGGCCCGCCGACACCTGGCCCCTCTTCGACGTCCGGGTCACCCTGCTGCCCGGCGACCGCATCCGACTTCACCTCAGCTTCGACCTGCTCATCGCCGACATCGGCAGCATCCGCCTGCTGGTGCGCGACTGGCGCCGCTACTACCAGGACCGTGGGGACGAGATCCGGCCGCTGCGCGTCAGCTACCGCGACTACGTCCTCGCCTCCGAACGCATCCGCGACACCGCGCTCTACAGCCGCTCCCTGGAGTACTGGCGCGATCGGGTCGCCGCACTGCCGCCCGGCCCCGCGCTGCCGCTGGCGCTCAACCCCGGCTCGCTGACCGACCCCGACTTCACCGCCCGCGACGCGCAGGTCCCCGCCGACCGCTGGCAGGCCTTCCGCAACCGGGCCGCCGCGGCCGGCGTCACCCCCTCCGCCGCCCTGCTGGCCGCCTACGCGGTGGCGCTGGGCACCTGGTCCCGCTCGGCCCGCTTCAGCCTCAACGTCACCGTCATCAACCGACTGCAGGTGCACGAGGACGTCCGTGACCTGGTCGGCGAGTTCGCGTCCTTCGACCTGCTGCCGGTCGACCTGTCCACCGGGCTCAGCGTCGGTGAACTCGCCGCCGCACTCCAGCGGCAGAGCTGGGAGGACCTGGAGTACCGCTACCTGAACGGTGTGGAGATCCTCCGTGAGATGGCCCGGCTGCGCGGCGGCACCAGCGGGTCGGTGATGCCCGTGGTCTTCACCAGCACCCTGGTGCAGGAGAACGAGGCCGAGGACGCCTCCATGTTCGGCTGGCTCGGCGCGATGCTGCACGAGATCGCGCAGACCCCGCAGGTCTGGCTCGACTTCGCCGTCATGGAGAACGCCGACGGCGTACAGCTCAGTTGGCACTGGCTGCGCCGCCTCTTCCCCGAGGGCGTGATCGACGCCGTCTTCGACTCCTTCCACCACCTCGTGGAACGCCTCGCCGACTCCGACGCGGCCTGGGGCGACGCCGCTCGATGCCCGCTCCCGGCGGACCAGCGCGCACTGATCGAGCGGGCCAACGCGACCGAGGGGCCGCTGCCGGAGGGATTCCTCTACTCCGCTCTCCTGGCCCGGGCCGAGGAGCACCCCGACCGCGTCGCCGTCACCGCCGACGACGGCGAGCTGACCTACGGACGGCTCCGCGCCCACGCCTGCGCCCTCGCGCACCGTCTGCGCGGCCTCGGCGCGGGGCCCGGCCGCCTCGTCGCCGTCGCCCTGGAGAAAGGCTGCGAGCAGATCGTCGCCGCCCTCGCCGTGCAGCTCGCCGGCGGCGCCTACCTGCCGATCGATCCCGGCCTGCCCCCGGAGCGGCAGGACCACCTGTGTGCACGCGGCGAGGTGCGGCTCGTCCTCACCCCCGCAGGCGGCACGGACCGCACCTGGCCCGGCGGCGCCCGCGAGGTGCCCGTCGACCTCGGCGCCGACCCGGAGGGGACCGGCGCCGACGGCACCCCGCCCGAGGCCGTCCAGGTGCCCGACGACCTCGCCTACGTGATCTTCACCTCCGGCTCGACCGGCGAGCCCAAGGGCGTGATGCTCTCGCACCGGGCGGCCCTCAACACCCTGGACGACATCAACGAACGGTTCGGCGTCGGCCCCGGGGACGCCGTCCTCGGCCTCTCCTCTCTGAGCTTCGACCTGTCCGTCTACGACGTGTTCGGCGTGCTCGGTGCCGGCGCCCGGCTGGTGCTGCCCCGCCCCGGCACCAGCCGGGACCCCGCGCACTGGGACGAACTGGTGCACCGGCACCGCGTCACGCTGTGGAACAGCGTGCCGGCCCTGCTGCGCATGTACGTCGAACACCTCGCCGGCCACCCCTCCGGGGACGAGAACGCCCCCTCCCCGGAGACCAACCCCCTCCGGCTGGCGCTGATGTCCGGAGACTGGATACCCCTCGACCTCGCCTCCCGTCTGCGCGACGTGGCCCCGCAGACCCGCCCCGTCAGCCTCGGCGGTGCCACCGAGGCGGCCGTGTGGTCCATCTGGCACCCCATCGACCCGGACGACACCGACCGCGAATCCGTCCCCTACGGCACGCCCCTGCGCAACCAGACCTTCCACGTCCTCAACGACCGGATGGAGCCCTGCCCCGTGTGGGCCACCGGCGAGCTGTACATCGGGGGCGACGGCCTCGCCCTCGGCTACTGGCGCGACGAGGAGCGCACCCGGGCGTCGTTCGTCACCCGGCCGGACACCGGGGAGCGCCTCTACCGCACCGGAGACCTCGGACGGCGCCTGCCGGACGGCACGCTGGAGTTCCTCGGCCGCGAGGACTTCCAGGTCAAGGTCGGCGGATTCCGAATCGAGCTCGGCGAGATCGAGAACGTCCTCACCCGCCACGAAGGCGTGCGCACCGCCCTGGCCGCCGCACCAGGAGACCGCCACAACCGCCGCCTGGTGGCCTACCTGGTGCCCGAGGCCGACCCGGACGCCCGCACCCCCGAGTCCGACGAGGAACTCGTCGACGAGGTCACGGCACTCGCCGAGACGGCCCTGCCCGCCTACATGGTGCCCACCGCGCTACTCGTTCTGGACCGGTTGCCGCTGAGCGCCAACGGCAAGGTCGACCGCTCCGCCCTGCCCGACCCGGCACGTGCCGCCGCGGGGACCGACGGCGCCGCGGCGGGCCCCGTCGCGACCCGGCTCGCCGAGATCGTCGCCGAGGTCGTCGGCGTCCCCGGCATCGGCCCGCACGACAACTTCTTCTCCGTCGGCGGCAACTCCATCATGGGCGTCCAGATCGTCTCCCGGGCCAACGCCGAGGGCCTCGACTTCACGGCCGCCGACCTCTTCCAGCACGAGACGCTCGGAGAACTCGCAGCTGTCCTCGAAGCACGCGGCGCGGTCGTCTCCGGCGAAGCGCCCACCACGCCCCCCACCCGGCACCAGCGCCGGCTGCTCCAGGCCGCCGCGCCCACCACACCCGCGGGCGCGCACCGCGCCGAACTCCTGGTGGCGGGCGACGTCGGACCCGAACAGCTGGAGACCGCGCTCGCCGCCGTCGCCGGCCGGCACACCGCCCTGCACCAGCGTCTCGCCGCCCCCGACGGCACCGGCGGCCTCGTACGGTCCGGCGACGACACCGCCCCTCCCGTGCCGCACATCGACCTCACCTCGCTTCCCGACGCGCGCAGGCTGCGGGCCTTCCACGGCATGGTCGAGGAGATGCGCCAGGAGCTCTGCCCCCACCGCGGGCCGGTCACGAAGGCGGCGCTGTTCGAACTCGGGGACCACGGCCGCCGCATGGTCTGGCTGGTCCACGAACTCCTCGTGGACGGCGCCTCCTGGCCGGCGCTGCTCGGCGACCTCGACCGCGCCGCTCGAACGGTACGGAACGGAACCGAACCCGCGCTGCCCGCCCCGGACGACCAGCAGGCCCGCGCCCTGACCGCACTGGCCACCGAAGCGCCCGCAGACGCACCCCCGCCCGTACCGGAACCCGCCGGGGGAGAGGGCGCCGAAGAGGAGAGCGCCGACCTGGTCGACCTCGGCGCCACGGCAGGCACCCCGCACGCCCTGCACCTCCTGGACACCGTCCTCTCCGAGGAGGAGACGGCGGACCTGCAGCACGGAGTGGCGAGCACTTACCGGCTCACGCCCGCTCAGACGGCGGTCGCCGCCCTCGCGCTGGCCGCCGGCGCCACCGGCCACCGGCAGGCGCTGCGCTGCGCCGTGGAGGAGGACCTGCGGGAGTTCGAGGAGGAGGACAGTCGTGCCCGGCTCCCCGCCGGCAGCTTCAGCACCCTCCTCACCGCGCTCCTCCCCGCCCCGAAGACCGCCCCCGGCGCACCGGCGGAGAACGGGGCGGACGCCCAGACCGACGCGCTCCTGCGCGTTGTGAAGAACGTGCGCGACGACGCACCGCCCGCGGCGGAGGAGCCCGCGGCCCAGATCCTGGTCCGCCACCTGGGTGCCCTCGACCTCGCGCCGGACGGCCCCTTCGACCTCGCGGGTCCGCCCCGGCTCGACGCCTCCGGCCACCCCGTCGTCTTCGACACCCGCATGGAGGCCGGACGCCTGCACACCACGCTGACCTGTCACGCCGACGAGGCGGCCGCCCGTCGCCTGGCGGACCTGAACGACGCCCTCCCCGGCGCCTTCCGTCGGATCGCCGCGCACTGCCGCGACACCGGCACCGCCGTCCTCGACCCCGGCGACTTCCCGCTCGCCGGCCTGGACCAGGACACCCTCACCGCGTTCCTCGGCGCCTTCGCCGGTGACGACGGCGGCAGGGGTCACGCGGAAGGCGACGCACCTGCCGGCGTGCCCGACGGCGACGACGCACCCCCGGGCCACGGAGCGCGGCCGACCCGACACGCGGAGGAGACCCGATGAAGCCCGAGAACCTCCAGGACGTCTTCGAACTCACCCCCGTCCAGGAGGGGATGCTCTTCCACAGCCTCTTCACCCCGGATTCGGGCGTCTACGTGGAGCAGCTCTCCTTCACCCTCTGCGGCCCCCTCGACCCGGACGCGTTCCTCAGGGCGTGGCAGGATCTCGCCGCCCGGCACCCGATCCTGCGGACCGGCTTCCACTGGGAGGAGGTCGGCAGGTCCCTCCAGGCCGTGCACCGCCGCGTCGAGGTGCCGGTGCGGCACCACGACTGGCGCGACGTGCCCCCCGCCGAACGGGAGGGACGCTACGAGGAGTTCCGCGCCGAACAACGCCGCCTCGGCTTCGACCTGCGGCGGCCCCCGCTGATGCGGCTCGCCCTGATCCGGCTCGAGGACGAGCTGTACCGCTTCTTCTGGAGCTTCCCCCACCTGGTCATGGACGGCTGGTCGTTCGGCCTGGTGCTCCAGGAGTTCGCCGCCGCCTACGCCGCACGCTGCGCCGGGACGGCACCCCAGCTCCCCGGCGCCCGCCCGTACCGGGACTACGTCGCCTGGTGGAAGCGCCGCGACACCGGTCGCGCCGAGGAGTTCTGGCGGCGGGAACTCGCCGACGCCGCGCCGCAGCCGCTCGACACCGGGCCCACCGCGCCCGACGACGGCGGCCCCACCCACGCCTTCGTCCCGGACCGCCACCTCGGCTCGCTCGTCCGCGACCTCGACGGCCTCGCCCGCGACAACCGGCTGACCCTCAACACCCTGGTGCAGGGAGCCTGGCTGCTGCTGCTCGGCCGCTACACCGGCAGCGACGACGTGGTCAGCGGTGCCACCTCCACCCACCGGCCGTCCGACCTGCACGGCGCGGAGACCATCGTCGGCCCGATGATCACCACCACCCCGGTGCGGGCCCGCATCGACCCGGCCCAGCGGCTGCTGCCTTGGCTGCGCCGCCTCCAGGACGCCATGACCGAGGCTCGCGAGTACGCCGACGTCCCCCTGCACCTCTTCCCCCGATGGGCCGGCCTCCCCGGCGGAACGCAGCTCTTCGAGACCGATCTCGCGTTCGAGAACACTCCCGCACCCGAGATGGCCCTGCACCGTCTGGAGATCACCGACTTCGCCTACGACGGCCGACCGCACTACCCGCTGACCATGGTGGTCTTCCCCCAGGAGGACCTACCGCCCCGGCTGGTGCACGACCGGCGCCGCTTCCCCGCCCCCGTCGCCGAACGCCTCCTCGGGCACTTCCAGCACCTCCTCGGCGGCATGGCAGACGACCCCGGCCGCAGCCTCGGCGACATCGACCCCTACACCCCGGCTGAACGCGTACGGCTGCTGGACGGCGGGCACCGTCCGGACCCCGTGGACGGCGACGACCTGCTGCACGAGGTGTTCGCCGGCCGCGTGGACGCCGCCCCCGACGCGGTCGCCGTGGTGTGCGGCGACGACACCGCCACCTACCGGCAGCTCGACGAGCGCGCCAACCGCATCGCCCGGCACCTGGTCAGCCTCGGCGCCGGGCCCGAGGAGCGCGTCGGCCTCTGCCTGGAGCGGTCCGTGGACATGGTGGCGGCCGTCCTCGGCGTGCTGAAGAGCGGAGCCGCCTACGTGCCCCTCGACCTGGCGCAGCCCGCCTCCCGCATGGCCCACGTGCTCGCCGACTCCGGCGCCGCCCTGCTCGTCACCCACGACGCCGCCGCCGACCGCGCGCCCGCCTTCGAAGGCACCCTCGTCCACCTGGAGAAGGACGCGGACGCTCTCGCCGACCAGGACCCGACCCGCCCGGACACCGGTGCCACGCCCACCGACCTCGCCTACGTCATCTACACCTCCGGCTCCACCGGCCGCCCCAAGGGTGTCGAGGTGACGCACTCCAACGTGGTGCGTCTGGTGCGCGGCGCCGGCACGCTGCTGGACACCGGCCCGGCGGACGTGTGGAGCATGTGCCACTCCTACGCCTTCGACGTCTCCGTCTACGAGATGTGGGGCGCGTTCGCCGACGGCGCCCGCCTGGTCGTCGTCCCCCGGGACACCGTGCGCGCGCCCGACGCGCTGCACGAGCTCCTCGCGGAACAGGGCGTCACCGTCCTCAGCCAGACACCGTCCGCCTTCCGCCCGTACGCGCGGCACGCGCTGGAGACCGACGGCGGGCAACCGCCGTTGCGCTACGTGCTGTTCGCCGGCGAGTACCTGGACGTGCCGGCGCTGGAACCCTGGTTCGCCCGCTTCGGCGACGACGAGCCGCAGCTGGTCAACCTGTACGGCATCACCGAGGTGACCGTGCACGCCACGTTCCACAGGGTCACCCGGTCCGACGTCCTGTCCGGGGTGCGCAGCAACATCGGCCACCCGCTGCCCGACCTCACGCTGCGCCTCCTCGACCCCCACGGGCGCCCCGTCCCCCAGGGCGTGCCGGGCGAGATCCACGTATCCGGGCCCGGCGTCGCCCGCGGATACCGCAACCTGCCCGAACTGACGCGACAGCGTTTCCTTCCCGACCCGTTCACCGCGGGCGACGCCCGCATGTACCGGTCCGGCGACCTCGCCCGGTTGCTGGACGACGGCACCCTCGAGGTGCTCGGCCGCGTCGATGACCAGGTCAAGATCCGCGGCTTCCGAGTCGAACCCGGCGAGATCGCCGAGGTGCTGGCCGGGCACCCCGCCGTCCGGGAGGCCGTCGTCGTTCCGCGCGAGCACCCAGAGGGCGACGTGCGGCTCGTCGCCTACGTGGTGATCCCACGACCCGACACGGACGATCCGCGGACGGCGGTCGGCGACGCGCGAGGCGAGGGGCGGGAGCCCGGGCCCACCGGCACCGAACTGCTGGAACGGGCCCGCCGCAACCTCCCCGAGTACATGGTGCCCGCGTCCGTCGTGCTGCTGGACGCCCTGCCGCTCACCGCCAACGGCAAGGTCGACAAAGCCGCCCTGCCCGCCCCGGGCACCGGCCGCTCGGCAGCGGCCGGCGCCTACGTGGCGCCCCGCGACGACCTGGAACGGCGCATCGCCGAGGTGTGGAGCGAGGTGCTGGAGGTCGAACGGGTCGGCGCCCACGACGACTTCTTCGCCCTCGGCGGCCACTCCCTGCTCGCCACCCGCGTCACCGGCCGGCTCAAGTCCGCGCTCGGCCGCGACGTGAGGGTGCGCACCCTTTTCGAACGGCCGGTGCTGGCCGAGTTCGCCCGCGAGTTGCGGGAGACCGCGGATGCCCGCGCGGCTTCCGGCAGCCCCGAACTCGTCGCGGTGCCCCGCACCCCCCGCCGGCCCGCGACCGCCGCCGACGACGAAGCACCCGGGAACGACGAGGAGAACTGACGTGACCACGGAGCGGACCGACCCGGCAGCCGCGTCGACGGCACAGGACGAGGCGCCCAGCATCCTGCCCATGTCCTCCGGTCAGCAGCGGCTGTGGTTCCTCGCCCAGCTCGACTCCCGGAGCACCGCCGCCTACCTCGGTCACGGCGCCGCCCGCCTGCGCGGACCCTTGGACGCGGAGGCGCTGCAGCGCGCGGTGGACGCCCTGGTGCTGCGGCACGAGACGTTGCGCACCTCCTTCGGCCTGGACGGCGCCGAGCCCGTGCAGCACGTCCACCCCTCCGGCCGGCTGCCCGTGACCCGACGCGACCTGTCCGCGACCGAGGACCCCGACGCCGCGCTGCGGGACGTCCTCACCGGGGAGACGTCCACCCCGTTCCGCCTCGACGCCGCGCCGCTGGCCCGGGTGACCCTGGTCCGGCTCGCCGACCGGGACCACGTCCTCGTCGTCACCTTCCACCACGGCGTCGGGGACATGTGGTCCGGAGCCGTCTTCGTCCGCGAACTCGCCGCCTGCTACGAGGCCGAGACGACCGGGGCCGCACCCGGCCTGCCCGAACTCCCGGTGCAGTACGGCGACTACGCGGCCTGGCAGCAGCGCCGGCTCGAGGACGGCGCGTTCCTCGGCGACCTCGCCTGGTGGCGCATGACCCTGGACGACCTGCCCGTCCTGGAACTCGCCACCGACCTGCCCCGCCCGCCGACGCAGTCCTTCCGCGGCGCCGTCCGCACCACCCGGCTGCCCGCCGACCTCGTCACCGGTCTGGAGGACCTGGCCCGGGAACGTGGCGCGAGCCTCTTCATGGTGCTCCACGCGGCCTACTGCGTCCTGCTCTCCCGCTACTCCGGGCAGCAGGACATCCCCGTGGGCACCTCCGTCGCCGGCCGCGACCGGCCGGAGCTGGAGAACCTCATCGGGATGTTCATCAACACCCTGGTGCTGCGCACCGACCTCGCCGGCGACCCCACGTTCGAGGAACTGCTGGACCGCTCCCGCGAGACCTGCCTGGGCGCGTACGCCCACTCCGAGCTGCCCTTCGAGCGACTGGTGGAGGAGCTGAAACCCGAACGCGACCTGTCCCGATCCCCGCTCGCCCAGGTGTGGCTGATGCTCGGCAACACGCCGTCGGACCGGCTGCGCATGGGCGGCCTCGCCGTCGAGCCGGTGCCCGTGGACACCGGAACCGCCAAGGTCGACCTGTTCCTCTCCCTCGTCCCCGACGGCGACGGCGGCCTGAACGCGGAACTCCACTACGACACGGCGCTGTTCACCGCAGACACCGCGGACCGCATGCTCGACCACCTCACCCTGCTGCTGCGCGAGGCCGCGGCCGACCCGTCCCGCCGCCTGACCGCCCTCCCCGCGCTGCCCGCACCGGAGGCGGCACTCCTCGCCGCCTGGGGGAGCGGCGACACCTCCGCACCCCGCCGCACCCTGCCCGTGCACCGCATGATCGAGGAACAGGCCACCCGTGTGGGCGACCGTACGGCCGTCTTCCTCGACGACCACGCGCTGACCTACCGCGAGCTCAACACCCGCGCCAACCGCCTCGCCCACCTGCTGCGCCGCCGTGGCGTCCGCCCCGGCAGCCGCGTCGGCGTGTGCACCGAACGCACCCCCGACCTGCTGGTCGCACTGCTCGCCGTGCTCAAGTCCGGCGGCGCGTACGTGCCGGTCGACCCCGCCTACCCGGCCGAACGCGTCCGGTTCCTGCTCCGGGACACGGACGTGTCGGTGCTGCTCACCCATCGCAGCGTCGCCGCCGCCCTGCCGGGCCACGACGCCGAGGCGATCTGCCTGGACGACGACCCGGACCCGGCCGCGGCGGAGTCCGGCCACGACCCGGAGCCGGTGGGCGGCCCCGACGACCTCGCCTACGTCATCCACACCTCCGGATCCACCGGCCGTCCCAAGGGCGTGATGATCCCGCACGGGCGGCTACCGAACTTCCTGGACTGCATGCGCCGCCAACCCGGCCTCCACGAGGCCGACATCGTCGCCGCGACCATCACACACGCCTTCGACATGTCCGTGCTCGACTTCTTCCTGCCACTCACCACGGGCGCCACGATCGCCCTGGTGCCGCGCGCCGAAGCCGTCGACGGCGAACGTCTCGCCGCCCGCATGACCGCCACCGGCGCCACGTACTGGCAGGCCACCCCCGCCGCATGGCAACTTCTGCTCGACACCGGCTGGCGGGCCCGCCACCCGTTCCGCGGACTGTGCGGCGCCGAGCCCCTGGACCCCGGCCTGGCCCGCCGCATGGCCGACGCCGGGGTCGAGGCGTGGCAGGTCTACGGGCCCACCGAGACCACTGTCTGGGCGAGCTGCCACCGCGTCCGCGAGGACGACGCTCCCGTCCCCCTGGGCCGCCCCCTCGCCCACACCCGCTTCCGGGTGCTGGACCGCGCCGGCCGGCTCGTCCCCGTCGGCGTCACCGGCGAACTGCACATCAGCGGCCCCGGCGTCGCCCTCGGCTACCACGGGATGCCCGAGCTGACCGACCAGCACTTCCTGCCCGACCCCGACGACCCGCACGCCCGCATGTACCGCACCGGCGACCTGGTGCGGTACCGCGGCGACGGCCGCCTGGAGTTCGTCGGCCGCGCCGACTCCCAGGTCAAGATCCGCGGCTTCCGCGTCGAACTCGGCGAGATCACCGCTGTGCTGCGCGAGCACCCCGACGTCCGCACCGCCGTCGTCGTCCTCCGCGAAGACACTCCCGGCGACCGGCGCCTCGTCGGCTACGCCGAACCCGTCACCATGCCCGAAGACCCCGGCGCCCTCGCCGCCGCGCTGCGCGAATTCGCCCGCAGCCGCGTCCCGGAGTACATGGTGCCCGCCGTCGTGGCCGTGCTGCCCGCCCTGCCCCGCACCCCCAACGGCAAGGTGGACCGCCAGGCCCTCCCCGACCTGGGCAGCTCCCCGCGCCAGAGCACCGACGACTCCACCGCACCCCGCACCGAGACCGAACGGCGCATCGCGGAACTCTGGGCCGACGTGCTCAAGCTCGACACCGTGACGACCGACGACGACTTCTTCGACCTGGGTGGGCACTCGCTCCTCGCCGGCCGCGTCGTCGCACGGCTCGGCAAACACCTCGGACGCAAGATCCCCGTCCGCACCCTGTTCGACAACCCCACGGTCACCGCCTTCGCCGCCCGGCTCGACGAAACCGCCGCCCCCGCGGCCGACCCCGCCCGCACCCCCGACACGACGCGGGAGGAACCCACCGCGGACGTCGGGGCCGCAGCCCCGGCCACCGCTGTCGGCGACGGCCCCGAGCCGTTGCCCCGCACCGCCGAGACCGGCGGGCCCGCGCCCGGCCACGTCGTGCTGCCCGCCTCACTCGGCCAGGCCCGGCTGTGGTTCCTGCACCGCCTCGACCCGGGCAGCGCCACCGCCTACCTGATGTCCGGGCAGGTCGCCCTGGACGGCCCCGTCGACGAGGACGCCCTCCAGCGCGCCGTCGACCGGCTCGCCGACCGGCACGAAAGCCTCCGCACAGCCATGGTCGAGGTCGACGGAGAGCCCCGCCAGGCGATCGCACCGCACGTCACCGTCCCCGTGGAACGTACCGACCTGCGGCACCTGCCGGAGACGGAACGCCGGGACGCGACCGAACGTCTGCTGCGCACCGCGGCCACCCGCCCCTTCGACCTCGCCCGGGCACCGCTGGTGCGCCTCACCCTGCTGCACACCGGCGAAGACCGCCGCGTCCTCTCCTTCGTGCTCCACCACGCCGTCTGCGACCGCTGGTCCGTCGCCGTCCTCGTCCGCGAACTGGTCGCCTGCTACGAGGCGCTGACCGAAGACCGGGAACCGGACCTTCCGCCGCTGCCCGTCCAGTACGCCGACTACGCCGCCTGGCAGCGGACCCGCCAGGACTCCCCGGAGACGGCGGCCCAACTCGCCCACTGGCGGGAGCGGCTGCGCGACCTGCCCGTGGTGGACCTGCCCGCAGACCATCCCCGCCCGCCCGTGCAGACCTTCCGCGGCGCCGTCCGTGCCCGCACCCTCCCCGTCGACGTGCTGCGCACCCTGGAGGAGCTGGGGCGGCGCGAGGGCGCCACCCTGTTCATGGTCCTGCTCGCCGTCTACTACGTGCTGCTGCAGCGGTACAGCGGTCACCGCGACCTCGCCGTCGGCTCGCCCCTCGCCGGGCGCGGCCGGCCCGAACTCGAAGGGATCGTCGGCTTCTTCGTCGACAACCTCGTGCTGCGCACCGACCTGTCCTCGGACCCCACGTTCACCGAACTCCTCGCCCGTGTCCGGGAGACCTGCCTGGACGCCTACGCCCACCCCGACGTGCCGTTCGAACGCCTGGTGGAGGAGACCGGCGCCGCCCGCGACCTCTCCCGCACCCCGCTCTTCCAGACGGTGTTCTCCTTCGGCAACGTCGAGATTCCGCAGACCCGCATGGGAGCCGCTCGCGTCAGGCCGTTCGACGTCGACGCCGGCACCTCCAAGTTCGACCTCGTCCTGGAGATCGTGCGCCGCGACGGCGGCTGGCGCGCCGCTCTGCAGTACAACACCGACCTGTTCGCCGACCACACCGCCGACCGGCTCTTCGACCACTTCGTGGCCCTCCTCGAAGCGGCGGCCGAGGACCCGGCACGCCCGCTGTCCGCCCTCCCCGCGCTCACCGGGGCCGACGCCCGCGCCCTGGAGCGGTGGCGGCGCGGCGAGCACCGCCCCGTTCCCGCCACCACGGCACACGCCCTGTTCGAGCAGCAGGCCCGTCTCACCCCGGCCGACGTCGCGCTGCGCTGCGCCGACGGCGCCACCACCACGTACGCGGAACTCGACGCCCGCGCCGACCGCCTGGCCCGGCACCTGCGCACGCTCGGCGTCGGCCCAGGCACTCTCGTCGCCCTGTGCACCGGGCGCTCGCCGGACACGTACATCGGCATCCTCGGCGTCCTCAAGGCCGGCGGCGCCTACGTGCCCGTCGACCCCGGCTACCCGGCCGACCGCATCCGGCACATGCTCACCGACAGCGCCGCACCCGTCGTCCTCGCCCTCAGCGGTCTCGCCGACACCCTCCCCGCCGACGGCGCGACCCTCGTGCTCCTCGACCGGCCCCTCCCGGCGCCCCACGACGACGAACGGGCCGACCGTACCGACGACGCACCGGCCGCCGGTCCCGACGATCCGGCGTACGTCATCTACACGTCCGGCTCGACCGGACGCCCCAAGGGCACGGTGATCACCCACCGTTCGGTCGCCGACCTGCACCTGACCCGCGACCTGACCGGCATCGGACCGGACGACACCCTGCTCGCCTTCGCCTCCACCAGCTTCGACGCCTCCGTGTGGGAATGGGTCACCGCACTCCTCGGAGGTGCCACCCTCGCCGTGCCGGCCGCCGACGCCCCCCTGGCCGGGGAGGAGCTGGCCGTCACCGTGGAGGCGCTGCGCGTCACGGCGGCCCTGCTCCCGCCCTCCCTGCTGGCCCTGCTCGACCCGCGCGACATGCCCACGCTGCGCACCGTCGTCTCCGGCGGCGAGGACTGCCCCGCCTCGGTCGCCGCGCGCTGGACGGACCATGTGCGGCTGCTCAACGCCTACGGCCCCACCGAGATCACCGTGTACGCCACGCTCTCCGAAGTGCTGACCGGCGAAGGGCACCCACCCATGGGCCGCCCGGTCCCCAACGCCGTCCTCGACGTCCTGGACCCCGACGGCCGCCGAGTACCGGTCGGCGTACCCGGCGAACTGCACGTCGGTGGGCCCGGCGTCGCCCTCGGCTACCTCGGGCTGGCCGACCTGACCGCCGAGCGCTTCACCACCGACCCGGACCGTCCCGGCGACCGCCGCTACCGCACCGGCGACCTCGTCCGATGGCTCCCGGACGGCCAGCTGGAGTACCTCGGCCGCCGGGACGACCAGGTCAAGGTGCGGGGCTTCCGGGTCGAACCCGGAGAGATCGAAGCCGTGCTCCGCACCCACCCCGCCGTGCGGGACGCCGTCGTGCTGCTCCGCGAGGACACCCCCGGCGACCCCCGGCTGACCGGCTACGTCCGCACCGACGGCGACACCGGCGCGAGCCCGGCACACGTCCTCACCGGCGAACTCCTCACCCTGCTGCGCGACCGCCTCCCCGGCTACATGGTCCCCGCACACCTGATCACCCTCACGGCCTTCCCCCGCACCCCCAGCGGCAAGACCGACCGTGCGGCGCTGCCCCGCCCCGACGCCGCACGCCCCGGCACACCGCCGGCCCGCCCCGCCACCCCGGCGGAGGAACACGCCGTGGCCCTCTTCGCACGCGTCCTCGGCACCGAAGGGGTCGGCGTGCACGACGACTTCTTCGCCTTCGGCGGCAACTCGCTGACCGCCACCCGCCTGCACGCCCTGGTACGCGACACCTGGCCGGACGCCCGCATCCCGCTCCGGCTGCTCTTCGAGGAGCCCACCCCGCACGCGCTGGCCCGCGCCGTGACCCGCGCCGGAGACGGCGACGCGGCGGACGACGCCGACACCCGTCCGCGCGCCGACGTCACGCTGGACCCCGAGATCCGCGCCGAGGGGCCCCCTCGGTGGCACCGCGACCCGCAGACCGTCCTCCTCACCGGCGCCACCGGCTTCCTCGGCGCCTTCCTCCTGGACGCCCTCCTGGACAGCACCGGCGCCGACGTGGTCTGCCTGGTGCGCGGCGACTCCGCCGAGGAGGCCGACGCCCGGCTGACCCGCCACCTGCGCGAACTGCGGCTGTGGGACCGCTGGGACGAGGACACCCGGGACCGGGTACGGGCACTGCCGGGCGACCTGTCCCGGCCCCACCTCGGACTCGGCGCCGACGGCTTCGAGCGGCTCGCCCACGAGGTGCAGGAGATCCACCACTGCGGCGCCGCCGTCAACTTCGCCAAGCCGTACGCCGCCCTGCGGGACACCAACGTCGGCGGCACCCGGTCCGTTCTGCGGCTCGCCTGCACCGGCCCGGTCAAGCCGGTCCACCACATCTCCACCCTGTCCGTCTTCACCCTGCGCAGGGAGGGCGACCCCCCGGCCCGCGAGGACGAACTGCCCGCCGACCCGCCGCCCGCGGAGAACGGCTACAACCAGAGCAAGTGGGCGGCCGAGCAGCTCGTCGGACTCGCCCGGGACCGTGGCGTTCCCGTCTCCGTCTACCGCCCCGGCCGCATCGCCGGCGACACCGTCGGCGGGGTGTGGCGTGCGGACGACGTGTTCACCCACATCCTCCGCGCCTGCGCCGTCGTCGGATCCGTGCCGACGCTCGACTTCCACACCGACATCGTGCCCGTCGACCACATCGCCCGCGTAGTCACCGGCATCGCCCGCCAGGAGGAACACCTGGGCGGCACCTACCAGTTCGGCGGCACCCGGCGCCTCACCTTCGACACCGTGCACGCCGCCCTCCGTCGGGCCGGCCATCCGGTCCGGCGCGACTCCTTCGACGACTGGTACCGCGCCTGCCGAGCGCACGCCGAACGACACCCCGACAGCGACCTCGGCCCGACCCTGTCGCTGTTCGGCAAGCGTGTCGAGGACGACCGGCAGGGGCTGCGCGAACCCGTCTTCGACACCTCGAACACCCTGCGGGCCACCGGCGGACTGCGGCCCCCGACGGTGGACGTCCCGCTGCTCACCCGCTTCGTGCAGGAGCTGACCGCGACCGGCTTCCTGCCGCCGCCCCCCGCGGCGGCCGACACCGACGCCTGACCCTCCCTGAAAGGCAACGACATGCACGCGAAACCCACAGTCCTCGTCGCCGGAGCGGGCATCGGCGGCCTCACGGCGGCACTCGCCGTCCGGCGGCAGGGGTTCCCGGTCACCGTCCTGGAACGCCGCACCAGCCTGCGTATCGAGACCAGCGGCACCGGCGTCACCATCTGGTCCAACGCGACCAGTGCCCTCGCCGCCCTCGGGCTGGGCGACCAGGTACTCCGGGCCGGCGTTCCCATCCAGGAGTCCCGCCTGGTCACCGAACGCGACGTGCCGGTCATCCACACCCCGGTGCAGGAGTACACCCACCCCGGCAGCACTCCCGGCGTCACCATCGCCCGCGGCGCGCTGGCCCGCGTCCTCACCGACGCCTGCGAACAGGCCGGCGTGGAGATCCGCTTCTCCGCCAACATCACCGAGCACCGAACCGACGGCGACCGGGTCACCGTCCACCTCGACGACGGCACGGAGCTCACGGGCGGCGTCCTCGTCGGCGCCGACGGACTGCGCTCCCGCACCGCGGCCCGCATTCTCCCCGCCACCGACCCCGTCTACACCGGCGTCACCACCTACCGTGGCGTCAGCGACACCGACTGCGGTGTCCCGCCCGGCACCGTGCACCTCTTCCAGGGCAGGCACGGCGTCAACGGCGGTGCCTGGCACATCGGCGGCGGCCGGGTCACCTGGACCGTCGGCCACCCCGCCCCGCCCGGCGGCCAGGACGCCCCCGGCACCCGGCGCGCACGCATCCTCGAACTGATCGACGGCTTCCAGGGACCGCCGCAGTGCCTGGTGCGCAACACCCCCCAGGACCGACTGCTGCGCACCGACCTCTACTACTGCGACTGGTACGACAGGTGGGGACAGGGCCCCGTCACTCTCCTCGGTGACGCGGCACACGCAGTCACCACGGTCCTCGGCCAGGGAGCCTGCCAGGCCATCGAGGACGCGGTGGTGCTCGGCGACGAACTGGGCGCCGCCCCGAGCGACCCCGCCGCGGCGCTCCGCAGCTACGAACGCGTCCGCCGCGAACGCGTGCGCTCCGTCCGCGACACCATCTTCAAGGTCGCGTCCGCGCCCCGGGTGGACAACCGGCTGCTCCGGCCTCTCTTCCTCCGCCTCACCCGCCACTTCGCCACCCGCAACCAGGAGGCCATGTGGCGTGACCTGCAACAGCCGCCCCGGCTGCGCGCGACCCCGGCTCCCGATGTCGTAGCGCAGCCGTGACCGTGGCCGCCGTGAGCGCCCGTCGCCCGTCAGCGAGAGGACCGATGACACCTCCAACCCCCTCACCCGACAACGCTCCCCGCCCCCTCACCGACCTGTCGCCCGCCGCCGAGGCATGGCGTCGCAAGGTCCGCGACTTCGCTCGCGACCGCGTGGCACCCCGGGCCCGCGCCATGGACGAGGCCGGACGCCTCGACGACGCCCTGGTCCGCGAACTCTTCGAGCACGGCCTGATGGGCATCGAGATCCCCGAGATCTACGGCGGCGGCGACGGCGACCTCTTCGACGTCGTTCTGGCCATCGAGGAACTCGCCCGCGTCGACCCTTCCGTCGCCGTCTTCGTCGACGTGCAGAACGCCCTGGTCGCCAGCGCCCTGCTGCGCCACGGCAGCGGCGACCAGAAGCGCCGCCACCTGCCCCGGCTCGCCGGCGGCGTGACCGGCGCCTACGCCATCTCCGAGGAGCACGCCGGCAGCGACGCGTTCGCCCTGGCCACCCGGGCCGAACCCGACGGCGACGCCTACGTCCTCAACGGCCGCAAGCGCTGGATCACCAGCGCCGCAGAGGCCGGACTCTTCCTGGTCTTCGCCCGAACCGGCGAGCGGCCGTCCGCGTCCGCGCCCCCCGGACTCAGCGCCTTCCTCGTGGAGCGCGACGCCCCCGGCCTCACCGTCGGCGCTGCGGTCCCCAAGATGGGCATCCGCGCAAGCTCGACCTGCGAAGTCGTCCTGGAGAACGTACGGGTCAGGCGCGCCGACCTGCTCGGCCGGCCGGACGACGGGGGAAGCCTCATGGTGGCCACTCTCGACATCGGCAAGCTCGGTATCGCCGCCCAGCTCGTCGGCCTCGCCGACGGCGCCCTGCAGCACGCCCTGCGGCACGCCGAGGAACGCGAGCAGTTCGGCACCCGCATCTGGGACTTCCAGGGCGTACGGTTCCCGCTCGCCCGCCTCGCCGCGGAAGTCGAGGCCGCCCGCGTCCTGCTGTACAACACCGCCCGGCTGCTGCAGGGCGAGGCCCCGCAGCACGAGCGGCTCAAGGCCTCCTCGATGGCCAAGTACGTGGCCTCAGCGGTGGCCGAACGCGTTGCCTCGCAGGCCGTGGAGACCCTCGGCGGCGCCGGGTTCGCGGGCCGTCACCCCGTGGAGAAGCTCTACCGGGACGCCAAGATCGGCGCCATCTACGAGGGCACCTCCAACGTCCAGTTCCAGACCATCGCCTCGCTGCTCTCGCGGCGCGACGGCGCTGCACGACCCGACGGTGCGGCGTCGGCGGCGGGGGAGGAGTGAAGCCGATGGACCCCAGCACCGCACCCGCCGCGGGCGCCTCCGTTCCGGGTACACCCACTGCGGCCGGCAGCCGGCCGCTCCGGCTCTTCTGCTTCCCCTACGCCGGCGGCTCGGCCCGCCTCTTCGCCGGCTGGGAGGCCGCCATGCCCGCCCACGTGCGGCTGCATGCCGTCGAACCCGCCGGCCGCGGCAGCCGGTTCCGCGAGAACCCTCACGACCGCATCGAGACGCTCACCCAGGACCTGCTGCCGACCTTGCTCGCGGCCCGGGACGCTCCGTACGCCCTGTTCGGCTACAGCCTGGGCGCCCTCGTGGCCTTCGAACTCGCCCGCACGATGGAGCAGCGCTTCGGCTGCCCGCCGGCGCACCTGTGCGTGGGAGCCTTCCGCGCCCCGCACATGCGGCGGACCGCGGTACCCGACTACAACCTGCCCGAGGAGCAGTTCCGCGAACGCCTCCGTGCCTTCAACGGAACCCCGGACGCGGTGCTGGCCGACGACTCGCTGATGGAGCTGGTCATCCCCATCCTCCGCGCCGACCTCGCGGTCGCCGACACCTACCAGCACACGGCGGGGCGCCCGCTGAGCTGCCCCATCACCGCCTTCGCCGGCACGGGTGACGAGGAGGTGCCGGTGTCCGCCGTGGCTCAGTGGGAGCGCCACACGAGCGCAGCCTTCACGCTGAAGGTTCTCGAAGGCGACCACTTCTTCATCCACCAGGAGGAGGCCACCTTGTTGCGACACCTGTCCGGTGCCTTCACGGACGGGTGAGGAAGCCCGGCTCGTGGACGCACGTCAGGCGCCCTCCTCGCCGGAGGGCTCGTCGACGATGCCCTCTCGCAGGGCCAGGGCGACTGCCAGCGTCCGGTTGGGACAGTTGAGCTTCGCCAGTACGTTGGCCACGTGGCGCTTTGCGCCGTGCTGGGATATCTGCAACGACCTGGCTATCTGCTTGTTGCTGTATCCCTCTGCGAGGAGTTGCAGCGTCTCCTGCTCACGTGCTGTGAGGAAGAACGGTCGCACAGCACGGGCCGGAACGCCGCTGCGTATCCGTCCCAGCATCCACTTCGACAGCAGGGCGGGCACGGGCATGTCGCCCCTGACCAGCCTCCGGAGGGAGTCCTCCAGTGACTGCGCGGTGATCTCGTCGACGAGCAGGAACCCGTCGGCCGGCATCTCCGCAGCGACGGCGAGTTGCTGTTCGTCCCCGCTCTCCAGCAGGGCCAGCGTCTTGCCCTGCTGCTCGCGTGTGGCCGCCACCAGCTCCATCACCTCGGGTGTCAGGTCGCACGGACAGATCACCACGTCGGTAGCGGGCAGGCTCATCCGTACTTCAGCCGCTCCGGGGTCGTCGAAGGCCGTGACCCGGGCGGCGAAGTCCTTCTCCTTCATCATCGACTCCAGGCCGCGCCGCACCATCTCGTGCGGGTGCACGACGCTCACACGCAGACCGCCGGAGATCGCGGACTGCGGCAGCGTCTGCTGCTCCGCGGCCCCGGTCGTCTCGGCGTCGTTGCTGACTCGCATCGGCCCAGGCCCTGACGTTCCCTTGCACACGGCCATCCAGACCTTCCTCTCAGGCTCGACGGGCTTATTTGTAATACATATCCAGCTCGTATGCGTCGATGGAGCCGCCTCCTGTCCACCATGTGCCAACCCGACACGTCACATGACAGGTTGGTGTCGTTACGGTTTGCTGTTGGGGAGGTAGCCGTTCGGCTACCCCGTTCGACCGCCCGGGTGGGCACGTGGACCGGCGAGCCGGGATGCGGACGCGGGTCACGCGTTGAGGCCGTGGCGGACGGCGGTGTCCTCGCCCTGCCGCATCCGGGTTCTCGCCTTCTCTCCCAGGGCGTTGACGACGGCGGCCACGGTGGTCTCCACGACCGCCAGCGTCGGAACCAGGCTGTCGTAGGGGGAGGGGGCAGTGACCTGGCTGGCGAGCACCACGTCCGCGTGCACGGTCGCGGGGGACAGCCAGGCGTCGGTGAACAGGACCACGGTGCCGCCCTTCTCCCGCAGGGTCTCGGCGATGACGCTCTTGTCCTGCTCGTAGCGCCGGTAGTCGAAGAGGACGAGCACATCACGGCGGCCGCAGGCCGTCAGCGCCGCTGTGCGTTCGACGGGCCGGTCGGGGAGGATGTGGACGCCGTCGCGCAGCTGCATCAGGTGCAGTGCCAGGTACTGGGCGAGGAGATGGGTGAAGCGGCCGCCGGCTACCGTGATCCGCCGTTTCGGGTCGCTGAGGTACTCCACGGTGCGGTCCAGATCGTGCGGCGGAAGCTCGGCCAGGGTGCGGCCGACGGCGGAGGCGAAGATGTCGCTTCCGTGCCGCAGCAGGCCTTCGCCGTCGTCGCCCGCCGGGCCGCGCTCGTAGGCGTCCCTGTCGTAGAGCGTGAGCGGCCACGCGTTGCGCGCCTCCAGCTCCGCGCGCAGCGCCGACTGCAGCGCGGGAAACCCGGAGTAGCCCAGGCGGGTGGCGAACCTGAGGACGGTGGGGGCGCTGACTCCGGCACGCTCCGCCAGCACCGCCACGGTTTCGAACCCGGCGGCGGGGTAGCCGGCGAGCAGGACCCGGCCCACCTTGCGTTCGGCCGGGCTCAGTTCGCCGAGGCGTTGTCGGATCTCGTCGGCGAGGGTGCCGGGTGCCATGGTCAATCCTTCCCTGGGTTCGGCGCGGGCCGCGGCGTGGCGGCCCGCGCCGAGCTTATGCAGTGCTGCGCGCGTCGCGGCGGTCGCCCACTCGCGCGGTGAGCGCGGCCAGCAGGGCGACTCGCTGCGGTACCGAGTCCAGGTCGAGCCATTCGTCGGGGGAGTGGTCGGCGCCTCCGACCGGTCCGAGTCCGTCCAGGACGGGGGTGCCGGTGCCGGCGACGAGGTTGGCGTCGCCGACGCCGCCGGTGTGGACGCCGTCGAAACGCAGCCCCAGGTCCGCGGCGAGGCCCTGCGCCTCCGCCAGCAGAGTCCGTGAGGCGTGGGTGGCCTCCATCGGCGGGCACACGTCGATCTGGTGGACGGCCGCCGAGGTCCCCGGGACCAGACGCCGTTGACCGAGTTCCCGCACGGCGTCGGTGGCGCGCCGGAGGCCGTCCCGTGTGGCCGCTCGCACCTCCAGGCGCAGTTCTGCGTCCGGGCAGACGATGTTGCTTCGCGTGCCGGCCCTGACCACCCCCACGTTGACGGTGACGCCCTGCCAACGGCCGTTGAGCGCCTGCAGCGCCACCACCAGGTGTGCGGCGGCGAGAGCGGCGCTGGCACCTCTGCCGGGTTCGATGCCCGCGTGTGCGGCCCGGCCGGTGACCCGTATGCGGAAGTCGGAGACGCCCTTGCGGGCCACGACCAGATCGCCGTTCTCCCGGGCGCACTCCAGCACCAGGGCGACGTCGGCCTCCCGCGCCGTCGCCTCGGTCAGCGCACGGCTCGCGGGCCCGCCGATCTCCTCGTCGGGCACCGCGAGGAACAGCACTTCCGCGTAGTCCTCCCAGCCCGCCCCGGCCAGCAGCCGCAGCGCGGTGAGGCCTGCCAGGAGCCCGCCCTTGTCGTCGCAGACCCCGGGACCGTGGGCAAGGCGGCCGGCCGTGCGGAAGGGCCGTGCGGCGGCCGTACCGTCCTCGAAGACCGTGTCGAGATGGCCGAGCAGGAGGACGCGCCGGCCGCCGGCCTCGGGCGGGAGGCGGCCCGGCTTGCGCGCGAGTACCGCGTCGCCGGTCTCCGCACGGCCCAGGGGCACGCGCTCGGCGGTGAACCCGAGCCTCGTCAGGCTGTCGCGGACTCGGTCGGCGACGCGGTTGACTCCGTGCGGGGAGTAGGAGCCGGAGTCGATCGCGACGAGGTCTGCGAGGTCGCGTACGAAGGTCTCCATGTGGGCCAGGGCAGGGGCGAGCAGGTCGGCCGCGGTCGGCATCGCCGTGAGCCGCGGCGCACGCGCGGCGGTCACAGGACCTTGGACAGGAAGGCGCGGGTCCGTTCCTGCTCGGGATGAGCGAGGACCGCGGCAGGATCGCCCGCCTCCACCACGGCTCCGTCGTCCATGAAGACCGCGGTGTCCGCGACCTCGCGCGCGAAGCCGATCTCATGGGTGACGACGAGCATGGTCATGCCGTCCGCGGCGAGCGCGCGCATGACGTCGAGGACTTCGCCCACCAGCTCCGGGTCGAGGGCGGAGGTCGGTTCGTCGAAGAGCATCAGCGTGGGCTTCATGGCGAGCGCACGGGCGATCGCGACACGTTGCTGCTGCCCGCCGGACAGCTGCGAGGGGTAGTGGCCGGCCTTGTCGGCCAGGCCGACCCGGCCCAACAGGCGGTCGGCCTCCTCACGTGCCCGGGCCCGGGACAGCCCGCCGACGCGCACCGGGGCCTCGGTCACGTTGTCCAGCGCGGTCATGTGGGGGAAGAGGTGGAAGCGCTGGAAGACCATGCCGATGCGACGACGCTGCGCGGCGACCTCCTTCTCCCGGAGCTCGAACAGCCGACGTCCCTGCTGTCGGTAGCCGACCAGGGAGCCGTCGACGGACAGGCGGCCGCCGTCCACCTTCTCGAGGTGGTTCACACAGCGCAGGAACGTCGACTTCCCCGAACCCGAGGGGCCCAGCAGGCAGCACACCTGGCCGCGTTCGACGGTCAGGTCGATGCCCTTGAGGACCTCCAGGCGCCCGAAGCGCTTGCGGACGCCCTCGGCGTGCACCATCGGAACGCTCATCGGTTCTCCTTCTTCGCTTCCGTGGCCGGGCTCTGCGCGTCCACCGGCGCGGCACCCGGTGCGTGTGGTTCCGGCCGCGACGACGGCCCGCCGCCGAAGAGCCTGCGCAGCGGCGAAGCACCGTCGGCGCCGGCCACGCCGCGCCCGTAACGTCGCTCCAGCCACGCCTGCGGGATGCTGAGCACGCTGACCATCGCCAGGTACCAGGCGGAGGCGACCACCAGCATCGGGATGACCTGGTAGTTCTGCGCGTACACGTCCTGGATGTTCGACATCAGGTCGTGGGCGGCGATGACGGAGACCAGGGCCGTCATCTTGAGCATGTTGATGGTCTCGTTGCCCATCGGCGGGATGATCACGCGCATGGCCTGCGGAAGAACGATGCGACGCATCGTCAGCCCCGGTCGCATGCCCAGCGAGTGCGCGGCCTCGGTCTGCCCGCGGTCCACCGACTGGATGCCCGCCCGGACGATCTCGCTGGAGTACGCGGCCTCGTTGAGTCCGAGCGCCAGGAGCGCGGCGACGGCCGGGGTGAGCAGCGCGTTGGTCTCGGCGCGGAAGAAGGTGATGTCGGTGAACGGCACGCCGATCATGACCTGGCTGTACAGGGCTCCGGCGTATCCCCAGAAGATGATCTGGACCAGCAGGGGGGTGCCCCGGAAGAGCCACACCACCAGGCCGGAAAGCCACCTCAGCAGCGGGTTGGGGGAGAGCCGCATGACCGCGATGACCGTGCCGAGGCTCACCCCCAGGACCATCGAGGCGGCGGTCAGCCACAGGGTGGTGACCAGCCCGTCGAAGACCAGGTCGGCGAAGAGGTAGTCGGCGACGATGTCCCAGCGCAGGTTGTCGTTGCGGGCGAGCGAGCCGACCGTACCGGCGAGCGCGAGCACCGTGACGACGGCGGCCACCCACCGCCCGTAGTGCCGTACCGGCACCAGAGTCGTCCCGGTTCCGGTGGAGTCGGCCGACCCCCGGCCGTGCGCAGTGGTGCTCGTGACGGCCATGTCTACTTCGCCCCCGCGTTCTCGGTGGCCTTCTCGAGCGCGATGGACGCGAGCCCGTACCTGTCGAAGATCTTCTCCGCGCTTCCGTCGTCGATGAGCGACTGCAGCGCCTCGCGTATGGCGTCGGTCAGCTCCGGCATCCGTTTGCTGACGGCGATGCCGTTGGGGGAGGCGCGATAGCCGCCGGGCGCCGCCGGGTCCTCGACGAGATCGAACGCCTTCCCGTCGTCCGCGTTCTTCGCCGTCCACGCGGCGGCCGGCTTGGTGAGCACGTGCGCCACGACCTTGCCCGAACGCAGCGCCAGCTGAGCGTCGGAGTCCTTGGGGTAGGTCTGCACGTCGATCCCGGAGTCCCCGCCGGCCTTGCACTTTCCGCTGTGGGCGGTCAGCAGCTCCAGCTGGTTCGTGGCCACCTGGACCGCGACCTTCCGCCCGCACAGGTCCTCCAGCGTGGCAAGCCCTTCCGGGTTTCCCTCCCGGACCATCACCCCGGACCCGGACAGGGAGTAGTCGACGAAGTCGACCACCTGCTGACGCTCCTCGTTGTCGGTGATCGCGGACATCGCGACGTCGAACTTGCCCGCCTGGATCGCGGGGATGATGCCGTCGAACTTCTGCGGGGTGAAGGCGAACTTCACGCCGAGGCGTGCGCCCAGCGCCTGACCGAGGTCGTAATCCAGGCCGGTGAGTTCCTTTCCGCCCTCCTCGGCGAACATCTCGAACGGCGGGTACGGCACGTCGGTCGCCACCCGCACCACCCCCGACTCCCGGATCTCGTCCGGCAGTTCCCGGTGCAGACCGTTGTCGGTGTCGATGGTCACTCCGGCGACCTTCGAAGGAACCTCGGGGCGCTGTGCGGCGGACTCCCCCGCCGCACGCGGCCAGCGAGAGGCAGGTCGCGACGGCCGACGCGACGGCCACCGCGCGGCGGTGGAGGGCAAGGGGAGGGTGCACGAGAGACTCCTCGGTCGAACGCAGGGGCAGGACTGCGCCCGGACGTTACATCAGGGAGCCGGAGGCGCCTAGATGTAATGCACGTTACGCACTGTGCGTGTGCGCTCGGTGGCCGAGTGGAAGCATCTCCGGGTGTGTTACGGCTGCCTGTCGCCCCCCGCTGCTCTGCCCGTCCGTGTCCGTGTCTGCGCCCGAGGCGTCCGCCGGTACATCGGGGGTGTGCCGGCGTTCGGAGCCGACCAGGTGCTCCGTCCGAGTGGGTGCCGTCGACCCGCGATTCCCGCAATCCGCAGATACCGCACCATGCGGCCGTCGTGATTTCCGCGCGGTGCCTTCCCGGCGCATATGCCCGCAACGTCGGTCCGGCTTCCCAGGAGAAACCGAATGGGCAATGCCAATTGTGTGCCCACGCGGGAGGCTGAGGATTACCGCCGGTGTGATGCAGGCCACACGACACCCTCTTGGTGATCCCTTTGCCTGCACCTATCGTCGTGACCACGCGTCAGATGGAGATTTCACTTTCTCGTTCCCCCGGCCAGGAACGTGACGGAGATATCGATCTCTTTCTTCGGAAGCCATTTTCTGCGGCATGCGTGAGATACACGCGCCGTTCGTCGTGACACGAAACGGGGGCATTCTCATTCCTCGTCCGTCAGCCCTCTGTCCAGCGCGAGCGGCGCGCATCTCCCCGCCGCCTCATCGCTGAACGCAGATCGCCGCGGCCCGGACTCGGCGGCCGCGCCTCGAAGCTGCCCGACGCGGCGTCGTCGGGTATGGCCGGGCGGCGGCGTGCCGTCCCGGTACGGAGCACGACCGAGACACACAGGAGGACTCCGCATGGAGCAGAAGATCGCGACGTTCATGAACGGGCAGGACCTCGGTCCGATCGAGAACGGCCTCCAGGAGACCACCCCCGCGCCGGTCATGGGCACCCCCGCCTCCGCCGCCGCCACCTGCTGGTACGTGGCAGGCGGCGTAGCCGGTGCGGGTGCCGTCGTCGGCGCCTACACCTGGGGTGTCGCCAACGGCTGACCGGCCGCCGCCGGGCAGCCCGCGCCTTCGTCCCCCACCGGTACAGGAAGAGGAGAAAGCAATGAGCCGCATCAAGAACAGTGTGATCGCCGTCACGCCGGAGAAGCTGCAGGACGGGGCCACCACCGAACTGGGCGCGATGGCGCCCGTCCAGGCCACTCCGGGCTTCGTCGCCTTCGGTGTGGGCTTCGCCGGCGGTGCCGGCGCCGCCTGGGTGACCGTCCAGGCCTACGAGGCCGGCGTCAACGACTGACCCGTCCCGTTCGAGGTTCACCCGCGGAAAGACTCCGCCGGAATCGCGCCGCACCCGTGCGAGGCCGCACGCGGAGAGAGCTGCCGGGCCGCGCCGCAATCGCGGCCCGGCAGCCCTTCGCGTCATGGTAAGCACCCGTACATCGGACCGCCCCGTCGAAGAAAGCCTCGGCATATTCCGTCGGACGGAATGATGGGTGGGTGAAATCGGGGAAACGCCTACCGGCGGGAGAGCATCAGGTGGCGGATCTCGGTCGATTCCAGGTCGGTTGAACCACTTTGAGGAGAGGGCAGGCCACGGGCGTCGTGACCGCTCTGGGACCGTGGTCGGGCACCGACACGAGCTCCTACCTGTATGAAGGGGGCGTCTACGTAGACGAGCGTCCCGGCCGCGCCGGGGGGGCACGACCGGGACGTCGTTCGAGTCGTCGTCCGCGAACGGGACTGGGGCTGGGGCTGGAGGAGTGTCAGACCCGGGCGCCTCGGTCGAAGTCACCCGTCGCGCCCGCCCGCCTACTCGACGCCGACTGCGAGCGTGCTCGCGAAGTGGTCGAGCGTTTCGGGCGAGGCGGAGGCGAACTGTTGTGCGCCTCAAGTTCGACGGCCAGGGGTGTGGCTGTGAAGAGTGAGGAGTACGTGCCCACGACCACGCCGATCAGGAGGGCGAGGGCGAAGTCGGTGAGTGAGTCGCCGCCGAAGAGCAGCAGGGCGCCGAGGATGAAGAGCGCGCCCATGCCCGTGTTGATCGTGCGGGGCAGCGTCCTCACGACGGCGTCCCCGGCGATGTCCGCGAACGGGGCGCCGCGGTGGCGAGCCCACATCTCGCGTAGCCGGTCGAAGACCACGACTGAGTCGTTGACGGAATAGCCGATGACCGTGAGCAGTGCGGCGAGGAAGACGCCGTCGAGCGGCTTACCCAGCCAGGCGAAGGTGCCCACGACCAGAAGGATGTCGTGCGCCATGGCTGCCACTGCGGCTGCGGCGAAGGACCAGCGGAAGCGGAACGCGAGGTAGGCCAGCTGGGCCGCGAGCGCGACGCCCAGCGCAATCAGCGCGTTGCGCCGGAGCTCGTCGCCCAGGCTGGGCCCGATCATCTCATCGCTTGCCTTCTCCACACGTCCGTCCACGGCCTCCGCGACTGCTGCGCGAATCTCGACTTCCTCGGCGTTCGACAGATCCCCGGTTCGCACGGAGACGTCTCCGTCACCCGTTACTTGTACTACCGCCTGTGGAAAACCCGCGTCCGCGAGTGTGTCCCGTACTTTGCTCGAGTCGACCGAGGCGCTCGTGCTGTATTCGACGAGCCGTCCGCCGGTGAACTCCACGCCGAATTCCAGTCCCCGGGCAGCGATTCCCGCAGTGGCCAGCACCAGCGCTGCTGCGGACACTGCGAGCCAGCGCCGTGGTCGGCGTAGCAGCCCGGGCCCGTGCCGGGCCAGCCGGCGGCGCATGCGGCCTTCGCCGGCGATGCCGGAGAGCCTGGGACGTGCGGTCAGGCCCCTGCGGCGTACGGCTGTGTCGGTGAGCACGCGCGCGATGACGAGGGCGCTGAACATCGAGGCCAGCACGCCGAGGGAGAGTGTGACGCCGAAACCGCGCACCGGGCCTGAGGCGAGGAAGAACAGCAGGCCGGCGGCGAGCAGAGTAGTGATGTTGGAGTCTGCGATGGCGCTGAAGGCGTGTCGGAAGCCGGCCGCCAGGGTGGAACGGAGGCTTGGCGTGCGACGCGCTGCGTACTCTTCTCGTGCGCGTTCGAAGACGAGCACGTTGGCGTCGACGGCCATCCCGATCGCCAGCACGAAGCCCGCGAGGCCGGGCAGGGTGAGGGTTGCACCGAGGGCCAGCAGGCCGGCGTAGGAGATGAGGCCGTAGCAGGCGAGTGCAACGGTGGCGAGTGCGCCCAGCAGCCGGTAGACGCCGATGATGAACACCGACGTCAGTGCGGTGCCGGCGATCGCGGCCCAGCCGCTGGCTTCGATGGCCTGTTCTCCGAGCGTGGGTCCTACGGTGCGTTGTTCGAGGAGTTCGATCGGTACGGGCAGGGCGCCGCCGTTGATCAGCAGGGAAAGCTCCTGCGCCTCCTTCTGGCCGAAGCCGCCGGTGATGTGCGTGGCGCCACCGCTGATGCCCTTCCCACACTGAACCGATGGGTCGACCTGGGGGGAGGAGATGATCTCGTCATCGAGCACGATCGCGACTCGTCGGGTCGGGACGCCGGGTGCTGCGCAGGCTGCCTTGCCCGTGAGTTGCGCCCATTTCTGCTTGCCGTCGCCGCGCAGGTCGACGGAGACGTACCAGCCGGCCCCCCGCTGCTGGTCGAGCAGTGCTCTTGCCTGTTCGACCTCGTCGCCGGCCAGGGCAGCAGGGCCGAGGCGCAGCCGCTGCCCGGACTCGTTGCGCAGCACCTGTCCTTTCCCGTCGGGCCCGTCGGGCTTGTCGCTGTTGCCGTCCCCGATGCCGAGTACGGGGTGGAAGGAGAGCTGTGCGGTGCGGCCCAGGACCTCCGCTGCTTCTCGAGGGTCCTGCACGCCGGGCAGTTCGACGATGATGCGCCGGTCGCCGGAGCGGGCGAGGGTGGGTTCGCTGACTCCGAGTGCGTCCACCCGGCGGCGGAGCACCTCCAACGTTCGATCGGTGGCCTCGTCGTCGGCCTGGGCGGTGGGGGAGTCGCGGGTCTCCAGGACCATATGGGTGCCACCACGCAGGTCGAGCCCTAGGCGTGGCGTCTGGGTCAGGGCGAGATACAGGGCAAGGGTGAGGACGGCGCATGCGAGCACCGCCCGCACCCTGTTGGCGCGGGTCAAGGGGCCTCCGGCAGGAGAAGGGGAATTCGGTGGTTCAGGAGTGTTGCGCCGGAGGCGGGGCGCGGTCGGTGCACCTACCGGTGTACGGACAGGTGGCGTACGCGCACCCGGTGTGAGTGAGGCTGGTCCCCGTCCCGTGTGGGGCCGGCCAGCCCGCACAGCTGAGGGGTCCCTCGACGGGATGGGGTGTGTGCTGCTCGGCGATGTTGCCGCGAGTCGCCCGGGTGAGTGCGACGGGAGCGACACGGGCGGCCGTGTCTGCGTGTTCCCCACGCACCGGTTGGTGGGAGGCGCGTACAGCCGCCGTCTGCGACTCGTACAGCGTCGCTGGCACGTTCCCGGAGCCGGTGGTAGCGGCAGGCGTGACCAGCAGCACGACGGCCAGCAGACTGCGGAGAAGGGAGACGAGGCACTGCGAAGACACGCCTTGCCTCCCCTCCTCGCGACGCTGGTGTCGGTGAAGATACCTCTTGGCCGACCGGCGTGGGTCTGCGCATGGGAGTGTCCGCAGCGCACCTTTCGTCCGCAATCGCTGTCTCGGTCCACCTGGAGGTGTGCCGCTTCGAGGGTTGCTTCTACGCCGCTGGGCCGGGTTCAGCTCCGGGCGTCATCGGGTGATTCAGGGCTCGATCAGGCCGACGCGGATGGCGTAGCGCGTGAGTTCGAGCCGGTCGCGAAGACCCAATTTCTGCAGCAGGTTGGACCGGTGCCGCTCGACCGTCTTGACGCTGATGATCAGGAGGTCGGCGATGTCCTTGGAGGAGTGGCCCTCGGCGACGAGCTTGAGGATCTCCTCCTCGCGCTCGGTGATGGCCCTGGCGGGCGGGGCCTCACCCTTGTGCGCCTGCTCGAGGTAGTGACGGATGAGGGTGGTGACGGCGCCCGCGTAGATGAAGGGCTCGTTGCGCGTGGCGGCGCGGCAGGCTTCGACCAGGTCGCGGTCGGCCACGGACTTCAGGACGTATCCGCAGGCTCCGGCCTTGAGCGCTTCGAAGAAGAACTGCTCGTTGTCGTGCATGGTCAGGATGAGGATGCGCATGTGGGGCTGTGTCCGCGAGAGTTCGCGGGCAGCCTGCAACCCCGTCAGGCGCGGCATGGCGATGTCGAGGACGGCCAGGTCGGGTTGTTCTGTTCTTGCCAGGGCGACGGCTTCGGCGCCGTCGCCCGCCTCGGCGACGACGGTGAGGTCGGGTTCGCTGTTGAGGATGAGGCGGACACCGCGGCGGACGAGGGCGTGGTCGTCGGCGAGCAGAATGCGCGTGGGGGCCGTTGGTGTCATGGTCGGTCGCTTTCCTCTGTCACGGGCAGATGCAGCGTCACCTCGGTGCCGCCTCGGGGCGGGGTGTTCACAGTGAGTTCGGCTCCGACGAGCAGTGCGCGTTCGCGCATTCCCCGAATTCCCGCGCCTTCCTCGGCTTCTCCCAGCCCTCGCCCGTCGTCGGCCAGGCGCAGCATCACGCTTTCGCCGCGCCTGTGCAGTGAGACATCGAGGTGTTCGGCACCGGCGTGCCGCACGGTGTTGGTCAGCCCTTCCTGCGCGACGCGGTAGACGACGAGTTCTGCCGTCGCGTCCAGGTCGGGAAGATCGGGGCTCAACGTGAGCCGAACGGCAAGTCCGGCGCCGGCAGGTGTCTCCCGGGTCAGCGCCTTCAGCGCGCTGACCAGTCCGAGTTCTTCCAGGACGCCCGGGCGAAGCCTGCGAGCGATGCGGCGAATCTCCTCCAGGCTGCCCCGGGTGATCTCCTGGACCTGGCGTAGCTCCTTCCGAACCGGCTCCGGTGCGTGGTCGGTCACCCGAGACAGTTCGAGGAGGACCGCGGTCAGGCTCTGGCCGATCTCGTCGTGCAGTTCCTGGGCCACCCGGCGGCGCTCTTCCTCCTGCGCGGACAGGGCGCGGGCGTTACTGGTCGCCCGTTCGGTCTCCAGCCGACCGAGCATGCTGTTGAAGGTGCTGATCAGGTCGGCGACCTCCGCGCGGCCGCCGACGGCCAGACGAGGGCCGGGACGCAGCAGGTCGATGGTGGTCATCGCGCTGGTCAGCCGATGCAACGGCGCCAGCCCGACGCGCAACAGCAGCGCGTTGGCGAGCAGCAACGCGACCAGGCCCGCGGTGAGAATGATCGCCTCGGCCGGGAGCACCGGCGTGGAGACGGTGAGCGGGCCGACCGCGAGCAGTACCGTCGCCACGATCAGCACCACGGCGTTGAGGAGGAAGATGCGCCAGAACAGCGACATGGTCCTCAGCCTCCTCCCGCAAGGGCCGTCGTCGGCGGTCCTGACCGCACTGCGAGCCTTCCGGGAACGCCCGGCACGTCGAGATCATCTGGTCTACTACAGGGTCGACACATCCGGAAATGGGGGTCAGCCCTCATACCGACCTTACTGGCTGCTTGCGATCATGGAGGCGAGGTACCCGACCGGTCCCGAGTTCCGGATGACGGTGCCCTCGCCGGTTCCACCGCCCGCCCCGTTCCTGCCGTGCCCGCCTGGCCACGGCCGAGGACCTCGATGGACAAGGAGCGCTCCATGGCGGCCGCGGCACCTGGAACGTCTTTCGCGCGGAGACTTTCGGGTGAGGCTCTCGGCGCGAGGGAGCGCAGACGCTTGTCCCTCGGCGTTCGGCAGAACTGGAGGCGTAGATGCTCCGCACCCGCCCTCGTGCCAGGCCCGCCGCGCGCTCCGAGCGTCCGTCCGGCCGACCGTACCGCCGTCTCTGGGCCCTGCCGGTGCTGGCACTGGGTACGGCGCTTCTCGCCGTCGGCGTCATCCGCGGCGACGGGCTGCTCCTCGCCGCCGGCCTGGTCGTCATGGGACTGGCGGGACAAAGGTGCGACCGGAGCTCCGCTGACCGTCACCGGCCGCCCCCGTCCCAGGACTGACCCGGTGCCCCCGGCCGAAGTCCGGTTCCCGGGGATCCGACCGTGACCCTCCAGCAGCTGTACCTGGCGCTGCTCATCGGCGGGACGGCACTCCTGGCCAGCATCGCCGCGGCGCGCGCCGCAAGTCGCTTGGGGCTGCCCAGCCTGCTGCTCTTCCTCGGAGTGGGCGTGCTCATCGGCGAGGACGTCATCGGGCTTCACTTCGACGACGCGCAACTGGCGCAGTCCCTGGGCACGGCGGCACTGGCGCTCATCCTCGTCGAGGGCGGCCTGACGACCCAGTGGAGCGACGTCAAGCGGCTGCTACTGCCCGCAGGCACCCTGGCCAGCGCCGGAGTCGCCGTGTCCGTCGTGGTCACTGCCGCGGGTGCGCACTTCCTGCTGGGCATGGAGTGGCACCTGGCATTGCTCCTGGGCGCGATCGTCTCCTCCACCGACGCCGCCGCGGTCTTCGCCGTCCTGCGCGTGCTGCCGCTGCCGCAGAAGACAGCCGGCCTTCTGGAGGCGGAGTCGGGTTTCAACGATGCCCCGACGATCATCCTCGTCCTCGTCTTCAGCACCGCCAGCGCGGACCTGCCCAGCCCGCTCTCCATCGTCGGCGACGTGCTCTACCAACTGTCCGTGGGCGCCGCGCTGGGGCTGGCGATCGGCTGGGTCGGCGCGGTCGCCCTGAGGCACATCGCCCTGCCGGCGACCGGCCTCTACCCGTTGGCGACGGTCGGATTCGGCATCCTCTCCTTCGCCGCCGGCGGAGCGGCGGGCGCCAGCGGCATCATCGCCGCCTACCTGGCGGGCCTCGTCCTGGGCAACTCCGCCCTCCCGCACCGCGCCGCCACCCGTTCCTTCGCCGAGGGCACAGGCTGGCTCGCCCAGATCGGCCTCTTCGTCATGCTCGGTCTCCTCGTCACGCCCAGCGACCTGCCGGCAGCCGTGGTCCCGGCCGTCGTCGTCGGGCTCGTACTCCTGCTCCTCGCCCGCCCGGTCTCCGTGTTGCTGTGCCTGCTGCCGTTTCGCACCCCCTGGCGGGAGCGGGCCTTCCTGTCCTGGGCGGGGCTGCGCGGCGCCGTCCCCATCGTGCTGGCGACCTTTCCCATCGTCGCCGGGGTCTCCGGTAGCCAGAGCCTGCTGAACATCGTCTTCGTCCTCGTCGTGATCTTCACACTGGTCCAGGGTCCGAGCCTGCCGACTGTCGCCCGCGTTCTCGGCATCACCCGCCCGGGCGGCCTGCGGGACGTCCAGGTCGAGACCGCCCCGCTCGACGTGCTGGACGCCGACCTGCTCACCGTCGCCATCCCCCCGGGCTCCCGCCTTCACGGTGTCGCGATCTTCGAACTGCGACTGCCATCGCCCACTGTGGTCACTCTCATCGTCCGCAACGGCGAAAGTCTCGTCCCGGACCGCAACACGGTGCTGTGCCAGGGGGACGAGCTGCTGCTGGTGACCGTTCCCGACGCACGGGAAGCTGCCGAACGCCAGCTCCGGGCGATCGGGCGCCGCGGGAAACTCGCCCGCTGGTTCGGAGAGCACGGCGACCCCGTACAACCCCACGACGCCCCTGCTTCGTAAGCGCCCCCTGGGACGGGACCCGAGCGGAGCCGGCGCACCCTTTCCCGCCCGGCGTGTCGCGGACGCCTCCGCATCGGTGTCCGGCCGGTGTCGCGGGCCGGTGGCGCGGCGTGGTCCCGTTCGTCCCGTTCTGTGAAGTATTACGGTGCGCAGATGCGGTGGCGAGGGACGTGGGAGCGGCAAGGACCCGCCGCAGTGGATACGGGCTGGTTGGTGATCGCGGTTCTCGTGATCACGGCCGTCGCCGTGATCGACACGCTGGTCGGGGAAGCGGCGGTGCTGTCGGGGCTGTTGGTCACGGGGCCCGTTCTGGCCTGCGCCCGGCTGGACGCGGTGCGCACGGCCTGGGTGTGCGCGTACACGCTGGCGGTCTCGATCGCGCTGGCGCTTCTGACGGGGCGTGCCGGAACGGTCGATCAACTGCTGCGCCTGATGGTGCTCTTCATCGGCTGCGCGCTGACGGTGTTCCTCGCCCGGAGCCGGACCGGACGGGAGCGCGCTCTGGCGCGGGTCGCCCGTGTGGCGCAGCGGGCCATCCTGCTGCCGTTCTCCGCTCGGGTCGGAAGCGTGGACATCGCGGTGCGCTATCGCTCGGCCGATCGGGACGCGTTGGTCGGTGGCGACCTGTTCGACGTGGCGAACACGAGGTTCGGCCTGCGGGTGATGGTCGGCGATGCCCGGGGGAAGGGCCTCTCGGCGACCGTGACCGCCGCCGCCGGACTGCGGGCCTTCAAGAACGCGGCGTACGTGGAGCCGACTCTTGAGGAGCTCGCTCGGCGTGTCGACACCGAGCTCCGCACCCAGCTCGCCGAGGAGGACTTCGTCACTGCGGTGATCGTCGAATTCGTCCCCGGCCGGCTCGCCACCGTCAGCTGCGGCCACCACCCTCCGGTCGTTCTGGGACCGCGGCCGGACTTCTTCGCCACGGGTGAGAGCGCGCTTCCTCTGGGGACGGGGTTCGAACTCACCCCGGAGGTCGTCCGCATGCCGTTCGAGTCGGGGCAGTCCGTGCTGCTGTACACCGACGGGATGGCGGAGGCCCGTGATCACCAGGGTGTGATGCTGGACATGCTCGCCGTCTGCCGCGGCGTCCATGAAGCGGCGACACCGGATGCGGCCTCCGATCTCCTGCTCGAGCGCCTCGACGCGTTCGTACAGGGGCAGCGGGACGACGACGTGGCCCTGATCGTCTGCCGCGCAGTCCGGTGAAGGACCGTAGGACCGCCGCCCTGCATGTGCGGGCTGTGGCGGAACGCAGCTCCAGACGTTCGCCAGGTGCTCCACGACAGGCAACCCACGGCCGTCCTCCGTGCCGTCCCGGCGCTGCGGGGGCGTCTTCTGTATCCACGTCGCCGCCACGCGGCGCAGTGACTCCAGCGTCTTCACGGCCCCGGCGGCGTCCCCTACGTCGGTGTGCGCCCGCGCGACGTCCAGCAGCAGCCACGTACGCCACCGGCTGCGGGTCTCCTTGCTCAGGCGGATGCCCCTGGCCAGCGTCAGCGCGTCGTGCGGGTGCCCGTACTGCACGGCCAGGCGCACCCGCTCGATGCGCACCGACGACGGGCTGAAGAGCTCACCATGCGGCTGTCGCCGCACTCGGGCAGCTTGCGACCAGCCGTCGGCGATCTGTTCGCGCAGGCGCTCAACCGAGAAGTCGGGGGCGACGGGCTGTGGCAGTGCACCCCGGAGTGCGGGCATGATGGCGCGCCGCACGGCGACGAAGCGCGGGCCGTCGCTCTCTCCGGTGGCGGCGACCGCCGGGGGGCGCCGAGTAGCGTGGTCAGCTCCACGCCGAGCCCGTTGGCGAGGGCGTGAAGGTGGGGAGGCGCGCCGAGTGCTTCCGCCGCTGTTCGAGTTGGTGGATCACGTCGAGGAAGACGCCGGCGTTCGGCCGGTTCCTCTTGCGCGAGGGCGTCTGCCCGAGGTGTTCTTTTGCCACGCTGTCATGCTGCCCCCAGGCGAGACGGCCAGCTACTACGCTGCCGCGCTACCGGCCGCGGGGTACGCCCGCACCCGGTGCGGTTGCGCGTGTGCCCCGGCCGGTTCCAGCAGGGCGCCCGGCGAGTTCCGCGCGGACGCGAAGTGGAAGACGCCACCGCCGGCACCTACGCGAATGCGATGCTCCCTGTCCGGGACTACATGGAACACAAGGGCGTTCAGAGCCTTACCCGAGTTCACTTTGCAGCACGTGTGGTGTGCGTGTGCGCAGGCGATATTCGCAGAGAGAACGCGCTCGTGATCTCAGCCGCCCTATCCTGGTTGCCGACGCGATGGTTCACCGGGAGGCGGTCGAGGGTGGAGCCTGCGGCTCTGGGGATGGCGGCGCGAGTCGCCTCGACACTGATCAAGCCGCTTGTGGCGAAGCTGTTCGTGCGGGAGGAGGGCGGTGCCGACCTCGTCAGCAAGCCGATCCGTGTCTCCCGACTAGTCAGCTGGCGTGGCCAGAAGCGGACGCTGGACGAGCGGGACGTGCGCAAGATCAGCGAGAAGTTGATCAGCCGAACCCTCGCTGCGAACCCGTACGAGCCGACGGTGCACGACGGTGACCGGATAGCTGTGGTCGACGCGCTGACCAGGACCTTGTTATCGCTCGGGGACCTGGACATGGAGGACGTTCAGGCGGTCCACCTTGGGCACGTCGAGCTGGCGCGCACGCTGTCGGCAGCGGCGGACGACTCGACACGGAACATGAGCGCCGACGCGACGTATCTCTACCGTTCCCTGCTCGACGTCTGCTGCCTGCACATCCTGCAGTTCTTCACGCAGCGCTCTGCCTTCATCCCAGCCACTCTGATCGCGCAGACCCGCATGATCGATGAGACGATGCGCCGCATGGAGACGCTGGCTGCGCGGCTTCCCCCGCCACGCAGCCAGGACGCCGATTTCGAGCAGCGCTACTTGGAGCACCTCGGGCTCAAGTACGGCAAGCTCGCCATCTTCGGGCTCGACCTCAGCGCTCCCGGTCAGACGCGATGGCCGCTCGACACAGCCTATTTGAGCCTGGAACTCTCGGAGCAGAGCCGCAACGGAGGTGTTTCGGCCACTCACCGGCTCCGGGTGGAAGGGGCCCTGGCCGGCAAGCATCGTGTGGTGCTGAGAGGTCCCGCTGGCTCGGGCAAGACGACACTGGCCCAGTGGCTCGCCGTCAGCGCCGCGCAGAACGACTTCGACGATGAGCTCGCGTTCCTCCGAGGCCGTGTCCCGTTCATCCTCCCGCTCCGCAGCCTCGCGCAGGAGTCCAAGCTCCCCACTGCTGGCAACTTCCTCGCCATGGCCGACAGTGTGCTGGACGGCGCGCAACCGAAGGGCTGGGCCGATCGGGTCCTGCACAGCGGGCGTGGCATCGTCCTGGTCGACGGTATCGACGAGGTCTCGGAGTCGAAGAGGCTACTGACCAAGCGGTGGCTCACGGAGCTGACCGAGGTCTACCCACGCACGTTCTTCCTGGTGACTACCCGTCCCTCTGCGATCCCGATCGGCTGGGCGGCGGACCTCGAGTTCGTCGAGTTCGACCTGCTACCCCTCACCCAGCGCGATGTCGACAAGTTCGTCAACCGTTGGCACGACGCGGCCCTGTCGACTCTCGGGGATGCTGAGGAACGCACAGAGATGGAGCGGTATCGGAGCACCCTGCACGTCACCCTGCGCCGCAAGACCGACCTGTACCAGCTCGCCACCAACCCTCTCATGTGCTCGGTGATCTGCGCTTTGCACCGTGACCGGCACTCGCAGCTGCCCGAGGGACGCATGGACCTGTATGCGGCGGCGCTGCGGATGCTCCTTGTCCGCCGCGACAAGGAGAGGGAGGTCATCGCTCCGGAGGGCTTGCAGCTGACGGAGGAGCAGCAAATTCAACTCCTCCAGCGGCTCGCGTACTGGCTCATCCGCAACGGACGCTCCGAGGCGACCCAGGGACTGGCCGTGCGCATCATCCGGGAACGGCTCCCCTCCATGCCGCACGCCGTCCCGCCCGACGGCGCGCACCAGGTGTTCCGTCATCTGCTGCTGCGCAGCGGGCTGTTGCGGGAGCCCACGCCCGACACGGTCGACTTCATCCACCGGACGTTTCAGGACTACCTCGGCGCGAAGGCGGCCGTCGAGACCTCGGACCTGGATCTGCTCGCTAAGAACGCCGGCGACGACCAGTGGGAGGACGTCATCCGCATGGCTGTCGGGCACGCCCGCGAACGCGAGCGCGCCGAACTGCTGCGCAAACTGGTGGACATCGGCGATCAGCGTCCCTCTCAGCGTCGCCGCTACCACCTTCTGGCTGCAGCGAGCCTGGAGAACGCCACGACGCTCGATCCGGCGGTGAGGGCTGAGGTGCTCAGCCGCGCCGCCTTCCTCATCCCTCCGGCGACCCGCGAGGAGTCGGAGGATCTGGCGCAGGCGGGCGCGGTGGTCCTCGACGTGCTGTCGGGGCCGACCGACATGACGGAGGAGCAAGCCGTCGCGAGCGTGCGCACGATCGGACTGATTGGGGGGCCGGCTGCCCTGCAACGCATGCGAGCGTACAAGAATGCTCCACAACGCGGTGTCCGGCAGGAGGTCGTCAACGCGTGGTCGCGGTTCGACACATTCGAGTTCACCGAGTCCATCCTGGCCGACTGCCGTTGCGACGACATCGAGATCCCGGTGACGAACGCCGAGCAGGTGGCATGTCTGCGCCAGCTCCGCAACGTGCCGAACTTGTCGCTCCTCCGGCCGTCGCTGGTCTACCAGCTCGCCGCGGCCCTCGACCAGGACTCCATTGTGTCCCTGGCGCTGGGCACGACCGACCATCGCACGGCGGAGCTTCCCGCGCTCGGCGGTCTGACCGGGCTGCGACGACTGCACATACGCAATCCCACGTCCACACTGTCCTTTGAACCACTTGCCGAGAGCGGCATTCGGGAACTCGTGCTCGACCACGTGCCCGTCGGCCTGGACCTCTCAACGCTCCAGGCGGCACCGTTGCTGACCAAGCTAAGTCTCGGCTTCACCGATCGCGTCGCACTCTCGGAAACCGCGCTGCCCTCGATTACGTCTCTGCGGCTTGAGGGGGTGGCGGACACCGCGACGTTGCCCGACTTCGCTGCTCTCTTTCCCGGCCTCACCCGGCTCGACCTCAACCTGCACCGCAGGCCGCGTCGGGCGCCGCTCGACTTGTCCCGGGTGCGGGGCATCGACTATGTCACCATACGCGTCCGGAACACGAAGAAGATCCTCGGCCTTGACGGGCTCGACCCGGGGCGGGTTTCTGTCACCGTGGAGGGCCGCCGTGCAGGTGGTCTGCTGACATCGCTCCGCGACCAGCGCCCCTGACCCGGGCGGCTGCATCCAGCGACTGCTGGACTGAGCTTGCGTCGGATTGACGGACACGTCGGTGAATTCGAAGATCGCGAAGTGAGCGGCGGCCCGGCCGGCGCACCCCCGGTGGTGGTCTCGGCGCCCAGCTCGCGCTTGAGGGGGGGCCAAGAACGATTCCGGGACGCCGTAGGAGCCCTGGAATCGGGTGTGCACGGCGGTGATGCGCTCGGTCGGCTCGGCGTCTTAGCCGCCGGCGCGGGGAAGTTTGCACGCTGACCAGGAGCTCGGGACGACGGTGTGCAGTCCCGGGACGCATGTCTCGGAACATCGAGGACATGGTGTCTCGCGTCATCCAGGACACAGAGGCGGGCTGCTGATGTTCGGGCATGTCCAAAGCCCGGTTGGTCATCACCGCCGTCATCGTCGAGCGCCGTCCCTTCGCGGAGGTCGGCCTGGACGCCTGCGCCGGCACACGACCGCGTGCGCGCCGACCGTGTCCATCACCCTGCGCCACGGCGGAACCCTCCACCGCATCGGCATCGGACGAACCCACGCCGGAACCTACGTCCTGGCCCTCGTCCAGGACCTCGACATCCGCGTGATCAACGCCGCCAACGGCGAAATCCTCCGCGAACCGGTCCTCGACCCCACCGTCATCCACCAGCGCACAGGCCGCCCACCAGGCCCCACCCCAAAATGACGAACGCCCGAACCTACATCCCTGTAGGTTCGGGCGTCCTCGATGTCCTGCGACATCACACCGTCGGGACGACAGGATTTGAACCTGCGACCCCTTGACCCCCAGTCAAGTGCGCTACCAAGCTGCGCCACGTCCCGGTGCTCTGGGCGGCGGCGGGAAGATCCGCTCGCCGACCGGCACGAAGAACAATACCGCACTCCAGGGGGTGGATGTGCACCCCCTGCCCGCCTCGCGGGGCGGTCGGGAGGGGGTGGCGGGCGTTTGGCGGGCCGGGGCGCGGGAACCGCGGGAGGTCTGGCCCGGACCCGCAGGACAGGGAGTGCACGTGAGCAGGTCCCGCATCGTCGTCGTCGGAGCCGGGTTCGCCGGATACCGCGCCGTCCGCACGCTGTCCCGGAAGCTGCGCGGGGCGGCGGAGATCGTGCTGGTGAACCCCCACGACTACTTCCTGTACCTGCCCCTGCTGCCGGAGGTGTCCTCCGGTGTCCTGGAGCCGCGGCGGGTGTCGGTGTCGCTGGCCGGGACGCTGCCCGGCGTGCGGCTGGTGCTGGGGGAGGTGCACGGCGTGGACCTGTCGGAGCGGCGGGTGCGCTACACCGACCCGGAGGGCGGCGAGGGCGAGCTGTCCTACGAGCGGCTGCTGCTGTCCGTGGGCAGCGTGAACAAGCTGCTGCCGATCCCCGGCGTCGCCGAGCACGCGCACGGCTTCCGCGCGATGCCGGAGGCGCTGTACCTGCGGGACCACATCACGCGCCAACTGGCGATGGCGGCCGACAGCGACGACCCCGGCGAGCGGGCGGCGCGCTCGACGTTCGTGGTGGTGGGGGCCGGATACACCGGCACAGAGGTGGCCGCGCACGGCAAACTGTTCACGGACTCCCTCGCCCGGCAGCACAACCGGTCCGCCGGCCGGGGCGGCGGATCCGTGGAGCACCCGCGCTGGATGCTGCTGGACGTGGCGCCCCGGGTGCTGCCCGGCCTGGACCGGCGGCTGTCCGCGACCGCCGACCGGGTGCTGCGGCGGCGCGGCGTGGATGTGCGGACGCGGACCTCGGTCAAGGAGGCGACCCACGACGGTGTGCTGCTGGACGACGGGGCCTTCGTGCCGACCCGGTCGCTGATCTGGTGCGTGGGGGTGCGGCCCGACCCGCTGGTCGAGGACCTGGGGCTGCCCACCGAGAAGGGCCGTCTGGTGGTGGACGAGTACCTGACGGTGCCCGGTCACCCGGAGGTGCTGGCCTGCGGCGACGCGGCCGCCGTACCCGATCTGACCCGGCCGGGGGAGTACACCCCGATGACCGCGCAGCACGCGTGGCGGCAGGGCAAGCTCGCCGGACGCAACCTGGCGGCCGCCTACGGGCGCGGGGTGCGGCGCCCGTACAAGCACCACGACCTCGGCTTCACCGTCGACCTGGGCGGGGTGCAGGGCGCGGCGAACCCGTTCGGCATTCCGCTGTCCGGGCCGCTCGCCAACGCGGTCACCCGGGGCTACCACCTGGCGGCGATGCCCGGGAACCGGGTCCGCGTCGCCACCGACTGGCTGCTGGAGGCCCTGCTGCCCCGGCAGGCGGTGGAGCTGGGCATGGTCCGTTCCTGGGCGGTGCCGCTGGACACCTCCTCGCCCGAGCTGGCGAAGGCGCCGACCGGACGGAGCACCCCGGGCCGCTGAGCCGCCGAACGGGCGAGGCGCCGGGCTGCCGGGGCGCCCCGTCCGGGCGTCAGCGTTCCAGGACCAGTGCCTGCCCCTGCCCGACGCCGATGCACAGTGCCGCCAGGCCCGTGCCGGAGCCCGCTGCTGCGAGCTGGTGCGCCACCGCGCCGGTGATACGGGCGCCGGAGGCGCCGAGCGGGTGCCCGATCGCGAGCGCGCCGCCGCGCGGGTTGACGAGCGAGGGGTCCAGTTCCGGCCACTCGGCCAGGCACCCGAGCGCCTGGGCGGCGAACGCCTCGTTCAGCTCGACGGTGTGCAGGTCGCCGAAGCCGCGCCCGGCTTTGGCCAGGGCCTTGCGCACGGCCTCCACCGGGCCCAGGCCGAAGAGCTGCGGCTCGATGCCGGTGACGGCCGAGGCGCGGATACGGGCCAGGGGTTCGCGGCCGGTGGCCGCCAGGCCCTCCTCGTCGGTGAGCAGCAGCGCCGCGGCGCCGTCGTTGAGCGGCGAGGAGTTCCCGGCCGTGACGGTGCCGGTGCCGTCCTTGCGGAAGACCGGCTTGAGCTTGGCGAGCGTCTCCGGCGAGCTGCCGTCGCGGATGGTCTCGTCGCGCGGCAGGTCGACGCCCTCGTACGGGACCACTTCCCGGTCGTAGAGGCCGTCCTTCCAGGCGCGGGCCGCCTTCTCGTGGCTGGCGGCGGCGAAGACGTCCTGCGCCTCGCGGCCGATGCGGTGCTTGTCGGCGACCAGCTCGGCGCCCTCGCCGAGGGAGACGGTCCACTCCGGGCGCATCCGCTGGTTCACCATCCGCCAGCCCAGCGTGGTGGAGAACGCCTCCGGCGCCCCGGCCGGGAAGGCGCGCTCTGGCTTGGGCATCACCCACGGTGCGCGGCTCATCGACTCCACGCCGCCGGCGATCACCGCGGTGGCGTCGCCGACCGCGACCGCCCGCGCCGCCTGTACGACGGCCTCCAGGCCGGAGGCGCACAGCCGGTTCACGGTGCTGCCGGGCACGCTCAGCGGCAGCCCGGCCAGCAGTACGGCCATCCGGCCGACGTTGCGGTTCTCCTCGCCGGCGCCGTTGGCGTTGCCGAAGACGACATCGTCGAGGCGCGCGGGGTCCAGGTGCGGCGTACGGTCCACCAGCGCCCGTACGACGTGGGCGGCCAGGTCGTCCGGGCGCACACCGGCCAGGGCGCCGCCGTACTTGCCGACGGGGGTGCGGACGGCGTCGACGACGAAGACGTCACGGAGTCGATCGTTGGTCATGGCAGCGATCCTCGCAGGCCCTTCGGCGCGTGACCAGGGCCGGCCCCGCCGGTGGGCCGTCGCACCCCGCCCCATAGGGGATCGATACGGGTCAAAGGGGTGAGATCCGCGACGGGACCGCGCTCGCGCAACGCGACCGGGTACGTACGAAGGGTTGACGCCGTGCTGCCCGGCAAGCGGCAATGGTCAACGCACCGCGATGAAGCGTGCGTCGAGAGGAGCAATCCATGCCCGCTCACAGCTCCGCGTCCGCCCGTCCGCCCGCCACCGAGTCCTCACTGAGCAGGCGCAGGGTCCTCGCACTGGCGGGAGGTGCGGCGGCGGCGCTGCCGCTGTCCGCGTGCGGCTCCGGCGCCCCCGACGCCGACGGTGCGGGCGGCGGCGCCTTCACCGTCTACTGGAACCCCGGCCACGACTACGCGCCGTACCAGCAGGTCGTCAAGGAGTTCGAGAAGGCCCACGGTGTCACCGTCCGCATGCAGAAGTACCAGTGGCCGGACATGCGGACCCGCATCCTCACCGACTTCCAGTCCGGCAACGTGCCGGACCTGATGGAGGAGCCCGGAGGGTGGGTGCAGGAGTTCGCGCTCAGTGGCGACGCGCTCAGCCTGCAGAAGTACATCGAACGGGACGGTGCCGAGATGGGCTTCCCGGACGACTGGCAGACCGCCGCCGTCGAACACAACTCGCACAAGGGCGAGGTGTACGGCATCCAGCTGCACCAGACGTGCAGCCTGCTGCTCTACAACAAGCAGATGTTCGACAGGGCGGGTGTCCGGCCGCCGGCCACGTGGGACGAGGTCGTCGAGGTCTCCCGGGAGCTCACCGGCGGCGGCGTGCACGGCATCGCGCTCAACCAGGACCCCTCCTACGCCTGGCCGTGGATGCTCCAGAACAGCGTGCGCGAGTACGACCCGAAGACGGGGAAGCTCCTGACTCCCCGCGACGCGGCACGTGAGGCCCTGCAGTTCCAGACCGACCTGGTGCACAAGCACAAGGTCTCGCCCGTTCCCACGCCCGGCACGGACTACTCCGGCCCGCAGAAGCTGCTCTCCGCCAAGCGGGCCGCGATGATCGTCTCGGGTCCGTGGGACCTGGAGCCCATCGCCAAGTCCAGCCCCGATCTGGAGCTGGGCGTCGCGCAGGCGCCGAAGAAGAAGGAGCAGGCGACCATCCTCGCCGGCACGTCGGTCCTCATCCCGAAGAAGGCCCGGCGCCCGGACCTGTCCTGGGACCTCATCAAGCGCCTGACCACGCTCAAGACGGAGCTCGCCGTCACCCGGCAGTCCGGCATGCTCATGCCCCGCAAGTCCTGGGCCGAGGACCCGGTCGTGCAGAAGGACACGGTCACCCGGCAGTTCGCCCAGGGCCTGTCCTACGCCCGCGACGCGCACGAGGGCCTGTATCTCACCGGCCACTACGGGGAGATCTCCGTGGACGTGTGGAAGAAGCTCTACCAGGGGGTCGTCATGGAACGCACGCCCGTCGACGAGGCGCTGGACGCCTACCTGGCCGCCGGCCGCCGGATCATCGAGGGGTAGCCGCCCATGGCGCTCAAGACCGCCGTACGGGAGAGGTCACCCAGGCCGCCGCGGACCGCGCCGCGGCGGCCGAAGGGCGGCACGCTGCAGGCCCGCCGGGCCCGCACCGCCTATCTCTTCCTCACGCCCGCCCTGCTCTTCTTCGCGCTCTTCTTCTACATGCCGATCGCGGACATCGTGAACACCAGCATGCACTCCGGGCCGCAGGCGGACGAGTTCAGCGGGCTCGGCAACTACGTCGACGCCTTCGGCGACCCCTCCGTCCGGAACTCCTTCAGCGTCACCCTGATCTTCGCCGTCGGCACCACCGTCGGCGCGATCGTCCTGGGCCTGGCGCTGGCGCTGCTGGTCAACCGGCCGCTGCGCGGCCGCACCCTGATCCGGCTGGCGCTGCTCGTGCCGTACCTGACCTCGGTCGCCGTCGTCGGCCTGCTGTGGCGCAACATCCTCGACCCGCAGCTGGGCATCCTCAACCGGATGCTCACCGAGTTCGGGCTGCCCACCCAGGCCTGGCTCAACACCGACCCCCTCGCCACCATCATCCTGGTCACCCTCTGGCAGATCGCCGGCTACACCATGATCCTCTTTCTCGCCGGCCTGCAGGGCATCCCGGAGGTCTACTACGAGGCGGCCACCATCGACGGCGCCAACCAGTGGCAGCAGTTCTGGCGCATCACGCTGCCGCTGCTCGCGCCCACCACGCTGTTCGTCTCGGTGATGGCCGTGATCTCCGGCCTCCAGGCCTTCGGTCAGGCGTACATCATCACCAACGGCGGCCCGGCCGACGCCACCGACCTGTACGTCTTCCACGTCTTCGAGGTCGCCTTCCGCAGCCGCGACTTCGGCTACTCCTCCGCCCTGTCGGTGCTGCTGCTGTTCGTCATCATCGCGTTCACCGCCGTGCAACTGCGCGCAGGCCGCCGTGGGGAGGTGCAGTACTGATGACCCGGTTCGGCCGGATCGCGGTCTACGTGACGCTGCTCGCCGCGAGCGCGGTCACCATCGTGCCGCTGCTGTACATGCTGACGCTGTCGCTCCAGACGGAGGGCGAGACGCTGTCCGGCGAGGCGGTGCTGCTCCCGGAGACCCCGCAGTGGGGCAACTACGTCACGCTCTTCGAGGAGGCGCCGTTCGGGAACTTCATCATCAACAGCCTGGTCGTCGCGGGTGGCATCACGATCGCCCACCTGGTCTTCGACCCGATGATCGGCTACGTCTTCGCCAAGTTCGACTTCCCGCTGAAGAACACGATCTTCGTGGCGATCCTGGCGACGCTGATGATCCCGCTGTTCGTGCGCATGATCCCGCTGTACGTGATGATGTCCAACCTGGGCTGGCTCAACAGCTACCAGGCCCTGATCCTGCCGTTCGTCATGGACGGCTTCGGCATCTTCCTGATGCGGCAGTTCATCCAGCCCATCCCGGACGACCTGCTGGACGCCGGGCGGGTGGACGGCGCCTCGGAGTTCGCCGTCTACCGGCGGGTGGTACTGCCGCAGGTCAAGCCCGCCCTGGCGGTGCTGGGGCTGTTCACCTTCGTCTTCCAGTGGAACGAGTTCCTGTGGCCGCTGGTGGCCACCACCACCGAGGACATGCGCACCATCCCGGTCGGGCTGACCCTGTTCAACCAGGAGCACTTCACGCTCTGGCACCTCACCGCGGCCGGTTCGGTGATCATGTTCGTGCCCACCGCGCTGATCCTGGTCTTCGCCCAGCGCTACTTCGTCCGGGGCATCGCCCTGACCGGTCTCAAGTAGTCCCGAACCGGCCGACGGGCCGCCCGGCTCGGCCGGGCGGCCCGTCGGCCGGTTTCGTGCGCCTGGGCGCCTGGGCGCCGTCTAGAAGTATCCCTCGCGCTTGCGGTCTTCCATGGCGGCTTCGGACATCTTGTCGTCGGCGCGGGTGGCGCCGCGTTCGGTGAGGCGGGAGGCGGCGATCTCGGTGATGATCGCGTCGTTGGTGTCGGCGTCGGAGTCGACGGCGCCGGTGCAGGACATGTCGCCGACGGTGCGGTAGCGCACGGTGCGGGTCTGCAGGGTGGTCTTCTCGGTGTCGGTGGGTCCGCCCCAGTCGCCGGCGGAGAGCCACATGCCGTTGCGGGAGAAGACCTCGCGGCGGTGGGCGTAGTAGATGGCGGGGAGTTCGATCTTCTCGTGGCCGATGTACTGCCAGACGTCGAGTTCGGTCCAGTTGGACAGGGGGAAGACGCGGACGTGTTCGCCGGGGGAGTGGCGGCCGTTGTAGAGCTGCCACAGTTCGGGGCGCTGGCGGCGGGGGTCCCAGCCGCCGAATTCGTCGCGGAGGGAGAAGACGCGTTCCTTGGCGCGGGCCTTCTCCTCGTCG